>JAFGSX010000452.1 GCA_016934455.1 Deltaproteobacteria bacterium
CCGGCGGTCGAGGAGATCCTGTACCCGGCGATGGAGGACTACCGGATCGATCTGGTATACGGCGACGGGCCCGGCGCGCGCACGCTGGTGATGAACCTGCATCCGTTTACCCTGATCGGCGCCACCACCCGCACCGGGCTGCTCTCGAGCCCGCTGCGCGACCGCTTCGGCTTCGTGGCGCGACTCGATTTTTACGGCCATGCCGAGCTGGCGCAGATCATCCGCCGCAGCGCGGCCATCCTGGGCGTCGGCGTCGACGGCGACGCGGCCACCGAGATCGCACGCCGCGCCCGCGGCACCCCGCGCATCGCCAACCGGCTGCTGCGCCGGCTGCGCGACTTCGCGCTGGTCGAGGGCGACGGCTCGATCGGGCACGCCATGGCCCGCCAGGCGCTCGACCGGCTGCAGATCGACCAGCTCGGCTTCGACGAGATGGACCGCCGCCTGCTGGCCACCATCATCGACAAGTTCGATGGCGGGCCGGTCGGGGTCGAGTCGCTGGCCGCCGCCTGCGGCGAGGAGGCCGATACCATCGAGGAGGTCTACGAGCCGTTCCTGATCCAGGAGGGCTTTGTCCAGCGCACGACGCGCGGTCGGCTGGCCACGCCGCGCGCCTACGCCCATCTCGGCCGCCAGCGCGGCGGCGCGCGCCAGGCGACCCTGTTTGAGCCCGCGCCCGGCGGCGACGACTGATCGCCCGCGGCGGCGCACGGCGAGTGCGGGAGCCCCATGCACCGGAACCGGGTCGCCATCTTCGTCGACGGCAAAAACTTCTAAGATGGGCGGCGCGAAGCCGAGGCCCATTTCGGAGACGGAGGCTGTGGATGAGCTCGAACCTCGATCCTGAAGCCGCTGACGGCGGTTTCACCTTCGTCACTCTGGGTATGGGCGACGCCTTCTCGGCACTGCACTACTCGGCGTCGCTGCTGTGCGAGCGGTCGGGCTTCAGGCTGCTGGTCGACTGCCCGCATCCGATCCGCAAGATCCTGCGCGAGGCGACCGCCGGCAGCGTCGACATCGCCGACATCGGCGCCATCGCGCTGACCCACCTGCACCCGGACCACGCCTCGGGCATCGAGCTGTTTGGCTACTATCTCCTCTACGTCCTGCAGCGGCGGATACCGCTGCTGATGCACGCGGCGGTGCTCGAGCAGGCGCGCCAGCCGCCGCTGCTGCTCGACCGCTACTTCGATCTGTTTTCGGCGGATGACGATCGAGCGCTCGCGGCCGGTCCGTTCGAGGTGCGCTTCCGGCGCACCCGGCACATGGTCCCGACCGGTGCGCTGCGCATCGCGGCCGGCGGCCGCACGCTCGGCAACAGCTCGGACACGCCGTTCGATCCGGCCTTGATCTCCTGGCTGGAGACCGCCGACGTGGTCCTGCACGAGTGCGGGTCGTCGCAGGTGCATACTCCGCCCTCCCAACTGCAGACGCTGCCAGCCCCGCTGCGGGAGCGGCTCTGGCTGTTCCACGTCGAGGATGGCCTGGATCTCGCCGGCAGTGGGCTCCGGGCGCTGGTGCAGGGGCAGCGCTATCGGGTCTGAAGGCTTGGCCGCGGTCGGGAGACCGGCCATGACGGCGCGGCGCGGGGCTCGGCGCCGGCCAGGGGGTCGCGATGACGGCACGGCAGCGGCGCGGCGATCGGTTCGATCCGGAGCGGGCGGTGCAGGCGGTCTTCGACGCCTTTGTGGTCGCTGTCCAGGCGCAGGATTTTGCCACCTTCAGCGCGTTGCACACCGACCTGGCTGCGGCCAGCCTCGACCCCGAGCTGTTTCGCCGCAACGCCGCGCGTGCGGCCGAGCAGGGCCTCCGATTCCAGCTCATCAACGTCGTCTTCGAGGGGGCGCTGGCGGTGGCCACCTTCGAGGTGACGCGTCTGCGCGGCGGCGACCGCGAGCGCTCGACCGACGAGCTGACGCTGCTGCGCGAGGGCGATCGCTACCTCATAGCCGAGTCGTGACCCGGGCCGGGTTTCTGTCGCCCGCCACCGACGGCCGGCGCCAATTTTGTGCGGTCGTCCGGCCGACCGTGGTGTATGGTGCCCCGGGCCGGCGTTTGCCGGCGAGGAGAGCGCCATGGGAAACGCGCAAGCAGTGGCAGCCACTCGCGAGCAGCGCGCGCAGCGGTTGCAGCAGGTGCGCGATCGCATGCGGCAGCGGGGTCTCGACGCCTACATCGTCCGCGGCACCGATCGCTATCTCAACGAGTACGTGCCGACCGCCGAGAGCACGCGCGCCTGGCTGTCGGGTTTTACCGGCAGCGTCGCCGACCTGGTGATCACACCCGACAAGGCCTACATCTTCGTCGACGGTCGCTACTACCTGCAGGGCGAGCAGGAGACCGATCCGGCTCACTACCAGGTGGTCAAGGTGCCGCTCGGCACCGCCAACGAGAGCTCGATGTACGTTCTCTTGCGCCAGCTCGCCGGCCAGGGCGTCAAGCAGCTTGGCTACGAGCCCGATCGGTTCTCGGTCGCCGATCTCGCCGCCATGCGCGCCGCGCTCGACGGCAGCGGGCTGAGCCTGACCGCGGTGCAGCCGTCTCTGGTCGAGGAGGTGCGCGGTTCGATCGCCAGCTCCGTCGGCAAGCTGCGCGCGGTGCCGGTCTCGATCGCCGGCCGCAGCGTCGAGGACAAGCTCGCGGTGCTGCGCCAGGAGCTGCGCGACTCCAAGCTCGACGCCATGGTGCTACAGGCGCTGGACGAGATCGCCTACCTGGTCAACCTGCGCGGCGACGAGATCGCGTTTCAGGCCACCTTCAAGGCGGTGGCGGTGGTGACCTCCGAGCGGCTGGTGCTGGCGCTGCCGGGCCGGGACCGCGGCCGCGGTCTCGAGCTGCCGGAGCAGGTCACCATCGTCGACGAGGCGGCCTGGGGAGACGCGCTGCCGACGGCGCGGCAACCCTGTCGCGTCGGCTTCGACGAGGGCAGCACTACCGAGGCGGTGCGCGCCGAGATCGCGCGCCGCGGCGCCACGCCGATCTCGCACAAGAGCCCGCTGCGCACGCTCAAGGCGCACAAGAACGAGGCCGAGTTCGGGCACATGCTGCACGCCTACCGGCTGGCGGACAAGGTGATCTGGGCCACCCAGGGCTGGTTCAACCGCCGCATCGACGGCGGTCAGCCGACCACCGAGCACGACCTCAAGCAGGAGGTGATCCGCCGCTTCAGGCGCTCGGGCGGCAAGGGGCTGTCGTTCGAGGTGATCGCCGGCGCCGGCCCGCACGGCGCCATCATCCATTACACGGAGGCGGACGCGACGACACCGATCGCGCCCGGCACCCTGGTGCTGCTCGACACCGGCGCCTTCTACGACGGCGGCTACGCCACCGACCTGACGCGCACCTTTCTCGCCGGCAAGAAGGCGCAGGCCACGCCGCGCCAGCGGCTGCTGTTCACGGTGGTGCTCAAGGGCGCGGTCAACGCCATGCTGGCGCGGCTGCCGGTCGGCACCAAGGGCTATCAGCTCGACGCCATCTGCCGGGCGCCGATCTGGCAGGCCGGCTTCCAGTACCTGCACGGCACCGGCCATGGAGTTGGCATCAACGTCCACGAGATGCCGCCGCGGGTGTCGCCGATCGGCGACGCCGCGCTCGAGCCCGGTCACGTGTTCAGCATCGAGCCGGGTATCTACGTCGAGGGCGAGTGCGGGGTGCGGATCGAGAACCTGTGCACCGTGGTGCCCGACCCGGCGCGAGCCGGGTTCCTGCGCGTGGTGCCGATCACCTTCTCGCCGCTCGACCGCAGGCTGATCGAGCCCAAGCTGCTCGACAAGCGAGAGCGCGCCTTCTTGGCCTGGATGCAGGCGCAGTGGAGACAGGAGCTGACCGCGCTTCCGGTGCCGCTTGCGATCGACTGAAGCGGTACCTGGCTGGCAGTGCGAAGGAGGGTTGTCATGAGAGGTATGAAAGAGGCGGCGGCGCTGGCGCTCGGTGTTTGCCTGCTGCTGTCCGGATGCCGATCGACGCGGCCGGAGCTGCAGACCTGGGATGAGCGCGGCGACGACGAAGCGGCGCCCCCGCCGGCGTCGACCCAACCCAAGCTGGTGACCGCCCAGGAGGCGGCAAAGAGCGCCCAATCGGCGCGCCATTGCGCCAACTTCGCGCTGGCACAGGCGCAGCAGGATCTCGAGCGCGGCTGGACGATGCTCAACGCCTGCGCCGGGCGCGAGGACTTCACCCTTCTTGAGATCTTGGTCGAAGAACCATGGCTGACCAAGGTCAAGTCGACCGCCAGCGCCACGCTGGTCGCGCGCGTCATCGCCAACCGCGGCGGCGACGTCTACGGCGACCTCAAGGCGCTGCAAGGACGACAGGTGCCGCTGTGGACGCTGGAGCAGGCTCTGGAGCAGCCCCAGAAGAGGGCCGGCAGCACGCTGCTGGTGCGCGGCGAGCTGGCCGAGATCGCGCCCGCCGACGCCGGTGTCACGCTCAAGATCGTGGAGACGAGCTGGCGCACCTTGGCCGCCGCCAGCGACGACGACGACACGGTCATGGAGAGCGACGACGGCGATGCCGATCCCGGCGGCACCTCTCTGCACGACGGCGCCAAGCCTACCGGCCGCACGCTGTTCGTGTCCGCTGGCAAGCTCGATCCGACCGTCAAGCAGGGCGAGGAGTGGCTGCTGGTCGTCGTTTTCAATAGCGCCGAGAAGTGCCAGGGCTCTGAGGGCGATGCGCTGCTCTGCGGCACGGCCAAGCTGATCAGCATCGGCAAACCAGCGGCCAAGCTGCGTGACAACTGGTGATCGGAGTCTCCTCGTTTAAGCAAAACAATTGTGATTTCAATGTAGACTGACGTGTCAGTTTTCAGTTTTTCGGGCTATATATATCTGCTACAAGAAGGCTCCCAGAGCGGGGAGCCATGGGCGAACAACAGCATTACAGGCTGCGGCAGGAGCGGCCGTTTCTGCGCCGCGAGCGCGAGACCACTACCATTCTGTGCGGCGGGCTCACCTGGGCTCACGAGCGTCTGATCGAGGTCGGGCTACGCGCGCTGGGTTACCGGGTCGAGATCCTGCCCAACGTCGATCGCGCGGCGCATGACACCGGCCGCAAGTATTGCTCCAACGGCCTGTGCAATCCCGCCTACTTCACCATCGGCAACCTGGTGCGCCGGCTGCAGCGGTTGCGCGACGACGAGGGATTGAGCGCGCAGCAGATCATCGACCGCTATGTCTTCTTCACCGCCGGCTCGGCCGGGCCGTGCCGCTTTGGCATGTACGAGAGCGAGTACCGCCTGGCGCTCGAGGCGGCAGGATTCGCCGGCTTTCGGGTGCTGGTGTTCCAGCAGTCGGGCGGGCCGGTGCAGTCGCTGGAGCCTTCGGGCATTGACTTTTCGATGCCGTTCTTCCACGCCCTGCTGCGCGGGATGATGGTCGGCGACATCGCCAACGATCTGTATCATCAGCACCGGCCGTTCGAGCGGGAGCGCGGCGCCAGCGCAGCGGCCCGCCGCCGCATGGTCGAGGCGCTGGTCCCGGTCATGGCTCCGCTGCCGGCCGGTCCCGGCCGCCGCGCCGTCGACTGGCTGACGGGGCTGACCTGGCTGCCGCGCCCTGTGCGGCGCACCATGCGCTGGCTCTCCGCTGTCGCGCTGCTGCTCGAGCAGCGGCGCAGCGAGCAGTTGGTACAGGCCCTCGCCGCCGCAGCGGCCAGCTTCGAGCAGGTCGCCCTCGATCGCCTGCGGCTGGCGCCGCTGGTCAAGGTGACCGGCGAGTTCTGGGCCCAGACCACCGAGAGCGACGGCAACTTCAACATGTTCGAGCAGCTCGAGCGCCTCGGCGCCGAGGTGCTGGCCGAGCCGCTGACGACCTGGATCGCCTATCTGATCCACGTCGCGCGGGTGCAGCAGCGGCGGCGGCTGGGCGTGCCCGACCGCCGGGCGCGGACGCGCCTCGGCCGCGCCTGGTCGCGGCTGTTGAGCCCGCTGCGCGTGCGCTGGACGACGGCGCTGCTCGACCTGGCCGAGCGCGTGCTGGTCGGCGAGTACGATCGGCTGCGGGCGGCGGTCAGCGGTCGCGTGCTGCCGCTGGTCGACCAGCGCGAGCTCGAGCGGCTGGCGGACCGGTACTACGATCCGCGGCTGCGCGGTGGCGAGGGGCACCTCGAGATCGGCAAGACGATTCACTACGCGCAGTCAGGCCATTGCCATCTGGTTCTCTCGCTCAAGCCGTTTGGCTGCATGCCGTCGACCCAGTCGGACGGCGCGCAGCCGGCGGTGCTGGCCGAGCACCCGTCGATCCTGTTCCTGCCGATCGAGACCGCGGCCGACGGCGAGGGCAACGCGCTGTCGCGCGTACAGATGGCGCTTTCAGAGGCGAGGCAGCGCGCCCGCGCCGAGTGGCGGTCGCTGTGGGCGCGCAGCAGCTACGCGCCGGCCGACCTGTGCGCCTTTTTGGCCACCCATCCAGAGCTGCAGCGCGCGCCGCTGCCGTTCGCTCCGGGCCAGACGGCGACCGCGGTGCGTCTGGCCGCGCTGGCGTGCGAGCAGATGCAGGCGGCGGGGATACGCCCCCTGCAAGTTCCGGCAGAGGAAAGGCCCGACGCGGTTTCGCCGCGCGCGCGTGACGAGGAGCAGGCGCGATTGCAGTCGTCGCCGGCGCCGGCCAGCGCCAGCGACTGGCTGGCGGCAACGCGCACCTCGACGGCCGCGGCGCCCGCCCCGCTGCGGGGTGAGGCATGAACGCCCGCCGCGCGCGGCTGGTCATCGGGCTCGACGTCGGGTCGATCGCGGTCAAGGCAGCCGTTTTCGAGCGCAGCTCGCGCCAGCTTCTGTGGCGCGGCTACCGGCGTCACGACGCACGGCCGCTCGAGGTCGCCGAGCAGGTGCTGGACGGGCTGTGCGCGGATTTTGGCGTGCGCCCCGGTTGCGACGAGCTGTACCTGACCGGCACCGGCGGCATTGGCATCTCCGAGGCCCTAGGCGTCAGCTTCGTGCACGAGGTCAACGCCGTGTCCGCGGCCGCGCAGGAGCTGTATCCGGACTGCCGCAGCCTGATAGACCTAGGTGGGCAGGACGCCAAAGTCATTTTTTTCCGCGAACAGGGGGGGGAGCGCCGTCGTCAGGCGACGATGAACGACAAGTGCGCCGGCGGCACCGGCGCCGTGATCGAGAAGCTGGGAGCCAAGCTCGGCTTCGACAGCGACGGACTGCGCACCGTGCACCACACCGGAC
>JAFGSX010000453.1 GCA_016934455.1 Deltaproteobacteria bacterium
CCACCTTGTCGGTGGCCTTGGGGTGCTGGGCGCCGGCACCTGCCTTGAGCACCTTGTAGGCGAGGCCGGAGGCGGTCTTTTTGGCGTCGGCCGGAGGTGCGGCGACGTCGGGCGGTGCGGCGAGTTCGTCAATTGCGTTTTGCACGGCTGGCTCCTTTTTGGTTTCGGCGACCGGTGCCTTCTGCGGTTCGGCGAGCGACGCTTTCTTCTCCTCTGCCACGGGTGCCGGTCTCGAACAGGACCACAGCACAGGTGCGACCAGAGCAATGGCAACCCAGCAGCTCACTCTATTCATCGCAAAGCCCTTTCCCTTGGCCGTCGTGACCGCGGTAATTCAACTCGCCAAACAAAGCGCCTGTCAATCCGCGCGCTGCGAGGTACGATCGGATACATGCGGCTGCTGGTCAGCAACATCACCCCCGATCGCATCGACACCGTGCGCCTGGTGCTGACCTCGATGGGCATCGCCAGCAGCACCTCGGCCAGCGACCGCGGCTTCGACGTCTGGGTCGACGCATCCGACCACGCGGCCGCGGTGCGCGCGATCGAGCAGTACCTGGCCGAGAACCCGCTGACCGATGAAAACGCCAGCGCCCGATTCGACTACCTGCGAAACACGTCGGGCCTGTGGGTGGCCGCGGGATTGCTGGCGTTCCAGGTGCTGCTGGTCGGCGACCGGCCGAGCGTGACGCTGGTCCAGTCGTGGGGCGCCTCGGCCTCGGCCATCGTCGACGGCGAGCTCTACCGCAGCGCGACGGCGCTGCTGCTGCACGCCAACCCGGGCCACCTGGCAGCCAACATGGCCGGCCTGGCGCTTTTCGGCAGCGCCGCCTGCAGCATCGTTGGCATCGGCGTCGGCTGGTTGCTGATCCTGCTCGCCGGCGTCGGCGGCAACCTGGCCAACGCGCTGCTCTACCAGACCGGCCATCTATCGATCGGCGCCTCGACCGCGGTCTTCGGCTCCATTGGCGTGCTGGCCGGGCAGCAGTTCGTCGTCAAGTACCGCGCTCCGCTGCAGCGCTGGCGCGCCTGGCTGCCGCTGGGCGGCGGTTTGGCGCTGCTGGCCATGCTCGGCTCGAGCCCGTTTACGGACGTAGCGGCGCACGCCTGCGGGCTGCTGGTCGGGACCGCGCTGGGGGCGGGCTGGGCGGTGGCGATCCGACATCGCCTGCGCTGGCCGGCCCAGGTGGTGGCGCTGGCAGCGGCCGCCGCGATACTGGCTCTGGCCTGGGCGCGGGCGCTCGAGGCCTATTGAGCCGAAAAATAGCTGCGCCGATCCCGCCGTGCTAGGTTGAAAATCGGATCGCTCTGTCGACCGACATCGGCTGCGGCGGAGTCGCAAGCGTGGGAACGAAGAGCGGGTTGTTCGCGAGCCTGGGCCGTGTCGCCCGGTCGATCACCGGCAAGGGAGTGCCGGTGCCGGAGTCGCCTGCTGCGCCGCCGGTCGAGAAGAAGCCCGAGCGCCGGCGCGATTCGCGCAACGACCTGGTCATCCCGGGCTACATCGCCGACGCGGTCGAGATCGTGCTCCCGCCCCACGACAGCGTCCACCCGGTGCGCGATCTGAGCCTGCGCGGCCTGTGCCTGCATTGCCGCGAGGCCGAAGCCGCCATGCCCGCGATCGGCAGCGAGGTCGACGCCCAGTTCGTCGTGGGCCAGCGCTCTTTGCCAGTCCGGCTGCAGTTCGTCAACCAGCGCGGCCAGTTCTACGGCTGCCGTGTCATCGATCCGACCGTCGACTGGATGGAGGTCGTGTCCGAGATCATCGACCCCTGCCGCATGGGCCGGCGCCTGCGCGAGATCGATCCGCAGTACGTGCGCCAGGACGACGACGCCTTCACCGCGCGCTGGTTTCAGGGCGGGCCGGCGTGCGACCTCTATCTGTGGAGCGACGGCAATGGCGAGCTGGCGCGGGCGCAGCTCTTTTTCAACTGGCAGTTGGTAGAGTGGCGACGCGACCAGGGCCTGCGCACCGGCCGCGCCACCAACCCCCCGCACACCAGCGCCGGCTACGCCTCGGCCGACCTGTTCCAGATGAGCGACACGGTCGACCTCGAGGTGCTGGCAGCGGCCCAGCGGCTGGTCAACTCGGCCCGGCTGCCGGACGAGATCCGCGCCCTGTTCTTTCCGGACCCCGCCCCCTGAGCCACCAGCAGTTCTTCACGCTCCGGATCGTGGTAGAATCGACGGCAAATAGCCCGCGAGAGAAGAAACCCATGCGTGTTTTCGGCCTGACCACGGCGCTCGCTGTGCTGTCGCTCGCCTCGTGCTCGTGTCAAGAGCCGACCAGCGGCGCGCCGTGTGACACGACGGACGATTGCCTCGCAAACGAGATCTGCGTGCAGGGATTCTGTCGCCGGCCGTGCAACTCCAATGCCTCGTGCCAGCGGGACGAGATCTGCATCAACGGGGCCTGCATGCCGTTTGTCGACGGCGGTGCCGCCGATTCGGCGCGGCGCGATGCGGCTGCCGACGCCGCTGCTGGCGATCTGCGGCGCGATGCCGGCGGCGGCGACCTGGGCCCGGCCGAC
>JAFGSX010000037.1 GCA_016934455.1 Deltaproteobacteria bacterium
TAGCCGTCGACGGGAACGCCGTTGAGCGCGGCCGAGGCCCGGCCGGCCGGTGGTCCGGCGGCGACCTGCGAGGCGGGCTCGGGCCGGCAACCCATGAGCAGAGCGAAGGCTGCGATGCCGTGGGCGACCGTTCGCATGCGATCATTCTAGCTCGTCTGATCCGTGCTGCGAAACGCGCGAGGAGGGCGCTCCGCGCCCTGGCGCAGGGAGTGGCGCGACCGGTTCGTATCGGGCACAATCTGGGGCGGGAGGTGCGACCAGCGAGTGGATCTCCGCGTCGGCGCAACCAGGTTGGGGATGGTCAGCTTGTTGCTGCTGGTGGCGGCGTGCAGCGACGAGCCTGCCGCGGACGCCGGCAGCCCGCAGCTCGATGCCGCCGCGCGGGCAGACGCCGCGCCCGGAGACCGCGCGCCCGAGGCCGACACCGCGAACGGTATCGATCGCTCGCCGGCCGGGGACGGTGCCCCGATCGCCGACGGCTACTCGGCCGGGGACGGCGCCCCGGTCGCCGATGGCTTCACGCCAGCGCTCTGCTCGCAGGGGAACCCGCCCGCGCTCGCGGCGCTGACCCCGGAGGAGCTTAACGCGGCGCTGGCGGACAAGGACTTTTTGCTCATCAACGTCGGCAGCGAGAGCGGGGGCCAGATCCCACAGACCGATACCTATCTGGCGCACGACGACACCGCCGCGCTGGTCGCCTACATCGGGCCCGATCTCGAGACCGAGGTGGTGCTGTACTGCACCATCGGGCACCGCTCCCACATCGCCGGCGACGATTTGGTGGCGCTGGGCTACTGCCGGATCGGTTACCTGGTCGGCGGCACGGAGGCATGGGTCGACGCGGGCTACACCCTGGAGTGACGGTCTACAGCGCGCGCAGCGTTAGCTCGAGCGTGCCGCTTTTACCGGTGGCCTTGGTGGCGCTGCTCAGTCCAGTGAGCTTCTTCTTGAGGCAGTCGCCCAGCTTCTTGTCCTTGCTTTCGATGATCTCGACCTTGGTCACCTTGCCGCTGGCGTCGACGGTGATCTTGAGCTTGAGCGTGGTCTCGCCGCTGGCGCACTCCTTGGCCACCGCGGCCAGCTTGCCTTCGATGGCCGCGATCAGCGCTTTGGTGTCGCCCAGGCCGGCGGCCTTGAGACCCACGATCATGATCCGCCGCTCGCCGGCGGCGCGGTCTTCGTCGTAGACCTCGGCGCGGCTCTTCTTGGAGTACTTTGGCATCGGGCGCCCCGTAAACCCGCCCGACGGCGGCGGCGGCGCCGAGGGCGCGTACGAGGCCGGGGATTCCGCTGGCGCCTGGACCGGGGAGGGCATAGGTGAGGGACGCGCCTCGCCGTCCTTCCGGCTGACGGAGCGCCTGGCCGGCAGCGCCATGGTCTTGCTCACCGCCTCGCCGCTGCCGACCGCCAGGTTGCTGACGCCCTCGGGCAGGGGCAACGGCTGCTTGACCTGGTCGCCCTGGCCGCCCTGGTTGACCACCTCGCTGTCGATGGCGACAAAAGACGTGAACTGGGTGAGCAGGGTGTAGGCGAGGCCGAGGTCGGTGATCACCTCCTCGACCTCCTTGGCCTGGTTGGACATGACGTACTCGTCGTCGAGGATGGCCACCCACTTGCGCGCCCACAGGAAGCGGATCGGCGCGTTCTCGCCGCGCACCTGCTTCTCGCTGACGTCGAGCTTCTGCGTGAACTTGCCCTGGCCGCTGTAGCCGGTCACCTCGATGCTGCCCGCCGGGTTGCCCTTGTACTTGCCAAAGACGATCACCGGCCGCTTGGCCATCAGGTCCGGCACCTTGCTCGGCGCCACTTCGTAGGCGCTGAACTTGTTGAACTTGACGTCGATGCCCGCCAGCACCGGGAACTGGATCACCGCCTGCAACCGCTCGGCTTGCTCGGCCGCCTTGTCCGGCCGCAGCACCACGTAGGGCTCGCCCAGGCCGGCGCGCGCCATGCCCTCGATCAGGGCGCGGTTGACGCTGCTGCCGATGCCAAAGGCGAACAGGTTGGCCTGGTTGAGGTTGTCGCGGATGAACTTGAAGGCGGCCGCCTCGACCCCGACGTAGCCGTCGGTGGCGACGATGACCGAGCGCGACAGGTGGGGCACCGTCTTGGGGATGCCGTACGCAGTCTTGAGGCCGCCCATCAACTCGGTGCCGCCGCCGCCGCGCTGCCGGTTGATCACCTGCAGCGCGTTGTCGATGTTGCCCGGCGTGGCCGGGACCGAGCCCTGCGGGTTGAGCACGAACGAGCCGCCCGAGAAGAAGACGCAGTTGAAGTAGTCGGTCGGCCGGAGCTGGGTGAACAGGTTCTTCATCAGCGCCTTGGTGGTGTCGAGCGGGAAGCCGTGCATCGAGCCGCTGACGTCGAGCAAAAAGATGTACTCGCGCGGCGGGATCTGCTGGTCCGTGGGCCGCTTGGGCGGCTCCATCATGACCACGAAGAAGTTCTCGTCCTGGCCCTGCCACAGCAGCACGCCGGTCTCGATCTTGTTGCCGGCCAGCCGGTACTGCAGCACGAAGTCCTTGTTGCCGCCGCCGGCCTGGTCGAGCACCACGTCGGCGCTGCTGTCGCCCAGCTTCTTGACGATCACCTTGTGCGACGGCGACGCGATCTCCTTGAGCGGGATGCCGGTCTCGATGTGGACCCTGATGTCCCATTTGTAGCTCTCGCCCTGGCCCTCGGTGGTGTAGGGCGTGGCCGCCCACTTGTCCTTCTTCGCATCCATGCCGCCGGTGTAGCGCGGGCCGACCACGGTCGGGTAGACGAACTCGTAGGTGGCGTCCTCCGGCACCAGCAACTCCGAATAGTCCAGCTCCACCTCGATGCGGTCGCGCGGCATGATGTTGGCGACGTTCATGGTGAAGACGTTGGGCCGCTCCTGCTCGAGCAGGGACGCCCGTTTCCCCTCCTGCTTGGCCTGCTCGTACTGCTGCCGCGCCTCGGCCTTCTTGTCGATCTTGGCCTCGATGGTGCGCTTGCCGATGGTCATGCGCATGCCGTGCACGGCGGCGCGGGTCGAGCCCGGGAAGACGTAGACCGCCTCGATCGGCTTGGCGCCCTCGTTGGCGAAGACCTGCTTGACCTTGACCCGGGCGATGACGCCCGCGATCTGCACCTCGGCCGAGGTCTCCTTGAGCGGCA
>JAFGSX010000454.1 GCA_016934455.1 Deltaproteobacteria bacterium
CCGCTGTAGAGCGCCGCGCCGCCGCCCAGCAGCGTTCCGATCAGGGTCCCGGTCATGAAACTGGCGCCGCCGACCGCGGCGTCGATCGAGCCGCCTACCACCGCCCCACCCACCGCGCCGGCGGCCACGAGCTGCTTGGGCGAGAGCCCCAGCAGCCGCCACGCCTCCTGCGCGAACAGGTCCCGGTCGAAGACCGGTCGGGCCACCTCGGCGCTGTTCCACGCGCCGCGGTGATGGGCGTAGATCCCCTCGACGGCGTGGCGCGCCCGCTGCTCGCGCTCCCGCAACTGGTCGTGAAAGCGCTGCTCGAGCCGCGCCCGCTCGCCGTCGATCTCGCGCCGCTCGCGCACCGTCACCTCGAGCGCGAGGGTGAGCGCGTCGACCACGAGATCGGTGATGGCGGCCGCGGCCTCGGCGCGGCGCCGCGTCCGCTCTCCGATCAGCGCCCCGATGGCGCGCTCGAGGGGAGCGCGCCAGTCTTCGCGCAGCTCGCGAAAGGTGCTCAGCAGCCGCACCCGATCGACAAAGCTCACGGCGTGGGCGTCGAAGTCGCGCACGATCTTGAAGTACTGGTCCAGGGCGCGGCGCCACTCGGCGCCGTGGTCGCCCTCGCCGATGCGGTTGATCAGGGCCATGCCGGGCTGGCCGGTCCAGCGCAGGATCTCCATCTCGGCCTGGTAGTTGGTGCGATAGGGGCGGGTGCCGTCGACCACGTAGAGGATGCTGGCGCCGTCGAGGATCGGGCGCAGCAGCTTGCGCTCCTCGCTGAAGTCGTCGCCGGCCTCGTGGGCGCGCACGAACTCGGCCACCAGCTCGGCCCGCGATGCGGCGCTGGTCTCGCGCGCGCGCAGCCAGGCCAGGGCCCGGTCCGCCTCCTCGAAGCCGGGGGTGTCGACGATGCGCAGCACCACCTCGCCGTCGATCCGGACCGGGTACTCGCGGCACTCCCGGGTGGTGCCGGGATGAGGATCGACGCGCACCGAGTCATCCTCGGCCAGGGTCGCCAACACGCTGGACTTGCCCTTGTTGACCCGGCCCACCACGGCGAAGATCGGCACCTCGCTCATGGCGCCATCTCCAGCGGCTCGACGCCGACAAAGGGATCGCCGAGGACGGTCAGGCGGTCGCGCCAGGTCTGCACGTCTTCGGCGCGAGGCGTCTGCTCGGCGTCGGTCGGCAGCAGCCCGATCGCGATCGGCACCCGCTCCCCGGCGGCCGCGCGCAGGCAGCGCAGCAGCCGCAGCGTGGCCTTGTCGGGCGCCTCCCAGGCCTCGGCCGCGACCAGCACCGGCGCGCCCCGGGCCGGCGGCGAGGCGAGCGCATCGCAGGCGCGGCGCTCGGCTTCCAGGTCGCTCCCGTCCACGCGGTGCACCTCGCCCACGCTCCAGCCGAGCGCGGTGGCCACGGCGCGCTCGAACCGGTCGCCGTGCGGCGCGTCGCGCCACAGCACCAGGGTGCAGCGCGCCGCGGCCCCGGCGCGGACGAGCCTCCCATCCACGGCCGCGCCCGCGGGCGGCTCCGGCCCGGGCTCCGGCTGCAGCGCCCGGGTCTCCACCTGGGGGCGAGCCAGGCGATCGAGCAGCCGCCGCACCTCCATGTCGTCGAGCCGCAGGTGGCCGAGCGCCCAGGCCGCGCGGCCGCGCGCCACCGCCAGCGCCACCGCCCGCGGCAGCAGGCCGTAGACGGCGGTGGCGAGCAGCAAGAACGGCCACCAGCCGCCAACCAGCAGCGGATCCGCGGCGCGGCGCGCCCCGGCCGCCAGGTAGGCCTCGTGCAGCCGCGAGTAGTGGGTCTCGCGCACCAGCTCCAGCGACGGCACCGCGTCGGGCGCGAGCCAGGCCCAGGGCGCGGCCAGCGCTCGCACCGTGCCGTGCAGCAGCTCGGCGTCGAGCCGGGCCAGGGTGGTCGCCCAGGCGAAGGCGAGGTCCGAAAAGGTGACCAGCCGCAGGCAGCAGAGCAGCGCGCCGGCGTTGAAGGCCACCCCCAAGATCTGGGTCAGCTCGAGCAGCAGCCACGGCTCGACGCCGCGGTAGAGCGAGCGCCGGCTCGCCAGACGGCGCAGGGCCGCGCGCCATTCCTCGGCGCGGCCGCTCGCCGCGCCCGCTCGCCTGGCGGCGGCGTGCGCCAGCCAGCGCAGCAGCCCCTGGATCTCGCGCACCAGGGGCAGCCGGCCGATCGGACCCGGGGCCAGCAGCGCGGCGAGCAGCAGCAGCAGCAGCAGGATCTGCAGCCCCACGAAGACGCCGAGGTAGCCCAGCACGTTGACGGGCTGGCGGCCGTCGAAGTACAGCAGCGCCTCGGCCAGGCCCCAGCCGGCGATCAGCCCGGACAGGCCGAGGCCCAGCTTCAACCAGCGCAGCGCCCGCTCGAGCGCGCGCCCCGGAAAGAGCTGCGCCGGGGCGCGCTGCCGCAAGGCGGACAGCCACTCCTCCAGCGCGGGCGTGCCGCGAGCGGCGCCGGCCGGCAGGGCAGCGCCGATGGCGCGGTCGCGCGCGCGCAGCTCGGCCGGATCTGCCCCGGCATCCAGGGTCAGGCGGGTCTCGAGATCGATCAGGTCTGCCAGTCTCATGTGCCCGTGACAATTACCCCATCGACCGAGCGGCAACAATGCGCCGTTGATCCCGATAAGCTTAAAAGTACGACCTTTACCCACCTCGATGGGTATCGCGCTGACAGGCGGGTAAACGGAGGTGACCCATGCGCGCGATTCTTCACGGTACTGGCCAGACGATAGCGCTGCTGGTCGCGCTCGGCGCGCTGGCGGCCGGCTGTTGCGACTGCGGCGACCTGTTCGGCGACGGCGGCAGCGCGGACTCCAGTACACAATGGGTCGACGGCGGCCCGGTCGACGGCGCCGCCGCCGATGGCCACCAGTTCCCCCCCTGCGGCCCGTCCGAGCTGTGCGAGAACGACAGCCGCTGCGTCGAAGGCCACTGTGTGCCGTGGCAGCCCGGCGAGTACGACGAGGAGTGCGTGCAGCGGGCGGTCTCGGGCTCGGTGCGGCCGCAGCTTCAATGCGTCTGGAGCTCGCCTCCCGCCGGTGACCTGGCCCCGACCTTCAACCGCGTGCTGCACACGCCGCTGGTCGCCACGCTGGGCATCGAGCTGGGGCCGGACATCCCGCTGCGGCCAAACATCGTCTTTATCTCGGACGCCACCTACACCGAGGGCACCGCCCGCGGCTGCGAGGCCGCCGGCACCCTGCGCGTGCTGGACGGCGCCACCTGCCGCGAGGTCGCCTCCGCGACCGCGGTCGAGGACCGTACCAACTCCTCGGTGACGCCGGCCATCGGCGATCTGGACGGCGACGGCCGGCCCGAGATCGTGGCCGCGGCAGCGGCCGGCGGCGTCATCGCCTTCGCCTGGGACGGGTCGCTGGGTCGGTTGCAGCGTCTCTGGTACAGCCACCTGTCCGACGGCAGTGCCGACCTGCACCGCGGAGACGCCTGCCTGTGGGGAGGCGTCAGCCTCGTCGATCTGGACGACGACGGGCTGCCGGAGGTGCTGTTCGACGGCGCGGTCTGGTCGCCCGCCGGGGAGCGCATCGCCACCGTGCCCGGCTGGCTGGGCTTTGGCACCGGCGTGCAGGCCGTGGTCGCCGACGTCGACCTGGACGGCACCCTCGAGCTGGCGCACGGCGAGGGCGTGTGGCAGTGGAGCGGCACCGGTTTTGTCTTGGAGAGCTACTTCACCGGAGCCGGCGCGCAGGGTTACAGCGCCCTCGCCGACTTCGGGGACTTTGCCGGCGCCCTGGGCGACGCGCCGGGTCGGCCCGAGGTGGTCCTCGCCGGCGGCGGCCACATCAGGGTGATGAGCATCGGCGGCACCGTGGTGCGCGACTTCGCGGCGCCCTCCGCCGGCGGCGGCCCGCCCACGGTCGCCGACTACGACGGCGACGGCGTGCCCGAGATCGGCGCCGCCTTCTCCGACCACTACGTGGTCTACGACGTCGCGGACCAGGCGCTGCTGTGGCAGCAGGCGTCGCAGGACCACAGCAGCTCCCGCACCGGCTCCAGCGTCTTCGACTTCAACGCCGACGGCCGCGCCGAGGTGGTGTACGGAGACGAGTGCTACGTCCGCGTCTACGACGGCGTGACCGGCGAGGTCCTGTTCTCGCAGGCCCGCTTCTCCAGCACCTGGGAGGAGAATCCGATCGTCGCCGACGTCGACGGCGACTATGCCGCCGAGATGGTCATGGGCATGAGCGGCAACTGCAATCCCACCTACTGCGGCGAGTGGGATCCCCTGTTCGCGGGGCTGCGCTGCGAGGACGGCTCCGACTGCGTCAGCGGCAACTGCGACTCGGGATTCTGCCGCTGCACCGAGGACGCGCAGTGCGGCGACACCTACGGCTGCACCGCGACCCTGGCCCACACCCCGGGCACCGGCAACGTCTGCCGCGCGCGCCACTTCGATTGCCGGCCGGGGCTGCGCGTCTACCGCGACGGCCGCGACCTGTGGGCGGCCTCGCGGCCGATCTGGAACCAGCACGCCTACCACATCACCAACGTCGGCGACGACGGCACCGTGCCGCACAGCAGCGCCCTGCTGCGCAACTGGCAGCAGCCCGGGCTCAACAACTTTCGCATGAACACCCAGGGCGACCTGACCGACGTGCCCAAGCCCGATCTCACCGTGGGCGAGCTGCAGGCGGAGTGCGTGGACCCGCAGCACACCCATCTGTCGGCCCAGTTCTGCAACCGCGGCGCCGCGCTCAGCGACTGGGACATCGAGGTCGTCTTCCGCCAGGTCAACGGCGAAGAACTGTGCCGCCTGCGCACCAGCGAGCCGGTGCCGCCCGGCACCTGCGTCCGCGTGGAGTGCGACTCGTCGGTGCCGCCCTTTGGCGACTTCGAGGCAGTGGTCGATCCGGACGGCCGTGTCACCGAGTGCCTGGAGCAGAACAACCGGGCGCAGGCCTACGTCCAGTGCTCGGGTTGACACCGGCGACCCGGTCGGATGCTAATCGCGATGGGCGGCTTGCCGTTGCCAACTGCGGCGGGCGAGACCGGGGGCGGACCACCCGTTCGGCGTGGAGGTGGCAAGGTGCGTATCTTTCTGGCGCTGGTCGCGGCATGGCTGCTCGCAGCCTGCGGGGAGACTCCGGTCGCAGCGGACAGCGGGGAGGCGGCTCAGGACGCCTCCGGTCTGGCGGACGCGGCAGGTGACGCCGGTGTCGATGCCGGTGTGGACGCGGCCGGCGCGGAGGCCGGCGGTGTGGACGCGGCCGGCGCGGAGGCCGGCGGTGTGGACGCGGGCGAAACCGCCGACGCTGGCGCTGCCACCTGCCCGCCCGGTATCACCTGCGTCGACCAATTCATCTTCGGCGACGACCGCGACACCTCGCTCTCGACCCGCTCGCTCTTCGACAGCTACTCTTGCCAGCCGGGCACCGACGAGAGCGGTCCCGAGATCGTCTACCGGGTGCAGGTGCCGAGCGATGGTTTCCTGAGCGCGGCCGTGACCGAGGCCGCCGGGGTGGACGTGGACGTGCACATCCTGTCGAGCCTTGATCCGGCCGCCTGCCAGGATCGCGGCAACTACCACGCGCGCGCCGACGTGAGCGCCGGATTCCGGTACGTGGTGATCGACACCTACGTCGAAGGCGGAGTCGAGAAGTCGGGAGCCTTTCACGTCGACATCGGCTTCTACCAGCCCTCGCGCGGCCCGTGCGAGATGCAGGTCGGCGAGATGCCGCGGGTCGGCGACAGCGGCGACCATCTGGCGATGCCGGCGACCGGGCCGATCGTGCTCGAGGCGCACCTGGTGACCCAGGAGGAGCCGCCGCCCTACCCGTCGACCGGGACCGAGGAGCTGGCCGAGCACTACGCGCTCTCGCAGTCGCGCACCGGCCTGGTCATGCACCGCAACCAGCCGTGGGCGCCGCTGGAGGGCGGCGACTTCTACGGCTGCGGCATCGGCTCGCCCACCGACTTTCCGGTCCTGCACGAGGCCTGGTACGTGAACATGTACTGGACCAGCAGCGCGCGGCCGGCCAAGGGAACGCGCATGATCATCCGCAAGCCGGGCACTAGCAGGGCGGTGGTGGTCGCCGCCGGCTACGAGACCGGCCCCGGCGATCTCGCCAAGATCGGCGGCACGCCCGAGGAGACGCATTTCTATCTGCGAGGCGACCAGATCTGGACCCTGGGCATCGCAATCGACCAGACGCTGCCGTTTGGCCCGCGCGTCTGCGAATGAAGCGCTGATCCATGATTCACAAAAATGGCATCGCGGCACAGACGGCTCTGGCAGCGATCGCCGCGGCAGCGATCGCCGGTTGCGAGATCTTCGTTGCGCTGGCCGGCGGCGAGGACCTGGCCTGCGCCAGCGACCAGGCCTGCCCGAGCGGCCTGATCTGCGTCGACCAGCGATGCCGTCGGCCCGGCACCTGCACCCTAGATCAGGACTGCGCGTACATGCACGGCGTCTGCCGCAACGGCGCATGCGTGGCCATGCCCGACGCCGGAGCGACCGACGCCGCGGTCGACAGCCGGCTATCCGATGGAGCTGCCGCTGACAGCGGCCACACCGACACGGCGATCCCCGACGCGGCGATCCCCGACTCTGCGATCCTCGACTCTGCGATCTCCGACGCGGCGATCCTCGACTCTGCGATCTCCGACGCGGCGATCCCCGACTCTGCGATCTCCGACGCGGCATCCCCCGACTCGGCATCCCCTGACGCCGGCATCCCGCCCGACTGGCTGTGGCCAGACTTTGGCGGCCGTCTGTCCCTGACGCTGCGCAACCCAACCAGCGAGTGGCTCGCGAACTTCCCGGTCCCGATCCGGCTCGACCAGAGCTGCCTGCCCCTGGACGCGTTGCAGCCTGATCGGAGCGACCTGCGCTTCGTCAAGGAAGGCAGTTCCACTATCCTGGCGCACGAGATCGAGCCCGGCGAGGCGGACAGGTTGCTGGTCTGGGTCAAGGTGCCGGAGCTGGCAGCGAGCCCGACAGTCACTCACCTCACGGTCTACTATGCAGGAACAGACATTTCGATAAATGATCCGACCGCGGTCTGGAGCGACGGCTTCCGCGGAGTCTGGCACATGGCGGGCTCGATCGACGATACCGTGCTGCCTGACTCGACCGGTTTTCGCAACGACGCCACCATGCCCACGCAACACGAGGTCAGGCAATGGAACCTTGGCCAGATGCGCAGGTTCGATGGCGAGATCAACGTGTCAGTCGAGGACAACATTTCCCTCGACCTCCGACCGGCCAATCAGGTCACGCTCGAGGGCTGGGCCTTGCCTGATTCGGTGGCGTTGGAAAACCGTCGCGTGATTGGCAAACCAGGCAATTTACAGCTCAATGCTTCGCGCGACACAGACGGTCTCCCCCAGTTCTTGGTCTGGAGAGATGATGGCGTCGGCGGCCGGGGAGTCTATGCGCCGGTGCCGCTTTCGACCGATAGGTTCACCTACGTGGTCGGCACCTACAGCGCCACCGATGAGATATTGCGGATCTATCTCGACGGCACGCTGTGTGCCACCAAGGACATCCCATCGGATGGCGGTACCCCGGATCTGCGGAGCTCGAGTGAGCCTCTGCAACTCGGTCATTCTTTTGTCGGCATGCTCGACGAGCTGCGCATCTCGGCGGTGCAACGCAGTCCGGCCTGGATCGCGGCCCAGTACTACGCCGTGGGCGGAACCCAGTTCGTCGAGTACGGTGCGTGCGAGCAGATCCGAGACCTGCCCTGATTGCGCTGCTCACCGCAGTTGATCCTGTGTGGCGGGTGGCGTGACGGTCTATTCAAGCCTATTTCGTATCACCGGCTCGAAAATAATCCTCGTTGAGCCAGGCGGCCAACTGCGTCCGCTGGTCGGCGTCGAGGTTGTTCCACAGCCGGTCATCGTTGACGAACAGCCCGTGCTTCAGCTCGCCGTTCCACTCGTGCTCCTCGATGTAGCGGTAGAGATCGCGGCGCTGCTCGGGCGTCGCGGTCTCGAACAGATTCATCAACACCTGCCTCTCCTCGGCGCTGGTGGCCCCGGGCAGCAGAGCGTTGGCGATGTCCAGGCGCTGTTGCACGTCCAGCGCCGCCTGCATGTCGGGCGAGAGGCTGTTGTAGAGCTCCATGGTCTGGTCGTCGTACTTGGTGTCCGGCAGCGCCCTCAACATCGACGACAGTGGAGAGGGATCGACCTGGATCGTGGCCGGACCGTTTTCCTGCGGAATGGCGGTCACGGTGGTGCCCTCGATGCCGGGGAACACGCGCTGGTAAGCCGTTCCGGCCTGCACCGGCTTGTCCCAGAGATCGGCGAGCTCGGTCAGCAGCGCCTCGCCCTTCGGCCCCGCGCCCACCTCGCACCCGTTGAGGGTGACCTTGGCGTCGGGCGCGAGGTACGGCGTCAGGCGATCCAACTGCGCTCTCTGCTCGTCCGTGAGCGGGCTGGTGAGGTTGACCCCCTCGGCGATGTTCTGGTCCCCGGGCAGGCCGTGGCCGGTGATCTGGAGGTCCTGGATCGGGTGGCCGTCGGCCTTGGCGATGATGGCGTCCACCATTCCCTCGAGCGAGTCGGCGCTCACCTCACCGCTCTGCAGGGCGCGGGTCAGGTCCATGACCTTGTCGTCGGTGTTGCTCACATAGCTGACGTCCACCGGCGGCAGGGTGGGATCGCACGGCTTGAGCACGGGCGGTTCGGGTGCGGCGACCGGCGCCGGCGGAGTCGCGGCCGGCTCCGGGGGCGGAGTCGGGACTGGCTCCGGGGCCGGAGTCGCGGTCGGCGGAGGCGGGGTCGCGGTCGGCGCCGGACCGCCGCCCGAGGCAGCGTTGGCGCCGGCCTGGGGGTTCAACACACCGCCGGTGTTGGCGCTGTTGCGGGCGGCTGCGAGCTGATTCTGCAGCTCCGGGCTGCTGCTCGCGGGTGGGGAGGTCTCCGGCTTGGGAGCCTCGGCAGGAGATCCATTCCCGTTCTTCAGCTCGAATTTGTCGGTCTCGCGGATCCGCTGCGCCTCTGTGGCCGACGAGGTGGTTGTTTTTTTCTCGGGTGTCGATGCCGACTTTGTTTCGTTCGAGGTGGCTTTTGTGCTCCGGTCTGGACCGCCAACACCGCCGACGCTTGCCATATGAGCCTCCCGGGATCGATGACCTTCATGAAGGTTATCGGGGCGTGGCTTGGAGATGTAAGCAGGTTGCGCACAAATTACGTCAGATGACGTATTGCCGAACACAGCCAGATGTCACCAAAGGTCGCATCTGAGATCACATTGGGCGATGTTTGACTACCCGGGCCCGGCCGCTTGCATCACTCGTGGCACCCGGGCCAGCGCGAGAACGAGATGTCCATCTCGTGGATGTGGTCCTCGAGCCGCCGCCAGACGCGCTCCAGGTCGTTGGACATGATGATGACGTCGTGCAGCTTGCCGTCCACGCCCTTGGCGTAGGCCTTGCGCACGACCTCCTGGGTGAACCCCTGGTTCTCGAGAAAGGCGATGTACGACGTGTGCTCCCGCAGCACCTCGGTCTCCAGCCGCTCGACGCCCGCCCTCTGGGCCAGCCGCACCAGCTCGTCCGAGATCGCCTCGCGCAGCCCCTTGTCCTCGAACTGGGGGTCGACCACGATGCGCATGTCCGCGATGTGCCGGGTCCAGCCGAACATCTCGCGGTCCATGGTGCCGTCGGCCGCGAAGGTGCCGTCCTCGAGCTCCACCACCAGGCGCCAGTGGCTCTGCTCGTCCACCTGGTTGAGGCGGCGGGTGCCCACCGCGCGATCCTTGCCCGCGTCGTAGCGCAGGTGGTTCTTCACCTCGGCCGGCAGCCTGGCGAAAAACGCCAGCAGTTGCTCCAGATCCTTGTCCACCATCGGCCGGCGGATGAGCACCTCTCGCCCGTCGCGCAATCTGCATGTCACCACTTTGTCCACGGCGTTCCTCCTCGCTCTCTTCACCACCGCGATCTGGTTGCTCTGCTCAGATTTCTCGAGCCCTTTGTCGGCGGGGCCCCGCTGATCGCCATGACCCGACCGTAGCACAAGCAGCGCCTTTTGGCATTGCCGCGCGAGTTGTTTTTCGCGGCCTCGAAATTCACTTTCGCCGGACGGCCGGGCCAGAGCCCTGCGCCGCGAGCGTCGCCTCGACCGACCGCACAGTGTAGGTGTCGGGCCCGTAGCGCCCGAGGATGACCAGGCCGCGCCCATCGTCGCGTAGCAGAAAGGCACCGGCGCTGCCCCGGCGCAGGGTGTAGGCCCCGACCGGCTTCTTGACCTCGATCCGGGTCGCGCCGGCCTTTGGCAGCGCGCCCTTGAGCACGCGCTTGACCTCGAGCAGCACGCGCTGGCTGGCGTTCTGCTGGCCGGTGCTGGTGAAGCCCTTGGGCGCCTTCTTCTTGGGCGGCCGCGGGCCAACCTCGATCACCTCGGCCACCGCGGCCTCGATCACCAGCGTGGCCTCGGGCAGCAGCTCCTCGATCGGCTCCGGGGGGAGTGCCACGGCTATTCCTGCTCCACGGTGTAGAGCGACTCGTACAGCCGGCGGAACTCGTCGAACTTCAGCTCGAACACGCCGTCGTTGACGCCGTCACCGGGGTAGGGCTCGCTGCGGCCCCAGGGGTTGCGGATCTTGACGTAGCGCTCGCCGTCGCGCTCGGCGTAGCCGAGGATGGAGTAGCTGTGGTCCGAGTAGACCCCGGTGTTGGAGTAGCGCCCGTCGTCGTCGCTGCCGTAGGTGCCGGCGCTCACCGGCAGCCGGCCGTCGACCGAGCCCTTGAGCGTGCGCCAGATCTCCTCGGCGTCGCCGTGCTCGATGTCCTTGGTGACCGAGCTGCGCCCCATCACCTCGCCGAACACGCGCGCGGACGAGCCGCCGTTGCCGATGCGATCGTAGCTCCCCTTCCAGGACGCGTAGGCCTTCTCGAAGATCGGCCACCACATCTCCATCTCCCCGGTCTCGGTGCTGTTGGCCGCGGCGCCGTAGAGAGGGCCGCCGTAGCTGCGGGTGTAGAGATCGCCGTCGACCGTGACCTTCTTGTCGCGCCAGGTCCTGTCGGGATCGCTCCAGTCGCGCTCCTTGAAGGTGACCGTATAGGTGCCGTCGTGGTTGTCCCTGACGATGTCCTCGAACAGGCCCGGTCGCGCGTGGGCCAGGGCCGCGGTCGCGCTCGGCAGGTAGCAGTCGCCGAGGTTGCCTTGCCTGACGTCGGCGGGCTCGGCGCTGCCCACGAACAGGGGGCCGCTGTAGCGCTTGGTCGAGAAGCGCGGCGTGCCGTCCTCCCGCAGCTCGTCCTTGTGCAGCGCCGGGTCGGGCAGGTCCACGTCGTGCTGATCGCCGGCGCCGCCCGGTACCTCGACCTTGCCGGCGGCGACGCCGAGGTCGGCGTTGTTGACGCCGTCCGAGGCGCGCACCGAGAAGCTGTCGCCGGCCCGGCCGGGAAGGGTCGTGCCGTCCTCGAAGGTGCCCTGGTCGTTCATGGTGAACAGGGCCTCTTCACCGGTGCGCTCGTTGACGAACTTGAGCGTCGCGCCCGGCTCGCTCACCGGGCGGCTCGGGTTGATGTTGGTGAGCTTGACCTTGCCGTCGCCCGCGTCCTCCAGGCCGATGCGGTCGAGGGCCAGCTCGGCGCCGCGGGTATCCCGGCCGCCGCCGCTGGTGACGACGTTGATCCACTGGCTGACGCGCCCCGCTGCGTCGCGCGAGCGCATGCGAATGAGGTCGCCCTCCTGGGCGTCGGGCACGCGGCCGGAAAAGCGCCCCTGGGCATCGGCCTGGCCGAGCACGAAGGTGTCGTCCGGGTGCAACCGCTTGCTCGGCGTGCTCGAGAGGTTGATCGCCTCGATGGTGGCGCCGGGCGCGGCGGTGCCCGAGATCTGGCCGTCGGCCGGGGCGCCGGTGACCTTGAGCGCGACCTCGCCGTCCGCGAGCGGCCGGCGGCCGGCCACCTGAGACAAAAAGTCGCGCACCTCGTCGGTCATCGGGATCTCGCCGCGGTCGAGCAGCGCGGTCAGATCGGCCAGCTCGTAGGTGTCGAGCCCCTGCCGGACCAGCTCGAGCTGCTCGGCGCGCGTGATGCCGTCGCGCGAGAGCGCGCTCTCCAGCGCGCCCGCGTCCTGGCCGATGCGGTCGCCCACCGAGGCCAGCAGCTTGACCAGCCCGTCGGAGCCGAGCTCGAAGCCCGGCTGCTCTTCGAGCTGGCGCCGGTAACCGGCGTAGAGGCTCTGAAGCTGGCGGTCGCGGATGTTGGTCATCGTGCGCTCCCCCGCGGCGCGCGCATCGAGGCGTGGCCGCAACCGGATCCGAGATATTATCCATAGCCAGGGGCAGCTAATATTGGCCGGCCCGGCGCGGGCGCGGTCGCGCTCGAGGAGCGGACATGGCAACACATGGACCCTGCGCCATCTCCCGCCGCGCGTCGGGATGCGGTCTCGCGATCGCGGCCTGGTCGGCCGCGGCCTTGATCGGCGGGATCGGCGGGTGCCAGAGGACATCGGCCGGCCAGAGCGCCCAGGGATCGCCACCCGCGCCGTCCAGCACGCGCCCCGCGGCCAGGCCGTCGTCGGCGCCGGCTTCCGCGCCGCGCGTGCCTCACCCGCGCATTCCAGAACGCGCCGCGGCGCCGCTTCTGGGCGGCGAGCTGGGTCTGGACCACGTCGGCGTCGCGGTCCGCGATCTCGAGGCGGCGCGCGTCGCGTACGAGGCGCTGGGCTTCGCCTTCGCCGCCCGCGGCAAGCTGCCCAACGGCCTGGAGAACTACAACTTCTACTTCAGCGACACGACCTACCTCGAGCTGCTCACGACCTGGGACCGCGCCAAGAACAAATGGGTGGCAGGTTTCATCGACCGCCACGGCAGGGGGTGCATGTTCATGGTGCTGTCCGTGGCCTCGGCGGAGGGTGCGGCCAGATACCTCGCCGGCCGGGGCCACGCGATGAGCAAGCCGCTCGCCGGGAGCATCGAGACGGCGGCCGCGGACCGGAGCGACCGGCCGCTGTGGCACACGCTGTACTTCGAGCGGTCTCCGCTGCCCGCGGACAACCTGTTCTTCATCGCCTACGACGAGCAGCGGCGCCGGCAGAATCTCGAGCGCATGCGCGCGGCGCGCGAGGCCGGTACCCTGCGCCAGCATCCGAACAGCGCGCTCGGCCTGAGGGCGGTCTGGGTGGCGGTGGAGGATCTCGCGACGGCCCGGCGCGCCTACGAGTCGATCGGCCTGGCCGCAGGGCGCGAGCTCGAGCTCCCGCAGCTCGGTGGCCGGGGGGTCGAGATCCTGGCCGGCATCGGATCGATCCTGCTCCTCGCGCCGGCCGGGCCAGAGGCGCCGCTGGCCCGGTTTATCGGCCGCCGGGGCAACGGCGCCCTGGCGGGTATGACCCTGCGCGTCGCCAGCCTGCCGCGGGCGCGGCGCGCCGTCGAGGCGGGCATCGGCCAGCAGGTCGAGCCATTTACCGGTGTGTTCGGCCCGAGCATCCTGGTGCCGCCGGAAAAGGCGAGCGACGTGTGGCTGGAGATGGTCGAGCCAGGGCCCGCAATCTGAATCCGGGCTGGCCAGCGCCGCGTTGACCGCACCCGGGCCGGATTCTATATATGCCAGAGCCGCTGACCGCAGCGCCGGGGCTCACCGGGGCAAGGGATCGACATGGCAACCGACGACGAGATCCAGACCTTCAACGCCGCGGACTACTTCATCGACCGCAACATCCGGCAGGGCCGGGGCCACAAGACCGCCCTCTACTTCAAGGACCGCAGGTACACCTACAACGACCTGCAGAAGATGGTGAACAAGACGGCCAACGCGCTGGTCGAGCTGGGCCTGAGGATCGAGGACCGCGTGGTGCTCCTGATGCTCGACACGCCGGAGTTCTACGCCTGCTTCTGGGGCGCCATCCGCATCGGCGCGGTGCCGGTTCCGGTCAACACCATGCTCACGCCGGACGACTACCATTACTTTCTCAACGACAGCCGCGCCCGCGCCCTGATGGTGAGCGAGAGCCTGGTGCCAGCGGTCTACAAGGTCTCTGGCGCGCTGCCCTATCTGCGCGACATGATCGTGCTCGAGGAGGGAGTGGGCGCCCACCTGCCGTTCAAGCAGAAGTACCTGCAGGCGCCCAGCACCTGCAAGTCCGCGCCGACCACGCGCGACGACGTCGGATTCTGGCTCTACTCCTCGGGCTCCACCGGCTTTCCCAAGGGCGCCATCCACTCCCAGCATGATCCGATCGACTGCGCGGAGGGTTTTGCCAAGGGCGTGCTCGACATGACAGAAAACGACATCACCCTGTCGGCGGCGCGCCTGTTCTTCGCCTACGGACTGGGCAACTCCAATTTCTTCCCGCTGGCGGTCGGCGCGTCTGCGATCATCTACTCGGATCGCCCGACGCCGGAGCTGATCTTCGGTCTGCTGCGCAAGCACCGGCCCACGCTCTTCTTCGGCGTGCCGACCCTGTACGCCGCCATGCTCGACCACGCGGCCAGGCAAGACCAGCAGCTCGGCACCGCGCCGGATCCCAACGGCGCGCACGAGTTCTCCTCGGTGCGCCTGTGCGTGTCGGCGGGCGAGGCGCTACCTCCCGACGTCTACCTGCGCTGGAAAGAGCGCTACGGCGTCGAGATCATCGACGGCATCGGCTCGACCGAGATGCTCCATATCTTCCTGAGCAACCGGCCCGGCCAGGTGAAGCTCGGCAGCACCGGCGTCCCGGTGCCCGGATACGAATGCAAGCTGCTCGCCGAGGACGGCAGCGAGACGCCGAGCGGCGAGATCGGCACCCTGCACGTCAAGGGCAACAGCGCGGCGCAGTTCTACTGGCGCAAGCGCGAAAAGACGCGCAAGACCATGGTCGGCGAGTGGATCAACACCGGCGACAAGTTCATGAAGGACGCCGAGGGCTACTACTGGTGCCACGGCCGCGGCGACGACATGCTCAAGGTCGGCGGCATCTGGGTGTCGCCGGTCGAGGTGGAGCGCGCGATCACGGCGCACGACGCGGTGCTCGAGTGCGCGGTGGTCGGCCACCCGGACAAGGACGACCTGATCAAGCCCAAGGCGTTTGTGGTGCTCAAGGACAAGAGCCGGGCCAGCGACGAGCTCGCCGACGAGATCAAGGCATTCGTGAAGGACCGGCTCGCCAAGTACAAGTACCCGCGCTGGATCGAGTTCGTGGAGGACATCCCCAAGACTTCGACCGGCAAGTTCATGCGCTTCAAGCTGCGCGGGTGAACGCAGCAGCGATCACATCGCAGCCCGGTCCCGGAGAGAGCCGGGCGTTGCCGCTCGGCGCGGGGTGCGGTGACGTGTTGCGGCCGCGGCCGCCGTGCTAGACTCGAGGCATCGTTCGAAAGCGGGGGAGCATGGCGCGCGACAGATACCAAAAGGCTCTTGCGCCGGCGCTGGCGGTGCTGGCCGGCCTTGGCGCCTGCGAGCCGGCGACGACGCAGCCGTGCAGTAGCGACCGCGACTGCGACGAGAGGTCGGTCTGCTACAACGGCATCTGTCGCCGGACCTGCAACTCGAGCGAGGAGTGCGTTGGCAACGACGTGTGCGTGCAGGGGATCTGCCTGCCAAGCCAGTCGCGCGATGCAGCCGTCGCGGACGCGGTCGTCGCCGGCGATGGCGGCGCTGATGCCGGGCTTGCGGACGCCTGGGCTGCAGACTCGACAGATCCGGACCGGGCAGTTCCGGATACGCAAACTCCCGACACGTGGGTTCCGGACAGGTGGTCTCCGGACTCGACGCGCCCGGATGTCCCAAGACCGGACACCAATCTTCCGGATACAACGATTTCTGTCCCGGACGCGGCAGGGCCCGTCTGCGAGGGCGACGGCGGCACGATCTATCTACGAGAGACATTCTCTTCGCCTGGGACCAGCAACTGGGTCGCTCCCGCTGGCACCACGTGGATCCAGATCGAATGCTGGGGCGCTGGTGGCGGCGGCGGCGGCAACCGCTCGGGACAGGCCGGGGGCGGTGGTGGCGGGGGCGCCTACTCCAGAAGAGACTGCTATCCGGTGACTCCCGGGAACAGCTACCAGGTCGTGGTCGGCAGGGGAGGTCTAGGAGGTAGTAGCGGAGACGGCAGCAGCGGAGGAGATTCGTACTTTGGCAGCTTCTCCGTGGTTCTGGCAAAAGGAGGGGCCGGCGGCCTCAGCAATGGAGACGTTGCCTCGGCTGGAGGATCAGGCGGAGATGCCCAGCTCGGAATCGGCGACGTGACCTTCTCCGGGGGAAGCGGGGGGTACAGCGACGACGGGTACGGCGTGAGTGGAGGAGGCGGCGGAGGCTCTGCCGGCCCCTCGGGCAACGGAAACAACGGCAGCGATGGTCTCTGCGTCTCTCCCTACTACGGTGTGGGAGCCCCTGCCATCTCGGGCGGCGGCGGCGGGGGGAACGGCGGTCGGACCGTGGGATATCCTCCTCACGAAGCCCTGGCTGCCCAGGACGGCTTCAGTCCGGGAGGCGGAGGGGGGGGAAGCGAGGAGGTCGCCAACGAGCCCGGAAACGGCGCGGACGGGAAGGTCGTCTTGTGGTATCGGTGACGCGGCACTGCGAAATCGTCTTGAATCGACCAGTTTGTGGGTCCCCGTCTTGACCGGCGACCCTTTTTGTCCTCGTCCCTCGTCAGGGATTTCCAAGGGTCACTGGCTCGGAAAAAAGTGTCGCCCTGGCCCCCCACACC
This sequence comes from Deltaproteobacteria bacterium, assembly GCA_016934455.1. Classification (GTDB taxonomy): domain Bacteria; phylum Myxococcota; class JACRCW01; order JAFGSX01; family JAFGSX01; genus JAFGSX01. The sequence goes on from JAFGSX010000454.1 coordinate 16,617, forward strand.
ATAATGATCAAGACGATTTCGTATAATACGGCTATTGTCACGGCGCGCTGCCCGCCGTCGACCTGACCGGGCGCCGACCGCCCTGCGCGCTGCTGCTCGAGGCCCCTCTGCCGTCGTTCGACCTGGTCGTCGAGCACAGCACGCTGACCAGCATCCCGGGGTCGTTCTTTGCCAGCGGCGACTACGACAACGAGCGCAAGCTGGCCGCGATCGAGGAGCCGCTCCTCGTCATGCTCGGCACGCGCGACCACCGCTTCACGGTCGACATGATCCGGCCTCTGTACGATGCGGCGGCCGGGCCCAAGCGATTCTGGCAGATCGAGGGCGCGGACCACGGCGTCGGCGTGGGCATCCCCGAGAGCGCTGGCCTCGACGTCTACTTCGATCGGATCGAGTCGTTTCTCGACGCGGCCGCGCCAGCCTGTCTCGGCCGCTAGCCCGGTCGCCCTCCGGGCGGATCCGGCCCCGGCGCCGAGATTCAATGTGGATCCGGCTCCGGGCATCGGCGCCGGCGCAGGTGACCAGGGCAAGATCGGGCGTTGATCTCGCTATCCGGATCTGCACCGATGTCGGTCGAAAAACAGCAAAAATCAAGGCGATGCTCCCCAAAAAACCCTTGACACCATGACCCCCCGGGGGAATATGCAGGCTCCTGCTCAGGATCCGACCAAGACCGAAAGGAGAAATACTTATGAGCAGCAAGGAAAAAGAAGTCACCGAAACGTCAGAAGCCGAAATCGCAGTGCACTGGGGGGAAGAACAGCTCATTCATCCCTCAACACAGTTCATTGCCCAGGCCAACGTCACAGATCCGGCGGTCTACGAGCGTTTCAGCCTGGATAACTTTCCCAATTGCTTCAAGGAGTATGCAGATCTTCTGAGCTGGTACGAGTACTGGCACACCACGCTCGACACCAGCGACGCCCCGTGCTGGAAGTGGTTTGTCGGCGGCAAGATCAATGCGAGCTACAACTGCATCGACCGGCATCTGGCCAAGAACAAGAACAAGACCGCAATTCACTTCGTGCCTGAGCCCGAGAACGAAAAAGTCGAACACATCACTTTTCAGGAGCTCTATGTCAGGGTCAATGAGTTCGCGGCCATCCTCAGGGACTTTTGCGGGCTCAAGGCCGGGGACCGGGTGACTCTCCACCTGCCGATGGTGGCCGAGCTTCCCATCAGCATGCTGGCCTGCGCCAGGCTCGGCATCATCCACTCCCAGGTCTTTGGCGGCTTCAGCGGCAAGGCCTGCGCGGATCGGATCGTCGATTCGGGCAGCAGCGTCCTGATCACCATGGATAGCTATTATCGAAGCGGGCAACTGCTCGACCACAAGGAAAAGGCCGATACCGCCGTCGCCGATGCCGCCAAGGAAGACCAGAAGGTGGACAAGGTCCTCATCTGGCAGCGCTACCCGGGCAAGTACTCGGCCCAGACACCGCTCGTCGCCGGTCGCGATTTCGTCATCAATGACCTGCTCAAAAAGCACTACGGGGCCAGGGTCGACCCCGTCAAGATGCCGGCCGAAGCCCCGCTCTTTCTCATGTACACCAGCGGCACCACCGGCAAGCCCAAGGGCTGCCAGCACAGCACCGGCGGCTATCTCGCGTACGTGACCGGCACCTCCAAGTACGTCCAGGACATTCATCCCGAGGACGTCTACTGGTGCATGGCGGACATCGGGTGGATCACCGGTCATTCTTACATCGTGTACGGCCCGCTGGCCCTGGGCGCTTCCACCGTGGTCTATGAGGGCGTTCCCAACTATCCGGATCCGGGCAGGCCCTGGAGGATCGCCCAGGATCTGGGGGTCAACATCTTCCACACCGCGCCCACGGCCATCCGCGCCCTGCGCAAGACCGGCCCCGACGAGCCCCAGAAGTACAATTACCACTTCAAGCACATGACCACCGTCGGCGAGCCGATCGAGCCCGAGGTGTGGAAGTGGTACTACCACTCGGTCGGCAAGGGCGAGGCGGCCATCGTCGATACCTGGTGGCAGACCGAGAACGGCGGCTTCCTCTGCAGCACGGTTCCGGCCATCAAGCCGATGAAGCCGGGCAGCGCCGGGCCGGGCATGCCGGGCATTCACCCCATCGTCTTCGACGAAGAGGGCAACGTCGTGCCCCCGGGCACCGGAAAAGCGGGCAACATCTGCATCCAGAACCCGTGGCCCGGCAGCTTCCAGACCATCTGGCGCGACCGCGAGCGTTACGTCAGGGAGTACTACGAGCACTACTGCAAGGATCCCAAGAGCAAGCGGTGGCAGGACTGGCCGTACAAGGCGGGCGACGCCGCAGTCGTCGCCGCCGACGGCTACGTGCGCATCCTGGGCCGGATCGACGACGTGATCAATGTCTCGGGCCACCGGCTGGGGACCAAGGAGATCGAATCGGCAGCTCTGACCGTGCCCGAGGTGGCAGAGGCGGCCGTCGTTCCGGTCAAGCACGAGCTCAAGGGCAAAGAGCCCGATCTGTACATCGCCCTCAAACCCGGACTGACCGGCAGCGACGATCTGGCCAAGCGGATCCAGGACGCGGTGGTCAAGGAGATCGGATCGATCGCCAGGCCACGCAAGGTCTGGATCGTGTCCGACATGCCCAAGACCAGGTCGGGCAAGATCATGCGCCGCGTCCTGAGCGCCATCTCCAACAACACGGCCGTGGGCGATGTCATGACCCTGGCAAACCCCGACATCGTCACCGAGATCACCAAGATGGTTCAGGGCAAGTAGCCATCGCAGGCGGGGCCCCACCACCTGGTCGATTGGAGACGATTTCGCAAAACAACCACGGGAGTCTCCCATGAACAACCTGCTCGTCGAACGCATCGAGGTGTGGGCCGCCGAGATCAAGGACCAGCCCGGCAGCCTGGACAAGGTTCTCTCGGGCCTGCGCGACGTCGGCGCCGACCTCGACTTCATCATCGCCAGGCGGGCGCCCAACAAGCCCGGCACCGGGGTCGTGTTCGTGACCCCGCTGCGGGGAGATGCCGAGGTGGCGGCCGCTGCCACGCTGGGGTTCAACGTCACCAACAGCATCAAGTCGCTGCGGATCGAGGGCGAGAACACGCCGGGAGCCGCGCAGAAGGTGACCGCCAAGCTCGCGGCGGCGGGGATCAACCTGCGCGGATTTTCCGGCGCCGTCATCGGGCCGAGGTTCATCCTGTTCCTCGGCCTGGACAGCACCGAGGACGCCCAGAAGGCCGCTGCCGTTCTCGCCAATCCGTAGCGCGAGCCGGTCGCTCCAGAGCGGCGCCGCCTATTGCCCCGGCGCCTGGTTGTATGCCTCGAACTTGCCGTTGAGCGTGCGGTTGTCGTCGAAGATCACGGCAAAACTGCCCCTGGTCATGCCGTCGACCTGGTCGCTGACCTCCTCGAAGTGGATCTTGCCGCTCCGCACCTGCGGAAACGGCGGTTCCTGGACGTACTCGCCGCCGTCGGTGACGACCGTGATGAAGTGCTCGATGCGCACGCGATCGTCGACCGGGATGTCGACGCCGGCGACCACGACCTCGGCGTCGAGCGTGAGGCGCGCCGCCTCGCCTTTAACCCAGCGCTCCGAGAGGTACCGGATGACGAGCTGGTCCACCACCCACTCGGTGACGACCCGGTCGAACAGCAGCGTGGCGCGGACGCTGATGCTGCCCTCGAGGGTGTTGCCGTAGTCGGCGCAGGCCGCCAGCGCGCCGAGCGCCGCGGCCAACACGGCGCCGCGCCGCCACCCGCTAGAAGTGAAAATCCTGCGGCAGCACATGGATCAGCAGCGCCTCCGGGTCGCGGCGGCCATCCTCGCCGATCAGCACCCAGCGCCGGGCATGCTGCCGGCGCAGCGGCAGGACCTGCTCGACCAGCGTGGCCGAAAAAGAACCGTCGATGACGGGCCGCTCGATCGCGACCAGCTCGAGCATGTTCATGCCGGCCGGCAGGTCGCGGCCCTGCGCGTCGACGCTGGCGCCGCCGGCGGCCAGGGCGATGTTGTCCACTCGAAAGCGGTAGCAGCGCCTGCCGCCCTGGTACCGGACCGGTGCCTCGAGCGGCAAGCCCTGGTAGCCGTAGGACTCGCGCAGGGCATCGCCCTCGTCGGCGCGCGGGTCGAGGTGCTCGCGCACCTCGACGATGGCCGGGATCAGGTCGGCGTCCTCGTCGGACTGCGCGTCCTTGCTCAGCAGGTCGAGCGCGTGCACCAGCTCGATGTTGTCGGGGATGCCGTCCTGGTCGGTGTCGGCGCGCTCCGGATCGGTGCCCAGCCGGCGCTCCTCGAAGTTGGTCAGGCCGTCTCCGTCGGCATCGAGATCGTCGTCGGGCTCGCGCGGCCGGACCTCGGTGGCCAGCGGATCGAATTCGCCGCGCAGGCGGTCCTCGAACAGATCCGATAGCCGGTCGCCGTCGGTGTCGGGCGACGCCGGGTCCATGCCCTGGGCCAGCTCGTAGGCGTCGACCAGGCCGTCGCCGTCGCTGTCGACGTAGAGGCCGGCCTCGCCGTCGACCACGGTCAGCCGCAGGTTGTGGTTGTAGACGAAGAAGTCGGCCGCCTCGTACTCGACCAGGAACGAGCGCCTGGTGAGAAAGGCGTCAAACGAGCTCGCCAGCCCCTCCGGCGTGGCGAGGTGCAGGTAGCTGCCCCCGCCGGCGGTGGCCATCTCGAGCAGCAGGCCGACGAACTCCGGCGGAGTGGTCATGTTGCTGCCGAGCGACACCACGTCGACGCGCGCGCCGTAGCGCTGGTTGAGATTGGCGACCGCATTGACGATCGCCTGCCGCGTGGCCATCGCGTCGTCGGTGGCCGACTGCGGCATGCCGTCGGTGATGAACTCCACGACGTAGTTGGTCGTCAGGCGGTGCGATGGGTTGCGCGCCTGATCCGCGATCAGGTAGTCGGTGGCGGCGTGCAGCGCCAGCTCGTAGTTGGTCCCGTCGAGGTACTTGTCGGGGTTCTGGTCGTACGGCAGCCGCATGCGATCGAATATCTCCTTCAGCGCCGCCGGGTCGTTCGTGAACAGGGGAGGATCGCTGCCCGGGGGCGCGTAGTCGATGTTTTCGCGAACCACCCGCGCCGAGCCCCAGCGGATGAAGGCGAAGGCGATGTCCTGGTTGCCGGCGTAGCTATCGCCGATGCTCTCCAGGGCATCGACCAGCAGGTCCTGCGGATCGCTGAGACGCATGCTGTTGGAGGAGTCGATCAAAAACAGCACCTTGATCTCGCGCAGGGTGTCGACCGGATCCCCGCTGCAGAACTCGCCGGCCAGCGCCAGGCGATCGTCCAGGGTGGTGACGCCCACCAGATCGGACTGCGTGCAGCCGGCGAGCGACAGCGCCGCGAGCCATCCGATCGACCAGGTCTGGCGACGTCCGGCCACGCTCACTCCCAGTAGACCGTCAGATCGTAGAGCACCGGGCTGGCGCTGGTGCCGCTGGCCATGAACCGCGCCTCGACCTCGAGCCAGCGCTGCGGGTCGGGGCCGCAGTCGACAGGGCCGGGCTCGGTCATCTCATCGCTCCACGCCGCCGTCGCCAGCTCCTCGGCGGTTGCGGCGCAGCGCACCCGCACGCCGAAGGCCGTCATGGGGGCCAGGTCGACGTTCCAGCTCACCTCGAGGAAGTGGGCGTCGTCCCGGCCGGAGTCGATCTGGGCCCGCCAGGTGGCGACGCCGACGTTGCGCAGGGTGACCTGCCGCAGCGACAGCCCGAGCATGTCGCTGTAGGTGTACGGCCCCCGCCCGACGGTGACGACGTCCTTGGTGTAGGTGACGCCGTTGATCTTGGTCACCGCGTCGGCGCCCTGGCTGACAGCCCAGACGTGGCCGTAGGCGTCGACGGCGACGCCGATCGGGGTGGCCCCGACGTTGACGGTCTGGATCAGCTCGCCCGACAGGCCGTTGAGCTTGGTGATGGTGCCGGTGGTGCTGGACGCCGCCCAGATGTTGCTGTCGAGGTCCACGGCCACGCCGCGCGTGGTCTCGCCGCCGACCGGGTAGGCGTCGACCATCTGCCCGCTGTTGGGATCGACCTTGACCACGTCGCTGCACGCAAATCCGCCCAGCCAGATGTAGCCGAACAGATCGATGCAGATGCCATAGAGATCGTTGCAGCCGTTGCGGAGATAGGGGCCGTAGACGCCGACGAGCTGCCCGGTCTCGACGTTGATCTTGCTCAGCTCGTCCGGCGAGTTGGTGGCGACCTCGTTGTGCACGGTCCACAGCATGCCGGTGCTGTCGACCACCGATCCGTACGGGAAATCGGGCACCGCGATCGGCGGGTCGGTGCAGCCCTCGCCGCGGTAGCAATGGCCGCTGTCGCCGTCGATCTCCCAGATCGTGTCGTCGACCGAGCAGCCGATCCAGAGGTGGTTGTTGGCGTCCAGCGCCAGCGCCCGCGGCCCGTTGCCGACGCGCACGCTCAGCAGCACGCTGCCGTCGCGAAACGACAGCTTCATGACCTTGTTGTCGACCTCGGGCACCACCTCGCCGTTGGGACACGAGCCGCGGTTGCAGTAGGAGTTGGTGCCGCGGCAACCGACCCAGACATCCCAGTTGAAGTCGACCGTCGTCCGCGACGGGTTGTAGCAGGGCTCGCCGGTGGCCGGGTCCTTGAGCTCATAAGTACCGACGACGACCTTGCGCACCGTGTCGACGAGGGTGATCTTGTTCTCGGCCGAATCGGGCACCCAGAGATAGGGCGTCGAGAACTCGGCGGCGCCGGTGGACATCTGGAGCTGGCCAGCGGTGTCGGTGCCCACGCCGTTGGTCGCGCCGGCCAGAAAATCCTCGTCCGTGGTGAAGGTGCGCGACGATCTGTAGGTGGGCGGCTGTTCGGGGTCCGGGTCGTCGGACCGGACGGATGCCGGATCGCATCCCGCCACCAGGGCGCAGAGCGCGATCGCTGTCATTGGCAATGACTCGAGCCATATTTTCATGGCGCATCCTCCGCGGCGACGCCAACTCTCCCGTCGTGATCTTTGCACATTTGTATGGCGGGCTCCCATCGGCCGAACGACTGACGGGGAGAGCGACGTGCTGCCCGGCGCAGCGAGGGAGGCGCCGGGATGGTGTCGAAGGAGAACCTCGAAGCGTTGGCCAGGGGCGACGGCGAGCGCCGTCGTCGCTACGTGATCTGCTACAACCCGCAAGAGGCGGAGCGCCAGCGTCACCACCGCAAGAAGATCCTCGACGAGCTGCGCCAAGAGTTGCCTCGTCTGAGAGGCGAGAGTGACGACGACGAGACGCACAGCAAGCACATCTGCCAGCTCCGCTCGAGC
>JAFGSX010000455.1 GCA_016934455.1 Deltaproteobacteria bacterium
CGCCTTAACCGGCGACCCTTTTTGTCCTCGTCCCTCGTCAGGGATTTCCAAGGGTCACGGGCTCGGAAAAAAGTGTCGCCTTGGCCCCCCACAACGAAATGATTCAACCGATTTCGTATGACCGGACGCCACCCGGGCCGCGCACGGCGTCCTGCGGAATCGCTTTGATTGGTCTGCCAGTCCAGGCGGCCCCGCAACAGGATCGAATCAAAGCGATCCGGTAGTACTTGTCACTTGGCGCCGCTGCCCGGTCTGAGCTGCCTGCTGATCTTGAGCGGCTTGCCGGCCTCGACCGCGATCGGGATCTCCTCGTCGATGCCGAGCGCTCCGTTCTGCAGCCGTAGTGTGTGCGGCCCCGGCTTGAGCGGCAGCTCGATCAGCGGCGTCCACAGCCCGAGATCCTGGTCGTCGACGAGCACCCGTACGAAGGGCGTGGTCTCCAGCGTCAGCGACCCGGCCGCGGCGTCGCCGGGCGCCGCCAGCGGGCTCTTGCCGGTCAGCTCGTCCGCCTCGGGCTGGAACAACAGCCGCAGCGCGCGCCGCTCGCGCTCGATCGCCGCCTCGTCCCGCTGCTCGCGCGCGACGGCGAGCAGCGCGGCGTGGATCTCGGGATGGAACGGGTGCACGCGGTTGGCCAGCTCGTAGGCGCGCCGCGCGTCGTCGATCCGCTTCTGCGCCAGCGCCACCCGGCCGAGCAGGATCTGCGTCTGCGGGTTGTCCGGCTCCGGCGCCAGCGCGCCCTCGAGCGTGGCGCGCGCGCTCTCGACCTCGCCGGCCTCGAGGTAGGTGGCGGCCAGGCGGTTGAGCAGGTGCGGCAGCGCCGCGCCCGCGGTCTGCACGGCGCGCTCGTACTCGATGGCTGCGGCCTTGGGCCGGCCGGCGGCGCGCAGGATGCCGCCCAGCCGCACCCGGTTGCCGGTGGCGCGATCGAGCTTGAGCGACCCGAGCGCGACCTCGACGTCGTCGCGCTCGCCTTTTTTCTTGAACACCAGTTGCCGCGGCTCGGCACCCGGCACCAGCCGATAGCGCCGCTCGCCCAGATAGCGCTTCCAGTCGGCGACGAAGCGCTCGTACGGGATGCCCAGGGCGCCCGCCATGGCGACGTCTTCGCGCTCGCCGTCGCGCATCCGCTTGAGCAGGGCCGGGATCGCCGCATCTCCAAAGCGCGCCTGGATGAACTCGACCGCGGTGTAGACCTCGGCAAACGCCAGCGCCGCGTCGCGCTGCGACGGCAGCAGAGCCAGCGACGGATGCATCTGGGCAAAGGTGATCAGCTTGTTGCGCTTGACCGCCTTGGCCAGCAGCGCCTCGGCTCCGGGCTCGAGCGGGTCGCTGTGCTCGCCGCGCCAGCGCGACTCGTAGTACTTGGCCAGCCCCTCCTGCAGCCAGACCGGAACCGTGTTGTGCGACGCCTCGGCGATCAGGAGGTGGATGTACTCGTGCGCCAGCGTGTCGAGCCAGGGGTAGCCGAGGTAGAGCGCCTTGGGGCTGGTGATCATGAGCCGGCCGTACTTGGAGAGCGCGATCGTGCCCGAGGTCTCGATCGCCTGCTCGGTCAGCGGCGAGATCTGGGCCAGCGCGCGCGGGCTCGGCAGCACGTCGACCACCACCCGGCGCGCCGGCCGGTGGTCGAAGATCGCGCCCAGCTCCCGATAGCTGCGCTCCAGCGCGTCCAGGGCATAGGGCGCCAGCAGCTCGTCCTTGCCCGCCGGCGTGCGCAGCACGAAGTGCTGTGATTCGAAGGCGCGGCTCTGCACTGCCAGCTCGGCCGCCCCGCGCGCCATCCTCAGCAGCTCGGGCTCGACCTCCTGCGCCGGGCCGTAGGCGGCGAGCGCACGCTCGAGCAGCGCCAGCGCGCCCTGGAAGTCGCCCTGGTAGAACTTGAGCCGGCCGGCCAGAAGCTGCACCGGCGCCACGTCGGGGAGCTCCCGATAGAGCGACTCGGTCTGCTGCCGCGCCTGGTCCATCTGCTCGCGCTCGAGCAGTCGCTCGACCTGCTGGATGCGGGCGGCGACGTTGTTTCCGGCAGCGCTGGCCTCGGCATGCCAGCCGAGCAACGGCAGGGCGACGGCGAGCGCGAGCGGGCACCTCATTTGACCAGCTCCTCGTAGTAACGCCGCACCGCGTCTCTAAAACCGCTCGGCGCCGGCTCCTTCATGGCGTCGAGGATGTCGCGCCTGAAGGCCGCGGGCGCGCGCGAGTCCTGGGGCTTGGGGATCTCGACCCGCTCGTCGCTGGCTCTGCCCCACAGCCCCTCGCCGCCACCGCCGCCGGCGAGCGGCAGCGGCATACCCCCCTGGCACCTTCCCGCCTGCTCCATGGCCCGCCGCAGCTCGCTCAACTTGGACGCCGCCTCGCGCTGGTCGCTGGCGGCGCCGGCCAGCTCGCGCGCCTCGAGCTGCTGGCCGGCCATGCCCATCTCGTCGCTGGCGCGCCGCAGCAGGTCGGAGTGGCGCGGGCCAAAGACCGGCACCTCGTCGGCGATGCTCCTCATCTCGGCGCTGGCGCGCTCGGCGCGCCGCTGCAGGCCGCGCTGCGCCCGCGCCTGCTCGCGCAGCGCGCGCGCCGTCTGCGGGTTGTTCAGGCTGGCCGGGCTGGGAAACATCTTTTCCAGCTCGTCGAGCAGGCGCGCGGTTCGCGCCGCCGCCTCGCTGCCCAGAGCATGGGCGTGCTTCCGTGGATCGTTGCGGCCGCGCCGCGCATGGCGCTCGAGGCCGGCGTTGAGGCTGTTGAGGGCGGCCAGACCGTGCTGCGCGCTCTCGCGCGCGCCCTCGAGGTCGGTGTTCTGCAGCGCGCGCGCGGTGGCATCGATGTGCTCACGCGCCTCGGCGTGCGTGCTGGCCTCGTAGCCCTCCAGCGTCGCCGGCGCGATCTTGTCTACCAGGTCGCGCACCTGGCGCGCCTCGCGCTCGAGCCGCGCGGCCAGCGCCCGCACGCTCTCGCGCACCCGGCGCCGGTGGGACTCGACCGCGGCGCGATAGAGCTTCTCGCTCTCCTCGGCCAGCGCGCGCTGCGTCTGCTCGAGATCCTCGATCTCGCTGCGCAGCGCGCTGACCCTCTGGCGCAGGGCAGCGTACGCCTCGCCTCCGAACTGCTCGAGAGCGCGCGCCATTTGGTCGCGCCACGCCTGCAGCCCACCGCGCATGCCGTCGAGCAGCCGCATCGCCTCCTCGATGCGGCCCTCGGCGATAAGCTGCATCAGCCGGTCGACGTCGCCCAGGTCGCGGTCGGCCAGCGACTCGGGATTGACGTAGCCGTCAGGCAGATCGCGGCGCAGCTTGCCCAGCCGCTCGACCAGCTCGGCCAGCTTGCTCCGCAGCCTCTCGATCTGATCCAGGATCTGCGCCCGCGTCGCCTCGTCGCCGGCCTTGGCGTAAGCCGCCAGCAGCTCCGCCAACCGCTCCTGCGCCCGCGCCAGCTCCTCGGCCACCAGCCGCGCCGACTCGAGCCGCTGGAGATTGATCAGATCGTCGAGATAGATGATGTGGCGCTCGAGCACCGCGATCAGCTCGCCCTGGCCGCTGCGCAACCGCTCTGCGTATCCCGGCTGATAGCGATGGGCGGCCTCGAAGTAGCTCTGCAGCGCGCTGGACATGGCGTTGAGCTCCTCGATCCGCGGCGTCAGCTCGGCCGCGGCGTGGCGCAGCGCGCGGCCAAGCTCCTGGGGCGCCAGATCGTCGCCGGCAAAGGCGCGGATCAACCCCATCAGCGCGGCCAGCGTCTCGCGCCCCCCGCTGGCGCTGGCGCGCAGGCGCTGTAGCTGGCTGCGGCCAGCCAGATCGTCCGCCGGTGCGGCCACAAACGGATTCTCCAGCTCGTCGGCGAGCATCGCCACCAGCCGACCGTAGAGCTTTTGCAGCCGGTCGAGCAGCTCCTCGTGGTGCTCGGCCGCGCTGAAGACCTTGACCACGCGCGTGGCCGAGGAGCCGACCTTGGGGCCGGACACGGTGTCGTTGTCGAGCGCCTCGACGCTGACGGCCAGCCGATCGCCCGGCGCCAACCCGAGCGGCGCCAGATCGAGCCGGGTGGTGCCGCCGATCGACGCCACTCCGGCCAGCGGCTCGTCGAGCAGGCGCCGTACCGGCTCGCCGCCGCGCACGTTGGCGACCGCCAGCCGTACCTGCTGCAGCCCGAAGTCGTCCTTGGCCTGGTAGGCGATGTCGATCTGATCGCGCTCGCGCACCACCAGATCGGCGGCCGGCTCGATCAGCTGCACCTCGGGCGGCGCGTCCACCTCGATGCGGATGGCGTGGCCGTCGCGTTCGACCTGCTCGCCGAG
>JAFGSX010000456.1 GCA_016934455.1 Deltaproteobacteria bacterium
CTGTTGACGATCGCTGTGCTGGCGCTGCTGCCCGCGCCGTTGCCCGGGCAGACGATCGCCGCTGATGCGGCGACCTTCCCTGCCAGCCAGACGGCAACTGCGCCAGCCTCGGCGACTTCGGTGCCGACCGATCTGCGCCCGCCCGCCACCGCGGAGGAGGAGCTGGCGCGAGTGCGCAATCTCTTCGCCTACGGCGACTGCCCGGCGGCCACCGACATGCTATCCGAGCTGGTGCTGCCCGGACGCCTGGTCAAGGAGGCGGACCTGATCGATGCCCACCGCATGCTCGGGACCTGCTTCTTTCAGCTCGAGAACCGCGGCGAGGCGCGCCGCGAGTTCATGGCCCTGCTCTACCTGGCGCCCGATACCCGCCTCGATCCGTTCCTGACGCCGCCGGCAGTGGTCGATTTCTTCGACGCCATTCGCAGCGAGATCGCAGACAAGCTGGAGGAGGTACGCGCCAAGCGCGAGCGCGAGCGCGGCGTGCGCAAGCCCCAGCCGATGGTCACCCTGGCCGAGCGCACCGTGCGCCGCCACAACTGGTACGGGACGCTGATGCCGCTCGGATACCCGCAGTTCGAGCGCGGTGCCTGGGGCTGGGGCGCGCTGTTCGCGACCGCCCAGTTGGCTGGTGCGATCACCGCGGCCGCCAGCTTCTGGGGTAGCCAGGCGCTGCTTCGAGATGGCCGCATCCGCGTCGAGTACGACGCGGCCGGCAACCTGGTGCAGGACGGGCGCGGGCTCTACCAGACCCTCCGCATCGCCAACTGGAGCGCCGCCGCGCTGACCGCCGTGGCCTACGCCGCCGGCGTCACCGAGGCGATCATCTCATTTCGCGAAGAGACGCCGGTGGGCGAGACCGTGCGCCAGGTTCCTCTCGATCAGCTACCGGCTGCGCAGCCGCGCAGCAAGGAGTAGGACCGCATGCCGCACGTCGTCATCACACAGCGCAACGGCCAGCAGCGGCGCGAGCCGCTGTTTCGCGCCATCACCACCGTCGGCAGTGGAGCGGACTGCGACCTTCCGATCGACGACGACGAGAGCGTCGCCCGCTGCCACGCCCACATCCAACTGACGGGCGACACCGCGGTCGTGGTGCCGATCGACGCCAGCCGACCGGTGCTGGTCAACGGCCGCAAGGTCAAGAGCCACGCCCTGGCCGAGGGCGACGTCGTCGAGGTCGGCCAGACACGGCTGCTGTTCCGCAGCCAGGACCTCAGCGACGAGGACGAGGCGGCCGAGGCGGTGCCCGGCGCGGCCAGCCGCAGCGACGCCGCGCAGTCCGAGCTCTCGGCCTACCGCAGGCTGCACGAGTTCTCGCGGCGGCTGATGAGCAACGCGTCGACGCAGGCGCTGCTCGAGACGCTGATGGACGAGGCGATCGCCATCACCCGAGCCGACAAGGGGTTTCTGATCCTGCTCGAGGACCGGCAGCTCAACGTGCGCGTCGCCCGCAACCTCAAGCGCGAGAACATCGAGGAGGCGGTCAGCCAGCTCTCGGACTCGATCGTGGCCAAGGTGGTGCGCTCCAAGCTGCCGCTGATCGTCTCCGACGCGCTCAACGATACCGAGTTCAACTCGTCGCTCTCGGTCGTCAACCTGCGGCTGTGCTCGGTGATGTGCGTGCCGCTGCTGGAGAAGGGCGAGGTGTTTGGCCTGATCTACGTCGGCAACGACCGGGTCGCCAACATGTTCACCCAGACCTCGCTCGAGCTGCTCACGGTGTTCGCGGCCCAGGCCTCGCTGCTGGTTCAAAACGCGCTGCTGGTCGAGGGGCTGACCAAGGACAAGAAGGCGCTCGAGGACGAGCTGGCCGGCACCCGCTACGGCGACATCATCGGCTCCTGCGACAGCATGAAGGAGGTCTACAAGCGCATCGAGAAGGTGGCGACGACGGATATCTCGGTGCTGATCACGGGCGAGACCGGCACCGGCAAGGAGCTGATAGCGCACGAGATCCACCGCCGCTCGCCGCGCGCCAAGGGCCCCTTTGGCGTCATCAACTGCGGCGCCATCCCGGAAAACCTGCTCGAGAGCGAGCTGTTCGGGCACGTGCGCGGCGCGTTCACCGGCGCGGTGGCGACCCGGGCCGGCAAGTTCCAGGCGGCCGACGGCGGCACGCTGTTCCTAGACGAGATCGGCGAGATGCCGCCGATGCTGCAGGTCAAGCTGCTGCGCGCGCTGCAGGAAAAAACCGTGACCAAGGTCGGCGACACGCGATCCGAACCCGTCGACATCCGGGTCATCGCCGCCACCAACAAGAACCTCGAGCAGGAGATCGCGGCCGGCCGCTTTCGAGAGGACCTCTACTACCGGCTCAACGTGGTGCACATCCACCTGCCGCCGCTGTGCGAGCGCGGCGAGGATCTGATCGTCATCGCCAAGTTCCTGCTCGCCAAGTACAACAAGGAGTACGGCAGCAAGGTGCGCGGCTTCTCGAGCCGGGCGCTGCAGTCGATGCGCAAGCACCGCTGGCCGGGCAACATCCGCCAGCTCGAGAATCGCATCAAGCGCGCGGTCGTGCTGTGCGAGCGCAGCTTTCTGTCCGAGGAAGATCTCGACATCAGGCTCGAGGATCTGGAGCCGATCCTGTCGCTGGCGCAAGCCAAGGAGGAGTTCCAGCGCCGCTACATCAATCAGATCCTGGGGCGCAACAACGGCAACCGGACCAAGACCGCGCGCGACCTCGACGTGGATCCGCGCACCATCTACCGGCACCTCGAGCGCGAGGCAGAGTTGCAGGAACAGGGAGGAGAGACGGGCGAGGGGTGATTGCCCAGGCCGGACATCGCACCTGACAGCGATGTCGCGGAGTGCCGGGGCCAGCGATCGGGAGACGGCGAGAACGATGCGAGAGCGGTTGAAAAATAGATGCTTTTTTCAACTCGCCAGCCTGGCATCGGGTTTGCTTTGGCTATCCTTGGCGGTGGCTGGCCTGGTCGCCGGCTGCCTGATGACACCGGTCGATCCACCGATCGAGGAGCCGGAGTTGAACCACGCGCCTCACATTGCCATCGACTCGGTGTCGCCGGTGGCGCGCCAGGATGGACCGATCATCGTGCGCTGCACCGACAACGAGCTGGACACCACCTTCGAGGTGCGGCGGGTGCTGGAGTACGATACCGAGCAGACGCTGTACGTGCGCTGGTTCGTCGACTACTCCGACAACTGGATCGACATCAACAGCCGGCCCTTTGCCGAGCAGGATCTGGCCGGCAGCGCCCAGGGCGCGGTCGAGCGCCGGCCCGAGGGCGTGCGCGTGCCGGCGAACTGGCTCGGCGTGGCGCCTACCCGGACCGCGACCCACATGGTCGAGGTCGACATCGCGGACGCATTGCCGCTGACGACCAGCGCGCCGCGTCCTTACCGCACCTGGCCCGAGGGCGCGCTTTTCGATTCCTTTTACTGGCTGGTCGAGATGGTCGACGAGGGGGGCTGCGAGTGAGCTCGAGGCGGTCAGACTGCCGCTCCCTGGTCGCGTCGCTGGCGGCGGCGAGCGCCGTCGTCGCATGTCTCCCCATGAGCTCTACGTCCCATCAGGCTTGCACCTCCGACGCCGAGTGCCCGGGGTCCTGGATGTGCGTCTATGGAGCCTGCTACGACCCGGCCAGCGCCGCGCTGCAGAAGATCTCGCTCGAGGTGGCCGCACCCGCATCGAGCCGGATGCCGGCGCAGCAGTTCCGCGACTTCGTGGTCAGCGGCCAGGCGAGATCCGAGGTGGTGCTGACGCACGCCATCGAGGTGCACTGCGCGACGCAGGACCACGGTGGCACTCCGTTGCCCGCGCTGCTGACCGCGCAGACCGCCAACGAGATTCCAGGCCGACCGCTGCGGGTCGACGAGCGCACCGACCAGAATGGCCAGACGGTGATGGCATTGACCGCCGGACGCGCCTACAGCCTGCGCGTGTTGCCCGACGACGCGACGGCGGTGCCATTCCAGCCCGACCCGATCTTTGCCAACGACGACATCGCCGGCCCGCTCAACGGACAGACTTTGACCGCACCCGGCCCGGACGAGCTGATGACCATCAGCGGTCGCACCGTGGTGTCGACGCAGGATCCCCAGGGCGTTGCCAATCTGCGCGTGCAACTGCTGGGCCTGGTGGGCAGCCCGGCCGAGCTGCGCGTAGTGTCGACCACCGCCATCAGCGGCGAGACCGATGGCGGCTTTCAGTTGCGGTTGCCGCAGATGGTCAACTCGGGCCTGCAGCTTCGGGTCGCGCCGACCCAGAGCAATCCATACTGGCCGGTGGTGACGAAGAGCGGATTCAATTTCTCGGGCGACACCGACCTCGGTCTGGTCGAGCTGGGCAACGTCACGACGCCGATCGCGGTGAGCGGCACGGTCAGCGGGCCGCAGGGGCCGGTCGACGGGGCGACCATCACCTTCGTCGGCACGGTCGGCGCCGGCAGCTACTCGGCGACGGCCGTCTCGGCGGCCAACGGCGGCTACCGCATCGAGTTGCTGCCCGGTAGCTACCGCGCGGTCGCGGTGCCGCCGATCGCCGCCTCCGCGGCGCTGACCGAGACCCCACAGGCGATCGTGATCGACGTGGATCCGATCGGCACCTCCAGCGTCGATTTCGCCGCCGCTCGGCGCGCCTGGCTGCGCGGCACGGTCACCTCTGCCGGCGGCGCTGTCGTCGCCGCGGCCACCGTGCGCGCGACGCGCGTCGGCAACGCCGCCGAGACACCGGGCCCGGGCAACAGCGTGCGGACGGTCTTCGAGACCACCACCGATGGCGCGGGTGGCTACGCGCTGGCGGTCGACCCCGGCCAACTCGAGGTGACCGTGATCCCGGCGCCGCTGTCGGTCGAGCCGCGGCGGACCGATCTGTTGACGATGGGGCTGACCGACCTGGCCCACGACGTCCGGCTCTACAGCGCAGCGCCGTTCGGCGGCCGCGTCGTCACAGATTCGGGCGCCACCCCGGTGAGCGACACGCTGGTGCGGGCCTACCTCGTCCTCGACGGCGATCGAGCGGTGCTCGTCGGCGAGGAGGTGACCGAAGGCGACGGTACGTTCAATCTGGTGCTGCCGAAATTCTGATGGCCGTGCCGGAGGGGGCTTGTCCGGTCCAGGGGGACGGATTCAGCGCCAGCTCTGAGAGGCGTCGAACCGCGCCGCCAGGCCGACCGTCGCCGCGACGCCCAGCACCCAGTAGTCGAGCCCGCGCTGGGTGAGCGGCGCAAAAGTGTAGCGCAGCTCGGCGCTGGCGGCCAGCCACGGCAGCGACGGAATGAACGCCGGAGCCATGAGCCCGAACGCCCCGTGCACGCCAAAGGTGGGCTTGTAGCCGGTGACGGTCGAGCCGGTGGCGAGGTGGTCGGTGACGATCGCGTTGACCATGTCGACTCCGACGATCGCATAGGGCCGGGCGACGAAATCGATCTCCAGCAGGTACCCCGACGACAGGCCGACGGCGATGGCGTGGGTGTCGATCCAGCCGCCCGAGCTCAGCTCGAGGCGTTCACCGCCCCAATCGAGGTCGATCACCACCGGTACCGTGGGCAGGGCGAAGTACTGGCAGTTCAAGTTGACGGCCGCCGAACCGAAGTACGGCGAGACGACCGGATCGCGATCCCGGGCCGTCTCGGCGAAGTACGGGTTGGGCACGTAGCGATAGCCGGCGCGGACGCCGATGGCGCCCTCGCCCTCCTGGATCTGCGGCGACAGCTCGCCGGCGCCCAGGACGGTCAGCAGCGCGGTCAGCGCGACGGCATTCATCGGACATTGATGTACGCGACTATCCGGGCTGGCGTCAACCGGCGACGTCTGCTCCTGGATGTTGACAGCCGCCTGTCGTCCGCCTAGATTGCCGCCGATTGGTGAGCGCGTCGGTACTCGCGAGCGAAACGCCGAGGCGG
Source organism: Deltaproteobacteria bacterium (assembly GCA_016934455.1). Classification (GTDB taxonomy): domain Bacteria; phylum Myxococcota; class JACRCW01; order JAFGSX01; family JAFGSX01; genus JAFGSX01. Next base: position 5,871 of record JAFGSX010000456.1, read on the forward strand.
GTTGTATGCGGGCCGCTAGCTCAGTCGGTAGAGCAGCAGACTTTTAATCTGCAGGCCGAGGGTTCGATTCCCTCGCGGCTCACCAGCGATCGCGAAAGGTCCGGGGTCCCCATCGTCTAGCCCGGCCCAGGACACCGCCCTTTCACGGCGGCGACGGGGGTTCGAATCCCCCTGGGGACGCCAACCTCTCTGTACTCCCACGCTTGCCGTGACGTCGAGCTTGGTGGTAAACCAGCAACACCACAGGTGTCAGCTTCGACTGCACACCCCCCGCGGGTGGGCAGGAGGTGGCGATGAGCGACGGCAACGGCCAGGGTCGCGCGGGAAAACCTGCGGCGACGGGCCCCGGCTCTTCTGGTCTCGACGACAGTTGGTTCATCGATGCCCAGCGGCGCAAACCGGCTGCGGACTCGACCGCGCCGGGACAGTGGGGTGCGGATCTGCCGGCGACGAATCCGGGTGTCAAGCCACCCGACCCGCAGCCAGACGGCGGCAGTGAAGCGGTCGCCGACGCCGGCGTCGATGTCGACGAGAGCCCGATGAAGGACGAGGACGTGACCAGCGGTGTCTCCACGCTGCAGCGGGTGGCGCGACCGCCGGCCGCACCGGTAGCGGCGCCCTTGCCTCCGCTGCAGCAAGGGGCGGTGCCCAGCGAGCCGGCGCCGGCCGATATCGAGCAGGCCAAGGCGACAGTCGAGCACTGCGAGCGCGAGGCCAAGGCCTTTGGCAAAACGCCGGCCGCGGCCCCGCTCTGGTTCGAGGCCGGTCGACTCTACGAACAGGTGCTGCGCAACTCGCGCCAGGCCGCGAGCTGCTACCAGGCGGCGTTCACCGCCGACGCCGGCTACGTGCCGGTGATCCATGCTGCGCGCCGGTTGTTCTCGGAGATCGGGAACTGGGGAATGGCGGTGCTTCTGCTGAATGCCGAGATCAAGGCGGTGGCCGACCCGGCGCGCCGCGCGGCGCTGGCGGTGCAACGCGGCGAGATCCTCGAGAGCAAGCTGGCCAAGGAATCCGAGGCCGAGCAGAGCTACCGCGAGGCGCTCGAGCTGGCGCCCGACTACGGCCCGGCTTTCGATGCGCTGGCCCGGCGCATGCTGTCCCAAAAGCGCTATAGCGAATACGCCGCGCTGGCTCAGCGGGTCATCGAGAGCCTGCCGCCGGGCGACCAGCACGACCAGCGCACGCTGTCCGCGGCGCGCGTGCTCGAGACGTATCTGGACGAGTACGACCGCGCGCTCGAGCTGCTCGAGCGTGTGCTGCAGAAGACGCCCGGACACCTGGGCGCTGCAGTCGCGCGGGTACGCATCCTGACCCGTCTCAAGCGCGACGCCGAGCTGGTCGACGCGCTCGAGCATCTGGCGCGCATCGAGGCCGGCGAGCGCCGGGCCGCGGTGCTGATCGAGGCCGCGCGGCTCTGCCGCAGCCGTCTGAACGACGCCGCGCGCGCGCGCGCGTTGCTCGAGCGCGCCAAGGTGGCGGCGCCGACCAACATGCTGGTGCTGCGCGACCTGGGCGACATCCTCGCCGTCGGCGGACACTACGAGGCGCTCACCGACGTGCTGCTCGAGCAGGCCTCCCACATCACGGACTACCGCGAGCGGGTCGCCGTGCACGCCGAGCTCGGGCGCATCTTCGAGGAAAAGCTGCACAGCGAGGAGAAGGCGATCGAGCAATATCAGAAGGTCGTCGAGTTCGACTCCACCTACCAGCCGGCGCTGGTCTCGCTGGGGCGCCTCTACTACCGCCACGGCCGGTTCGAGGATCTGGTGCGGCTGTACGAGGAGGAGATCGCGCAGATCGAGGAAGAGTCGCAGAAGGTTCCGCGGCTGTTCAAGGTGGCCGAGCTGCTGCAGAACCAGCTCGGCAACGTCGACAAGGCGCTGGCGTACTACCAGGCCGTGCTGGCCATCGACGCGCGCTACATCCCGGCCCAGAAGGCGTTGGGCTCGCTGCTGCTGGCCGCCGGGCGCTGGAACGACCTGATCCAGATCTACGAGCACGAGCTGGCGCTGACCCAGGACCGCGACCAGAGCATCTTCCTGCTCGACAAGATCGGAACCCTGTGGGACGAGAAGCTCAACGACGTCGACCGCGCGATCGACGCCTTCGAGCGCATGCTCGCGATGGCTCCCGGCTACCTGCCGGCGATCCGCAACCTGGGCAAGCTCTACGCGCGCGCCAAGCGTTTTCGCGAGCTCATCCGCATCAGCGAGCAGGAGGCGCAGGCGCTGCAGGATCCGATGCAGGTGGTCGCCCTGCTCTACCGCACCGGAGAGATCTACGAGATCAACCTCGCCGACAAGGACAAGGCGATCGAGGTCTATCGCAAGGTCGTCGGCCTCAATCCGACCTACCTGCCGGCGCTCAAATCGCTGGGCCGGCTGTATCACGAGCGCGGCATGTACGACGACCTGATCGACATGCACCGGCAGGAGGCCGAGGTCTGCCGCGACGCCGGGCAACGCGCGTCGCTGCTGTTCAAGATCGGCGAGGTCTACCAGGAGCAGCTCGGCAACCAGGACGAGGCGATCCGCTCCTATCGCTCCGTGCTCCAAGATGTGCCCAACCATCACCCGACGCTGCGCGCGCTCAGCCGCATCGCGCTAACCCGCGGCGACGACTTTGGCCTGGCCGAGGTCGCCAAGCTCGAGTGCGCGGTGCTCAACAATCCGCGCGAGCGCGCCATCGCTCGCTGCCGGGCGGCGTTGGTCGAGGAGATCCATCTCGGCCAGGACCAGGCGGCGCGCCAGAGCTACCAGGGCGCGCTCGACGACAACCCGGCGTTGCTGGAGGCCCAGAGCGCGCTGACGCGCATCGCGTTGCGCAGCCGCGACCCGGACGCCGAGATCGCGGCGCTGCGGGACATCGCCCAGCATGCGACTCAACCGGGCGACCAGTTGGCGCTCGCCCTGCAGTTGGCAGATCGGCTGGCCTATGGGGTCGGCCGGCTCGCCGAGGCGCTGACGGCCTACCAGGACGTGCTGGCGCGGGCACCCGACGAGGCGCAGGCGCTGCGCGGCGCGCTCTTCTGTGCACTCGGGCAACACGACTACCGGTTGGCGATCTCTTTCGGCGAGCGGCTGGCGGCGCTCGAGCCCGAGCCCAGGGCGGCCGCCTCGCTGCACCTGCAGATCGCGGGTTGGCGCTCGGCCCATATCGATCCGCCCGAGGACCCAACCCCCAATTATCTCAAGGCGCTGGAATACTCGCCGTCGGATCCGGTGGCGCTGCGCGCGGTGGAGACGGCCTACACCCGGAGCGGCAACGCGGCCGGATTGTACGCGCTGTATCAACGCGAGCGGGAGACCATCGACCAGCCGGCGCATCGGCAATTCCTCACCCTGCGCATGGCCGAGCTGGCAGCGGGACCGCTGCAACTCGGCGAGGAGCACCTGGCGCTGCTCGAAGAGGCGGTCGCCATCGATCCCAAGTCGACGATCGCCCTGCGCCGTCTCAAGCAGGCCTACGCCTCGACCGATCGCGTCACCGACCAGCTTCGCGTGCTGGCCCTCGAGGCCGACGCCAGCCCGGACCCGCAGGCGGCGATCGGCAACCTGCTCGAGGTCGGCCGACTGCAGGAGGAGCGCGCCAACAACCTGGAAGCTGCCGCCGACTGCTTTCTCAAGGTGTTGCGCCGGGACTCCGCCAACGAGGAGGCATTCTCGCGCGCCGAGCGCTTGCTCGGAATGCTCGAGAAATTCGGCGAACTAGCTCTGCTCTACCACGGCCGATCGAGCGTCGTCGCCGACGTCGATTCCAAGGTCGGGCTGCTGATGCGGGCCGCCCAGCTCGAGGCCAACCAGGTCAACAACCCGATCAGCGCGCTGGCCACGTTCCGCGAGGTGCTGCATCTCAACCCGCGCTATGTGCCGGCCCTGATCGGAGCCGGCGACCTCGAGCTCAACCTCGGACACCACGCCGAGGCCGCCGAGCTCTATTCGCAGGTGTCGGGGGCGACGCAGGATCCGACCGTGCTGGCGCCCATCCAGCGGCGGCTCGGCGACATCTACCGGGTGCATCTGCCCGACCCCCCGCGCGCCATCCAGGCCTACGTGGCATCGCTGAGCTTTCAGCCCAACAACATCGAGGTGC
>JAFGSX010000457.1 GCA_016934455.1 Deltaproteobacteria bacterium
CCGGCGACCCTTTTTGTCCTCGCTAGCTCGGAAAAAAGTGTCGCCTTGGCCCCCCACACCGTAATGATCAAGACGATTTCGTATGAGAGATCTGCAAACGGTTGACCGAGCGCTGGTCAGCGGTAGTTGCGACGTCGCGATGAGATGCGCGGCGTTTTGGCCTTCGCGGCGCGCGATCGTGCTAGGCTGTTCCAACCTGACACTGCGGGAGGATTCGATGCCGCATCCGATCGCGCGACCTGCAATCCTGGCCCTGGCCGCGGCCCCGGACGGCCGTCGAGAAACGGGCCAGCCAGCCCCCGCGCACGAACCGGCGGGTCACCGCCGCGCCCGGTCGGTGAGCGCGTAGTTGGCAGGTGCGCCGCCAGCGCCCCAGGCCACCAGCACGCCCTCGTGCTCGCTGATGGTGGCGCCGTCGGGCAGCGGCAGCGCGCGCAACGTTCGGTCGCACACCGCCAGCTCGACAAACCGGCGGCGCAGCAGCCGCTGTCGCGCGCGATTCAGGCGCCCGCGCCGCGGGCACGGCGCCTGCTGGTTCCAGGCCCGGACCAGCGCGTTGAGCGAGTAAAGCGGTCGTCTCACCTCGTGTGGATCGGTCAGCAGCTCGTCCGGTAGCTCGGCCAAGGCGGCGCGAACGCCGGTGCCGGCCGCCGGTGCCCCGAGCAAGCGCGCCTGCGCCCGCCGCGCCCCGGCACAGCGCCGGGCGCCGAGCGCGCGCCAGATCTCGGCACAGACCACGGCGTCGCCGAGGTATCCGCCGGCCGCGGTCAGCAGCAGCCGATCGAAGGCGGCCCACAGGCGCCGGCCGGCCAGGGCGGCGCGCACGGCGTCGCGGCCGCCGAGCCGCGCTGACCACCGTCGGCACAGCCTCGTCGCCAGGTAGACCCACTCGGCCCGCAGCTCGTTCGCCCAGGCCTCGTCGTACCAGTGGTGGCCGACGTCGAGCTTGAGGTCGGCGCAGCTCCCGGCGGCATCGGCGTAAGGGCGCAGCGTCCGCCCGCGCCGGAAGCGCAGATCGAGGTCGGTCTTGAACGAGTCCAGGTCGCGCAGCACCAGCCGGCCGGTGAGCCGGCCATCGCTGGCGCGCTCGAACAGCACGTTCTGCTGGTGCAGGTCGCCGATCAGACCCTCGCCGAACATCAGGTGCGCGCCGACCCGCACCAGTGGCGTCCAGATCTCCTCGATCATCCAGTGGACCAGGCGTTCGGCATCGATGGCCGGTCCGGCCAGCGCGAGCGCCAGCGGCGGCCGGCGCCCGGGCCGCTCGGCGAAGAGCGCGAAGCCGGGCACCAGGCGCTGCATGTGCGGCGCCAGTTGTCGCACGATGGTGCCGTGCTCCTGCTCGGGCAGGCGCAGTGTCAGTGGCTCGCGCAGCACATCGAAGCCGTGGCGCCGGCGCTGCTCCGCCGGGATGGCGTCGAAGACGGCGGTCAGCGCGGTCGCGCGCGCCAGCTTGCTGGCCTTGACCAGGCGCCGGATGCGCTGGATCTCGACGTCGAGCGACAGTTTGAGACCGAAGTAGAGCGCGGGATCGCGCCGGCTCCAGACCACGAGCGACCGCACCGACGCGGTCGGCGTGGCCCAGAAGTCGCCGCGCTGCAGGCCGTAGCGCGCCGCGTCGAGACCGTGCTGCTCGCGCGCCCACGGGTGGATGAAGAAGCGCACGCGGCCGCGATCGCCGCGGCCTGCGAACAGGCCGGACCGAATGGCGCAAGGCAGGGCGCAGCGCGCGAGAACGACCTCGGTGCGCGGGATCTCGAGGTATTCGATTTGCCAGATCGGTCGCCGCAGCGGGTCGATCCGGTCGGGCAGGCCGGGCACCGCGATCGCTGCGAACAGCCGCGGATCGCGCGCTCGTTCGTTGACGGTCTGCTCGATCTCGAGCCAGGGCGCCAGCCGCGCCGGGATGCGCGGGCGCGGACAGCGCCGCTGGCGCTGGTCGAGCAGCCAGTCGGCGAACCGGGTGGCCGAGCGCACCGCCGCCGCCGCGACCGGGGTGTCGCTCACCGCCCGCATCCGGGCCGCCAGCTCGTCGTGGAACAGGCGCCTGAACGCGCCGCGCCGCGGGCGCGATCCGGCGATCAGACCGCGCCGCACCCAATCGCCGGCCGCGCGCTCTAGGTGCCAGATCGGGCCGGACGCGAAATAGGTGTGCAGGCTCAGCGCGGTGCCGTGCGCCAGGTCGAGCTGCTGGTAGTCGTCGGCGATGTTGCGCACGCACGGCAGCGAGCGCACTCGCCGGGCCAGGCGCGGCCGGGTTTGCTCGATGAAGGCGAGGTCGGCGTAGACGCCCTCGATGTCGCGCACGAAGAAACGGCCGCTGAGGCGGCCGGCCGCGTCCAGCTCGACCAGCAGATTCTGCGCGTGCACCTCGGCGCACCAGCCCTGCTCCAGCGCCGACGCCATCCAGGCGCGCAAAAACGGTCGCAGCAGAGCGCGCTGCACATGGGACAGCAGATCGACGCGCTCCCGTCTCTGCCATGCCGGCAGCAGCGCCTCGCCGCCGTCGCGCGCGGAGTGGGTCAGCGCGAACCAGGGCAGCAGCGCGGTGCGGCCCTCGAGCACCGCGCGCGGCACGGTGCGCACGAGACAGCCGCCCGGCGGGGCGCCGTCGCGCGGCACCACCGACAGCGGCTCGGGCAGCAGCCGCAGCCCGTGGTCGGCGTGCGCGGTCAGCGGCACCAGCAGCCGGGTCAGTCCGACGCAGGTCACCGCCTCGGTTTCCTCGACGACGCGGCGGACGCCGCCGATTTCGATCGGCAGCGACAGCTTGGCAAAGAACGGCGGCCAGGATCGGTCCGGCGACCAGACCAGCACGCTGCGCGTCGACGCGGTGGCAGCAGCGAAGAGCAGGGGACCGGAGGGCGCGCGCCCGAACCAGGCCGGCGCGCGGGCGGCGGCGAGCGGATGCGCCAGCAGCAGCACCCGTCCGTGCGCTCGGAACCGCCGGCTCAGGCCGCGCGCGCTCGGTCCGGCGTCGGTCCAGCGCACCCGGTCGGCCTCCACCCAGCGCCCGACGAGCGCGAAGACCCGGCGCGCCTCGGGCCGGAATGACTCCGGGATCGCGGTGACGTCACCGCGCTGCACCAGCCGCGGGTCGACGGCGCGCGTGACGCGAAGCTGCTCGGCGGCGAGCCAGACCTGCAGCGATCGCGGCAGCAGCGCCAGCGCGGCAGCCGCCGCCTCGGCGGTCAGCAGGGAATCGGAGGGAACCGCCGTGCTCAGGCGCGGGGCGGTTTCGCCTGCCAGATCACTCGCTCGGCGTGTAGACGACCGCGGTCTCCTTGAGGGACTTGGCCAGGTTGACGGCGAGCTTGCCGGTGAGCGACATCTTGGCGATCTCGTCCTTTGAGAGCCCATTGTTGTTGAGATCGTACTTGGCGATCATGTGCTCCTTGGCGTACTCGACCGCGCGTTTGACGTCCTTCTCGGTGACCTGCGCGCCCGCCTTGAAGTCGCGGTGATCGACAAAGCGAAAGAAGATGTCGACCAGCTCGGCCTGCTTGCTCGGGACGCGATCGGTCGCCAGGGCGTCCTTGACGTCCTTGCGCGAGATGCGGCCATCGTCACCGCCCAGACGGACCAGGGTTCTGGCGGCGGTCTCGAGTGCGCGATTCACGTCTGCTTTTGCGATGCGTGCCATAAGATCCCTCCTCTTCGATCGTGCGAAGAGGCGCAGTATAGATGATCGCGCGGTGAAAAGCGATGTCAGATTCTCGTCGCCGCACCTCGGGAACGGTTCGGAGCGCCTAACCCTTGAACTTGGCCAGGAGCTGCTTCACGGCGTCGCGGTGCACCTCGTAAGCGAGCACCTTGAGCCGAATGTAGTCGTCGCGCACGAAGTAGTAGCCCTCGGGTGCGGACCAGCGCGACGAGCGCCCCGAGTCCTTGACCAGGAACCAGTCGTGCCCCGCGCGCTCGGTCCAGCCGACGACGTGCACGCCGTGGTCGTCGGTCGTCGTGCCGTTCTCGATTCGGTACTCGCGGGCGAGCTGATCGATGTGGTCCGACGGCAGGTCGTAGTCTGGGACGAACATGGCGCTGTCGCGCCAGTCCTTGCCCGGCTCGGAGACGTCGATCGCGATCGAGACACCGTAGCCCGTCGCGATCGCACCCTTGATGCCGGCGTAGAACTCGTCGAGTGGCAGGTTGTGGTAGCTGGCATCGTGCCACCAGTTGTCGCCCACCTCGAACTCCGCCCTGGTGTAGAACGGCTTTTTCAGGGTGGACATGAACGAGACGTAGGCGTCGGGATCGATGCCCAGGAGATCCTTGACATAGGCCGCGGGCGTCGTCTCCGTGCCGTCGACGACGAACTTCTCGGGCGGCGCGCCCAGGTCGCGATCCAGCACCGCGCGCACCATCGGCAGGACGGTGTCCGGATCCCAGATCGAGCCGGCGGCGGCGCCGGCGAGCACGGCCTTGAGATCGCGCAGCATGCGCTGGTGATCGTGGCGACCGTCCTGCCACGTCACGCCCGGGTACGCCGCCTCGGGCCACGCCCCGCGCTCCTGCCACAGGTGGATGAAGGCGTTCCCTTCCGAGCCCTCCTCGAAAGTGGAGTCGCCGCGCTCGGCGAGATAGCGCTTCGCCTTGGCGACGTACTCCCAGTACACGTGGGCCATCTCCGACAGCTTGACCTCGCGCCCGCTGATCCGCTTGGTCTCGGACTCGAGAAACGACGCGGTCGCGAAGGACCAGCAGGTGCCGGTCATGTATTGCGGTTGTGGCGGCTGATGCCAGATCGTGTGGAACTCCGCGAGCGACGCTGGACGCTGGCCCGCCGGGAGCTGGCTGACGAGCACGAGCTTCTCCGTGCGCTCCTTCTCCTTCTTCTCGTCCTGCGCCTCCTTGATCTTGCCGGTCGCCTCGCCCTCGTCCTTCTTCCATTTCTTGTCGCGAGCCCGCATCTCCTCGAGCGCCGGGTCGAGCTTGTTAACCTCGTAGCGCGCGACCTCGACGCCCGCGCCGCCCGGCCCTCGAGGCGCCTCGATCTTCACCACCGTCGCCGGAGCGGACGCGGGCTCCGCCGTC
>JAFGSX010000458.1 GCA_016934455.1 Deltaproteobacteria bacterium
GGGGTTTTTTTATGACGAGACACCGCCGATCAGGTGTTGAGGCACCGCTGCCGGCGAATCCCGTCGCGCGCGCCGATGACAAAGCCATCTGACGAACGGCTGAAGCGCTTTCTCGAGACTCTGCGCCGGCCGACCGCGCACGGACCCGGTCGCGGCGTCAAGCGGCTGGCGCGCTTCGTGCGCAGCGGCGCCTCGCTCGCCACCAGCGCCTTCTTCTCGGTCGGCCGCGGCGCCGAAACGATCCTGACCGAGCGCGACCTGCACAAGATCGAAGGGCTGGTCGAGCGTCTCGGAGAGCTGAAGGGCCTGCCCATGAAGATCGGGCAGATCGTGAGCTACCTCGAGCTCGAGCTGCCCGCGGAGACGCGGCGCCTGCTCAGCCTGCTGCAGACCCAGGCACCGGCGACACCGTTCGAGCGCGTCGTCGAGGTGATTCGCGAGGACCTGGGCGCGACGAGCGAAAAGCTGCTGGCCGGGCTCGATCGCGAGCCGATCTCGATCGCGTCGATCGGGCAGGTTCATCGCGGCCGGCTGCCCGACGGCACCGAGGTCGCCGTCAAGGTCCGGCACCCCGACATCGAGGCCGCGATCCGGTCGGACTTTAGCGCGGCCAACGTCGGTATCGGCGTGGCCGGCGCCATCCCGGGCATGGGCGCCACCGTGCGCGACATGGTGGGCGAGCTCGAGGCGCGGCTGCTCGAGGAGTGCGACTACCGGCTCGAAGCCGAGCGGCAGCAGCTATTCTGGTCTATCTACCGCGATCACCCGGTCATCGTGGTGCCGCAGGTGCAGGCCGCCTGGTGCGGCCCGCGCGTGTTGACGACCACGTGGCAGAGCGGCCAGGGATTCGAGGCGTTCAGGTGCCAGGCTTCGCAGCAGCAGCGCGACGCGGCAGGCGCCGCTCTGTTCGACTTCTACATCGGCACGCTGTACCGCGACGGCCTGTTCCACGCGGATCCTCACCCGGGAAATTACTGCTTTTGCGACGACGGCCGGGTGGTGGTGTTCGATTTCGGCTGCGTGCGGGTGTTCGAGCCGGACATGGCGCGTTCGTTCGTGGCGCTGGCCAAGGCGGTGCGCGCAGACGATCGACCTCAGGTCGTCGCCGCGCTGCGCGGTCTGGGCGCCGAGCCCTCGACCAACGACGCCGCCTACGCCCATCTGCGCCGGCTGCTGCGCAGCTTCTTCAAGCCGATGCTCACGGCCGGACCGCACGCCATCGACGGCCGCATCGTCATCGACATGGGCCAGATCGCGCGCGACAAGATGGCGATCGCGCGGCTGCGGCTGCCGGGCCGGCTGATGTTCCTGTTTCGCATCCGGTTCGGTCTGTACGCAGTGCTGTCGCGGCTGGGGGCGGTGTGCGACTGGAGCGCGCTGGAACAACGCCTGACGCGGGAGCCGATCGCGTCCTAGACCTGCGGCGATCTGCCAAGGCGCGCTGCGCTGCCGCAGAACGCGCATCCGATAGAAGCGCTGTCCGATAAAAGCGCTGTTGCACCGGATCATTTCCGTTTAAAATGACGCAACGCGCAGCGGTCGCAGCACGGCAGCGACGTTCGCGTTCGAGGTGAACGCGTGGCCCAGCCGACTTCAATCGATCCTGTCAAGCTCAACGTCACCCTCAAGTACCGCACCTTCGAAGAGTTCGAGACCGGATTTGCCGCCAACGTCGGCACCGGCGTCATCTTCCTGCGCACGCACATGCCCAAGCCGGTCGGCACGCCGGTCAGCGTACAGCTCAACCTGTTCAGCGGCGAGACCGCGATGAAGGGGATCGGCCAGGTCATCCACGTCTGGGCCGAGGCCACCATGCCAGCGGGCCATCAGTCGGGCATGCTGGTCAAGTTCATGCCTTCCGACGACGCGAGCGGCATGCGCATCAAGCGCATCCTCGACCAGCACGGCGAGGGCGCCAACACTCAGATCCAGGCCGGCCCCAAGGCCAAGGCCACAGCTCATATAGTGCCGCCGCCATCGGAGCCACCAAAAGCCACTTCACCGAGCGCGAGTGGCAGCCACGACAAGGGATTCTCGCCCGGCGAGCTCGCGCGATCGCTGCAGGAGGACGGGCTGGTGCTGGTGCCGGCCAAGCCGACCACGCCGCCGGTGCCCGAGCCGCCGCGGCCGCCGGTGCCCGAGCCACCGCGGTCGTCATTGCCCGAGCCGCCGCGGCCGCCGCCAGCCAAGCCGACCACTTCACCAGCCGAATACCACTGGAAGCAACCGGAGCCGCAACCTGGCAAGACCACTGCACCGTCCGCGCCTGCGGCCGACAAGGCGCAGCTACCGTCGCTGTCGTCGCTGGTAGCTGATTCTTTTCGCGCCAAGCCAAAGGCGCCGGCAGAGACGGAGACAAAAGCGCCGGCCGCAGCAGCCGACAAGCCCTCGCTGCCGTCGCTGGCCGACCTGGTCGCGTCTTCCCGACCGTCAGCTCCGACACCGGCCAGCACACCCCCCGCTGCCGAGACGCAGAAAGCGCCGGCCGCGACCGAGTCGCAGACCGCTGACGCTGCGCAGGCGGTCACCTCGGAGACTGTACCGCCGCCGGCGCCGACGGCCGAGCCCCAGTCCAAACCCGAGCCGGCCGCCGAGACCC
>JAFGSX010000459.1 GCA_016934455.1 Deltaproteobacteria bacterium
ACCGCCAGATCGTGCCAGGAGCCCGCCGCCACCGGAGCGGCAGCCTCCGCCGTCGCCAGCTCGGCCCAGGCCCCGGCCGCGCGGCGCCAGATCTTGGCGGTGGCCGAGCCCGCGTCGACCTCGAGCAGATAGAAATTGTCCTGGTCGGTGACGCGGAACATCAGCCCCGACCCCGACGACCCCTGGCCGGCGAGCTTGATCCTGGCCGCGACCCGGTAGTCCGCCCAGCCCGGATCGCCGGCCACGCTGAAACGGTTGTCCAGCACCTCGGCCTGGTAATACTCGCCGGCGACCACCGACCACTGGCCGCTCCAGTGGGTCCAGGCCGGGCTCGCGCTGTCGTCGCCGTCCGAGAAATCGTCGAACAGCAGAAGCTGGCTGGCCGGTGTCGAGCCGGGGTCGGTCGGATCGCTGCCGGCCAGATACTCTTCGAGGTTGGAGTGGTCGTCGCCGTCGGTGTCGGTCTGCGCGTCGTCGAGCAGGGGGTTGAGGCCGTACGCCACCTCCCAGCCGTCCGGCATCTGATCGCCGTCGCTGTCGGCGTCGTGCGGGTCGGTGCCGTTGAGGTATTCGGCCCGGTTGACGAGCTGATCGCCGTCGGGGTCGAGTGTCGCGTCGGCCGCCGACGCCGGATCGAGGCCATGCGCGGTCTCCCAGGCGTCCGGCATGCCGTCGCCGTCGGTGTCGTCGCTCGACGCCGCCACCTGCAGCGCGGCCGGGGTCTCTTCGAAGCCGAAGTGGTCTCCGGCGTCGCCCTGGCCGGGGATCATCGCCACCCAGGTGGCGCCCGGAAAGACGATCGGGCCTGGCGGCGCACCGGCGGGCACGGTCACCGTGTAGTTGACGACCAGCGTCGACTGGGCGCCGAGCGGCGAATTCTCGGCAAAGGCCGCCGGGGTCTCGAGCACCCAGCGCTCGGCGGTATGGCCCGGGTAGACCGTGCCGGCGAGATCGGCCTCGCGCACGACCGCGACCGATGCGCCGTCGAGCTGCGCCGATCCCGCTGTCGGCAGCAGCGCCTCGGGCACGTGGTCGGTGACGTAGACGCCGCGCAGGGGCGCCGCACCGATCGCGCCGACGTGAAGCGTCAGCTCGACCGCTACCATCTGGCCGGCGGTGGCGCTGTCAGGGGTGAACGAGCGCGCGATCGAGACCTCGGGCAGAGTCGAATAGGCGCGCGCCGCCGACACCGGCTCCAGCAGCGCCGCCGCGGCGAGGGCGTTGGCCAACAGGTTTCGGAACCACGTCGCGCCCGATGACCTCATCCCCCTGCTCCTCACTGCTCCCGGTAGGACTTGATGAGCTGCCTGACCTCGGCATCGGTGGCGGTTCCCTGACGGCGGGCGCGCAGCCTGGCGTCGATCTGGGACCGCGTGGCGGCAGCCGGGGCCAACGAGACCGCGGGCTCGACCAGCGTGTAGGAGGTCGTCCCCACCCCCGCCGCCTCGAGCGCCAGCGGCACCGCCTTGGTCACCGGCTGCACGACGCTCATGCCCAGCTCGTTGATCTTGTCGACGTTGTAAGAATCGACCGCGGCCGGGTCAGTGCCCATGGTGATGCGCTTGACCACGCGCGACCAGCCGGACTCGTTCTCGTGGCGAGCCGCGAACAGCATATCCACCAGGTACAGGTGCAGGTGCTGATCGGCGTAGTTGAGCCACAGATCGCGAAACGCGGTGTAGGGCGCGCCGTCGTGAAAGCCGCTGTTGTTCTGCTTGGCCTCAAACGCGGTTCCGCTGCTGATGCTGACCGCACCCATCATGTTCTTGATCACGCCGCTCAGACCGCCGGCGTAGTACTGGTGCGGCGCCATCTTCGCCAGGCACACGCCGTAGTCGGCCTGGGCCCAGCTTCGGCTCACGTACATGGTGGTGCCGCCGACGCTCACGGTCGTGCCCGGGTCGTAGCTGTCCTCGCCGTGGACGATGCCCAGCGCGTCGAGCTGCGCGGCGCCGTAGCAGGCGTCGACCTTGCCCGTGGTCCACAGGTTGTTGTCGAACAGGCAGATGTTGGCCGCGGGATAGGTGCCGCCGAGCATCGATCGCATGCCCTCGACCAGGGCGCTGACCGTCGCGAGCTGCGGGTAGACCGAGGTGTTGAGGCAGTTGACCTTGATGGCGATCTTCTTGGCAGCCGTGATGCCCGGGAAGATCGCCTCCCAGGCACGGCCGACCTCGCTCTGGCCGGTCATGGCTTTGACGCAGGCGTCGACGCCGGCCTTGACCCAGGCCGCCTGCACCGTGTCCGGCGCTGCCCCGGTCACCATGTTCTCGTGAAAGGCCGAGTAGACGAGCGGGTTTTCCGCCGCGCGCGCCGATCGCGGCCGCAGCAAGCGCGGCAGCAGCGTGGCCCCCAGCGTGGCCTTGGCCGCGCTGGCAGTCGTCGAGAGAAACGCGCGGCGGCTGATCCGGCGGCGGGTCATAGACGGCTGCCCTGGTCCCAGCCCGCCTGCCGGAACGCGGTCTCGGCCCCCCGGGTCGTCTTCATGTTGACGACCTCGAGCACCAGCGTCCAGCCCTGAGCGCCGTTGTCGTATTTCTCTCCGGCGACCGCGTCGAAGCCGTTGTCGTCGAACGGCACGCCCGAGCCGTCGATCCAGTCCCAGGCGCTGGTAGTGGTGAGCCAGGGTCCCTGGATGTTGTCCGCAAGATTCTCGGTCCACGGCGCGAGCGCCCCGCTCAGCGGCGGCCGCGGCACCAGCGCCACCAGCTCGGCGTCGCCCGCCGGCGCGCTCCCGTCGAGCGGAATGG
>JAFGSX010000460.1 GCA_016934455.1 Deltaproteobacteria bacterium
CGGCGGCGGCGACGTTGCCCAGCACCGTGCGCTCCTGGGCAAAGGCATTTTGGCCGTAGGCGCCGGAGTCCCAGCTATAGGCAAAGGCGTACTCGCCGGTCAGCGTCAGCGTCTCCTGCCGCCTCTGATATTGCAGCGTGGCCAGCTCGCGGTGCAGCGTGCGGTACTCGGTCGACTGCGCCACCTGCGCGATGTCGCTCCAGATGCCGTCGTAACGCAGCTCGAGCCGGTCGCGCCGCGTGATCAGCCAGCGCCCCTCGACGCCGTACTTGGTCTGACCGGCCTCGATCGCGCTGACGCCGGTCGAGAAGCCGGGGGCCATGCGCTGAAAGTGGGCGCGCAGGGCCAGGTCGTCCGGCGCGCCGCCCCACAGGCCGCCGAGCGAGGTCTGGCCGCGCACCTTGAAGGCGTGGCCCTCGCGCTCGGCCGGGAACAGCATGCGGCCCATCAGCACGGCGCCGTCGTCGACCTGCTGGCCGAGACGCCTAAAGGAGAGACCGCCGTCGTCGCTGACGTAGTTGTCCATCGAGACCGAGCGCGAGTAGGCCCATTCTCCCTGGATGAAGGTGCGCGCGTCGTACGCCAGCTTGAGGTGCGTGCCCGCGAGCTGAAACGCCGGCCGCTCATCGGCGCGGCCCTCGTAGACGTAACCGCCGCCGACCGTGACGTGCTCGAGGACCGTCTCCGACACCGCCAGGCCGGCGCCCAGCTCGTTGTAGTCGCCGGCGCCCTCGTGCTCGTACTCCACCGCCAGGTAGACCGGGTGGCCGGCGTAGACGGTCGACAGGTTCTGGTTGGCGATCCAGCCGCTCTCCGCGGTGGACGACAGCATCGCGGTCAGCACGATGCGCCCCTCGCGGTAGCGAATGGTGTAGTCGATGTTGCGGGTCAGAGGCCGGCGATACAGCTCGCTGCCGGTGATACCGTCGCGCACCACGATCGCGACCTGCTCCGAGCCCTCGACCACGGTGTCGTGGGCCAGGTAGTAGAGCGAGCCGCCCGTGCCGCGCAGCTCGATCCGCGCGTGGCGCCGCGGCGCATCGCCACCTGCGACAAAGGCGCTGACATCGTTGTCGAGCACCACCGTGCCGCTCTCGAGCTGGCCCAGCGCGCGGTCGAACTTGAGCACCATCCCGTAGCGCGCGCGATCGTAGCGGAACAGGTCGCCGCCCTCGAGCCGGGTGCGGAAGTTGCCGACGCGCAGGTACGAGTCGTCGGCGCGCAGCTCGGCGTACAGCGGATAGCGCGCCTCGGCGTCGATGACCTCGAGCGAGCTGTCGGCATAGGTCGGATAGTAGCGCTCCGGGTCGAGCAGCTCGTGCTCGAAGCTGTCCTCGTTCCAGCGCGCGGTGTCGACGTGCAGCGTGAAGTCGTAGCGCTTGAAGAACGAGTCGCTGGTCCAGCGACCCTTGAGCAAGGCCGCGCCGCGGCCGTACAGCGCCACGCCGCCCAGCTTCAGGTGGTTGTAGCCATTCCATTCCGGCAGATCGGCGTTGCGATCGGCCAGCGATGAATCGGCTAGCACCAGCGCGAACAGACCGTTCGAGTCGACCTCGATCCCGCGTTCGATGACGCCGACGTTGCCATCCTCGTCGACGGCCTCGATCCGCAGCACCGATCGCCCCTCGGGCAGATCGACGAGCGCCGCGAACTGGCCGCTCCTGGCGTCGACGTCGACCGGCTTGCCATTGACCGAGACCCGGTTGCCGGGCGCGGTGAAGCCTCTGATCGGCAGCCGGTTGGCGCGCACGATCGCGCCGGCGAGCGGCAGATCGACGGTGAGCTGCGCGGCGCGCACGCCCGCGGCGTCAAAGCCCGGCCCGCCATCGACCGCGGCCGCGGCCGGCTCCTCGGTCAACGCCATTGCGCCGCCGTCCTCGCCCGGTATCGCGACCAGCGGCGCGCTGCTCGGCTCGAACGGCATGAACTCCTCGCCGCCCGGAGCGGCCACCAGCGGCGGCGCCAACATGATCGCGCTCGCTCCGCCGTCTTCCTCTCCGGCTACCGACGGGCCACCGTCGACGCCACCGGCCGTAACCAGCGCCTCGCTGCCGGTCTTCACCTCCGGCACATCGGGTCGGTAGATCCAGATCGCCTCGGCCCCCGTGGGCAACACCACCCGCAACTGCAGCAGCCCCTCGCGCGCCACGAACGCCGTAGTCTCGAACGCACCGAGCGGAGCCGGAACCGCCAGGCCATTCGCCTCGACGAAGATCGCCCCGCTGGCCGCGGCGGCCACGGCAGCCTTGGCGTCCTTGGCGTCCGGCACCGCCGCGCCGGTCGCCGCGCTCATCACCTCGACCACCACCCGCCGATTGCGAGCTCGGTTACGGCGGTTGACGTTGGGCAGCATCGGATCGCTGCTGCCCATGCCTATCGCGTCGATGCGCTCGGCGTCGACGCCGGCCGCCACCAGCGCGCGCTTGGTCTGCTCGGCCCAGTCGCGGGTGAGCCCCGCCGCCTTGTCGCGCGGCTGCTGATCGTCGGTGTGGGCGACGACGCGCAATCTCAGCGCGGGGTCGGGGTGTCGCGACAGCAGCGCGCGCAGCGCCGCCACATCCTTGAGCGCCAGCTTGCGGCGTTCTCCGGCAAAGGGATCCGCCAGCGTCAGACGCTCTACCACGGCATCGCCGACTACATCGAAGTAGCCGGGCGCCGAATAGGCGCGGCTGCCATCGACGGCCTCGACCTCGAGCCGGTAACCGTACCGTCCCGGCCGCAGCAGCATGGCGCCGTTGTCGCCCTCGCCGCGCCACTGCAGCGGACCGACGGGAGGCCACTCGCCCGCGAACTCCTTGATCACGGCACCGATCGGTGTCGGCGGCGGCTCGGCCGGTCGGTCGCTGGCGATGGCGGCAAAGGGATCGACCAGCGCTCCGGCGGAAAACTCCGGCGCGCTCGACGAAGCGGCTTCGGGAACGACCAGCGGCTCCAGCGGCGGCAGGGGCTCGTCGCCGCCGCTGCCGGCCGGAGCTGCCGGGACGGGCGATCCGGTGGCCGGTGTCGACGCCGGTGGCGTGAACACGATGAGCCGCCAGCGCGCGATGGTCTCGCCCGCCGGAACCGCCGGGATCCAGACCAACTCGCGTTCGAGCCCGGTCTTGCCGATCGCGATCGCAGGCGTCGTCGCCTCACCCTCGAGATCGACCCGGGTGTCGAGCAGCGCCATCGAGCGCCGCTCCTCCGCGATCTGCAGCGTCCGCGCGCCGACGTCGCCGCTCACCGCGACCCCGATGCTTCCCGGCGGCGGCGGCGCCCCGACCGGGAACGGCGAGCCGGTGTAGACGCGGGAGAGCACGACCCGGCCGCCCGATGGCGCCGTCAGATCGATCGCGACCGTGTCGCCGATCGCCACCTCGACCTGGTGGGCAAACGCCGTCGACGGCGCCAGATCGGTCACCTCGACGCCGTTGACCGAGACCCGACCCGGGTACTCGACGTGCGGCAGCGGCGGCCCGCGCAGCGCGGCCGCGGTCGTGCGCACTTCGACGCGCCGGTTGCGGCTGCGGTTGCGCTTGCCCAGGTTGGGAACCAGCGGGCTCTGATCGCCCTCGCCCAGGGCCTCGATGCGCGCCGCGGCGACACCCGCCTTGCCCAGATCGCTCGCCACCCGCTCGGCGCGCCGCTGCGTCAATTGCCTGGCCGCGGCAGCCGGGTCCGCCCCCGGCGATCCAGCGGCGACGCCGCCGGATCCCGCCCGATCGTCCGTATGCACGGCCACCGCGATACGCGGGTCGGGGTGCCCGACCAGCTCCCGGGCCGTCTTCTTGATGAACTCGCGCAGGCGCGGCGTCGGCCGGTCGCGCTTGTCGAACAAAGGACCCGCGACCTCGTCGATGCTCGCCTGGTACCCGACCACGAAGGCGGTGCTGCTGCCGACACCGGTGCCGAACACGCGCGGCGCAGAGGCTCCCCAATCGCCATTGCTAGCGGTGGCGCTGAGCTGCGCCCGGTATTCCTTTCCAGCGGCGAGCAGGACGGCGCCGCTGGCGCTGTCCCGTCCGTCCCAGCTCAGATCCTCGGGTGGCTCGCCGTCATTGGCAAACGCATAGATCTCGTCCCCCGCCGGATCGGTCAGCGCCAGCCGCCAGCGCACCAGCGGCAGCGAGGTGATCACGCGTGGATAGAAATGCAGCTCTGGAGTCAGACCAGCCGCCGGATCGAGCCCGCCGTGGTTGGGACCGTCGCCGTTGGAGTAGTCGCGATCCTGATCGCCGATGCCGAGCCCGAGGTCGACGCGCACGGTCGCCTGCTCGGCGCCGTCGAGGGCGATCGTGCGCTGGGTCAGCACCCCGGTCACGCTGACCCGCGCGACCGCCGCCGCGGGTGCTGCCGCGTCCTCGGCCGGACGGCTGGTCGCCGTGCGCACCTGGGCGCCCGAGACGCGATCGAAGCGGCAATCGACGCCGTACGAGATGCGCGACGGCAGACCGCGCGTGACGTAGATGTGGGCGCGCTCCTCGGTCGTCAGCTCGGAACCCGGCGGCAGGGTCCGCCGGTCGATCTTGAGCAGGTGCATCCCCGGCTTGAGCCCGCTGAAGTGGAACTTGCCGCCGATGTCGCTCTCGGCGTGGCGGCCGGTGTCGAGATAGACGGTGGCGCCCGGCAACGGCAGCTCGCCCTGATCCTGCGCCAGGTTTTTGTTGTCGTCGCAGTACACCTTGCCGATCACCGTACCCAGGTCGAAGATCGGGTCCGGCACCACCGCCACCCGCGCCTGCGAGACGTTGGAGATGTCGGTCTGGCTGGTGGCCAGGCGCAGCACCGCCGTGTTCTCGTGCTCGCCGAACTCGGCGTTGGGCGCCACCGCGAGCTGATAGCGGAGCTGATATTCGCCGTGCGCAGCGAGGTCGTAGGGACCAAAGGCGAGCAACCGCTCGCCCTGCGGATCGCCCCGCGCCACCTCGCGCCGATGCTGGGCGCCGTCGGCAACGCGCACCAGCTCCTCGAGCCGGCTCGAGCCCTTGAGATACTTGAAGCCGTGCGGGATGGCGTCCACCACCGCGACACCGCCCTCGTCGGCGACCGTCAGGGAGAGCGGCGATCGGTTCGCGTAACGGACGGTGTAGGTGACGATGTCGCCGACCGAGACCCGCTTGTGGCTGGCGCTCTTGACCAGGCTGACGTGCGAGCTCAGCGGGTCGAGCGGGACATGGTTGTGCAGAACCTCGTCCGCCGTGCCGGCGATGTCGAAGCGGAGATAATAGTGAGTGTCGCCCTTGAGGTCGGGTCGCGCGTTGGCGACCACGCGATGCTGATCGTCGGTGATCGCGTACGATCCATACGGGTGGGTCGAGCCGTCGTCGTTGGCAGGTGCCAGCAGCAGCGACGGGAAGAGCTGGGTCGCGCTCGCCGGCACCAGGCCAAGGCGATAGCGCCCCGGCGTCACGTCGAACTTGTACAGACCGTCGCGGTTGGTGATCTGGCCCTGCTGCTCGACCGGCACGCGGTCGCTCCCCGCCAGCCGATCGTTGGACGGATCGTCGTCGCCGTCCTCGAGATAAAGGTAGGCCCGCGCGCCGGAGATGCCGACCCCGCTGCGGGCGTCGTAAACCACTCCGCTGGGATCGATCAGGATGTCGCGCTCGGTCGGCCTGTCGGCCGGCACCGCGTCTAGCTGAACGCGCTCGAACAGCGCGCCGGTCTCGCTCAGCACCGTCAGTTGCAGCGAGCCGGCCGGCACCGACGCAAAGACGAAGCCACCTTCGTCGTCGGCGATCGCGCTCGCCACCACCTCCTGACCGATGGCCCG
>JAFGSX010000461.1 GCA_016934455.1 Deltaproteobacteria bacterium
GAACCCGCCGCGAAAGACCGACAGCCGCTCGAACAGCAGCCGGGCCGGCTCGGCCAGCGCCTCGAGCGACCACGCCCAGGCCGCGGCGAGCGTCTTCTGTCGGTCGGGCCGCAGGTCGCGGCTGCCCGCCTTGAGCAGCTCCATGCCCTGCTCGAGCCGGTCGGCGATCTGCCGGGCCGGGAGCAGCTTGACCCGCGCCGCGGCGAGCTCGATCGCCAGTGGGTGGCCGTCGAGCGACCGGCAGATGCGCGCGACGTGCGGCGCCTCGTCGTCGGTCAACCGCCAGCGCGGGTTGACCTCGCGCGCGCGCTCGCTGAAGAGCTGGACCGACTCGAACTGCGCCGCGGCGGTGGGGCCGAGGTTGGTGTACGGCGGCACCGCCATCGGCTCGAGCGCCGACACCACCTCGCCCGGCACGCCAAGCGGTACGCGGCTCGTCACCAGCACCTTGACCCGGGGTGCCTCGCTCAACACCCTCGGCACGAAGCGCGCGACCGCCGCCGCCACGTGCTCGCAGTTGTCCAGCACGACCAGCAGCTCGCGGCCGCGCAGCGCGGTGTGCAGTTTCTCGAGACCATACCCGAGACCGTGGGCGATGGTCTCGGGTACGCGCTCGGGGTCGTCGACCGCCGCCAGGTCCACGAACGAGGCGCCGTCCGCGTGCCTGGCCAGGCGGCTCCGGGCCACCTCGATCGCGGTGCGGGTCTTGCCGCCGCCGCCCAGCGCGTGCAGCGTGACCAGCCGGTTGGCGTCGAGCAGAGCGTGGATGGCGGCGATGTCGTCCTCGCGACCGACGAACGACGAGAGCTGCGACGGCAGGCCGATCTGCCGTTCCGGCAGACGGCACTGGCCGACGCTGGCGCCCGCCACGCGCTCGGTGAGCTGCGCGAAGAATTCGTCCGCCCCCTCGACCGGCACGAATTCGCCGTGCCGCGCGGCCAGCAGCTTGGCGCCCGGCCCCTTCGGTGGGCGGCGGCCGGTCCACCAGGTCGCGTAGCGGGGCGTATCGGCGCGCAGGAACGCCTCGACCAGCGCCTTGTCCCACTGGGCCGACCAGCCCGCCACGATGAAGCCGTGGTCGCCGATGATGCGGTCGAGCAGCGCGTCGAGCGGCGGCTCGTACTGCGCGAGCTCCTCGGGGGTGTTCTTGATGCGGCAGTCGACGTAGTCGCCGTGTACCTTGACCAGCGTGACCTGACCGGCGCCCAGCGGCGGCGCGCCCTGCAGATCGGAGCAGGTGGCGATCACGCTCGGTACGATATTCTCGTCGGCGAGCGCCTGCTCCAGCAGCCGGTCGAAGTTGGTGGTGACGAACACGCGGATGAAGCCGCCCTTGGCCAGCCGGGCCAGCGCGCGGTGGGAGGGCGTCGGCGCCTTGGCTCCCCGCGCGCGCTCCTCCTCGGTCGGCTCGAAGTAGGAGCGCAGCAGCCGCGCGCGCTCGGTCGGGCTGCGCGCCACCTCGGCCAGCAGCTCGGAGTAGTCGGGCTGCTTGCCGTAGCGCGCCTCGTACCAGGCGGCCGGATCCTCGCCGGCCGGCTCCCCGTGCATCCTGGCGACCCGCGTCACCAGGTCGCAGACGATGCCCCAGCCCGTCGGGATGCCCGACGTCTGCGACACGCCCGATCCCAGCAGCGCCGCGTACGCGCCTGGATTGCTCTGCACAGACATGGCGAGCGCGACAGCCGGATCGATCATGGCGACCTCTGCGGAGTCCGTGGGAAGAGCGCGTGAATAATAGCCAGATCCCGCTTCGCTGGGAATCTCGCAAGGCAGGGACAAATCCACCAAAGACCAGTGGATAGCGCGATGACGGGTGGTGCGGCGAGGGCGCCCGCGGATCAGCGGGGACTCGCTAAAAATCGGCTCAGCTAAAGTGAGCAGCGCAATCAGGTCGTTCGATCCCCGTCACGGGGATCAGCGCAGCCAAGCTACGGCGGTGGATTCTGGATCAGCACCGCGCGGTTCCAGGTGTGATCGAGTATCGCCAGCCGGCCCGCGGCGTCCCACGCCGACGCCGCGGCCTGATTGAAGCGCAACGGAATTCTGCCCGAGGGCGTCACCGCCGTCACCCCCGCCGGAATCGGTTCGTCATAGTAGAAGGCACGGCTGTCGAGCGGATTGCCATAACCGTCGACGGTGAGGATCATGCGATTGGTCCCCGGCTCGAAGGAGATAAAGCGCGGGGTGCAAGGCTGGCTCACGGTGTCGGGGTTGCAGTCGACAGCGGTCAGCGAGGCTTTGGCGTACACGCGCGCCGCGCTGACCTCTGGAAAGAGCGCGCTCGAGGGAATGGGCGGCAAGCTCGCGGCATCGAACTCGAGCACGCGCTGGTTGCCGTTGCCCTCCCAGGTGCCGTCGACGACATAGAGATTCTGGGCGCGATCGAAACGCACCTGCGTGGGGATGCAGAGGCTATCCGCCGCCGGGCTGCTGCGCCCGCGCGACCGGTTGCAGTCGACGGACGAAAGGTCTGGCTGGCCAAGGATTGCGTCCACCTGTCGGCTCGAGTTGCTCAACTGGAGCACCCGCAACAGACGATGTCCCTGTGCATCCGAGAGCCAGGCGGTATCGGTCGCGGCATCCACGTCGATGCCAGCGCTGTGGAAGCTGACGCTGCCGCCGCCGCGCAAGGGCAGCGGGCTCGACACCTGAAACTCCGGAGCGCGCTGCGAGGCCAGTCCGCCTGCGGTGCTCCACGCGGTCAGGTAAGGCCCGTGCGCTGCGTAGAGCAGCGCGCGCGCACCGTCGTGCGCGAGCGCCGTGAAGTCGAGTCCATGGGTCAAGTTCTGGTCGCCCTGGGTGTGCATGTCGGGAGCGGCAAGCGCGCCGCTGGCATTGCCCGCAGCGAGCGCTCCCTGCGCATAGTGGTTCCAGAACAAAATGCGCTGGCGATCGGCGATCAGCAACTGGTCGCCGACGATGAGCAGGTCGCCTGGATTGGCGAGTCCCGACGCTCCGATCTGGTTGGCGTGGAAGGTGCCCGCGTAGAACATGCGCAGGTCAGGCGAGCGTGCATGGCCGGCTCCGGGCGCAGGGAACGGGACCGGGAACCGCTCCACGTGCTGTTCTTGCAGATCGCCGGCATAGACGTTTCCCTCGCGGTCGATGCCCAGGCTGCCGTGCGGGTTGCACACCTGCGGATAGATGAGGCCATCGCCGATCATCCCTCCTATGCATCCGACGTCGATGAGATTCATCTTCGAGAGCACCAGATCGACGGCACCCTCGACGTAGCGGAGCAACCGGCTGTTGTCGGTGTCGGCGAGCCACACGCCGTTGGCGACCGTCGGGTCCAGCGTCAGCCCGCGCGCCCATTTCAGCGTGCTCCCGGCGGGCCCGCCATAGACGGCCTGGGCTGCCATGCCGTTCGACTGCGGCGACGAGAAGACGAGCAGCCGCGCGTAGATGTCGTCGCCGTCCACGACATACAGCTTGCCGCTCTGCTCGTCGAAACGGACCGCATTGGGTTTGCAGAGCCGGTCGGCTGGGTACGGCGGCGTGCAATTCGCCTCGGCGCTGGCGAGGTCGCCCTGGCCGAGTACCAGGTCGGCGGCGGCGCCGGCAGTGGGAATACGCAGCACGCGGTGGTTTCCCAGGTCGGCAACCCACAGGGTATTGCCGTCGGCGGACACGTCCACGCCCGCCGAGAAGTAGTAGTTCGGGTAAAAGCGATCGACCTCGCCGAGGCACAAGGTGCTGGCGGTGGGCGCGGACAGGCCTTGGTTGCAGGCCCGGGAGACGAAATCCGGCTGACCCCACACTGCGTCGGCTATTCCGTCGCTGGCAAAGGGATCGCCATAGCGCAGCACCCGGTTGTTGAAGGGATCGGCGACATACAGGCGATGTTGCGAATCGACCGCCATGGAATTGCCGCGCGGTCCCTCGAGCGGGCTGATCTGATAGGGATACGGGACAGCGCAGAGCGACGAGGACGAGGCCGGTGCCTCGCGCGTGTTGTCGCCGTTGCAGGCGCTGTAGCCGGTCGCCGCGGGCTGGCCGATGACGCGAATCAGGCCGATGTCGAGTGGACCGGTGCACTGCCCGTCGGAGCCGCAGCCTCCATGCTCGGTGCAACCGGCGCCGGCATTCGACCCGCCCACACAGGTGGCGGCATGGGGCAGCGCCAGAATTCTGTTGTTGCCCGCATCCCAGACATAGAGCCGGCTCGGGGTGGGCGCGGGCATCCTGTCGACCAGCACTCCGCCGGGATGAAAGACGCGGCCCGGCACCACTTCGTTGTACGCCGTCTCCGCGAGCGAACGCTGGCCAAACACCCGCGACGGGATCCAACTCGGAGGGCCGACATCCATGGCGACATCGACACCGCCGGCGTCTGCTGCGGCGTCCCTGCCGCTGTCATGGCCCGAGTCGAAACCGCCATCGCGGCCCGCGTCGACGCCACCGTCACCGCTGGCATCCGTGCCGCTATCTAGACGGGCGTCCCGCTGACCAGCGTCATGGATCGCCCCATCGGCGGAGCGGTCGTCGTCGCCGCTATCGGTTGCGCTGGCATCCGAGACCGGCGGGGGCGGATTGCAGTTGCAACCGCCAGAAGCCAGGGCAGCGGTGATCCAGATGACGTACCACCAGGGATGGCGTTGTTTCGTTATCGTCTTGGCTCCAGGGCGACCAGCTTGCCGGTAAAATTGGTTCTCTAGGGAGGTGTGTACCATATATCGGTCTCCCATTAGACATGATCACGGTTAACACGCGCAAGCCTGCGGCCAAGCTGCCCAGTCTACCGTCCCAAATTTCTACATGAAACGGCAAAGTTGTAGAGGCCACAGCACACGAGAAGCCATCTCAAAAATACCTCAGCAGGATAACGATGCAGCCTAATTGCACAAAGCCGAGGTAGTTGTGGGCGTAACGATCCCATC
>JAFGSX010000462.1 GCA_016934455.1 Deltaproteobacteria bacterium
ATGCTTTACGCGGACGGCCCCATTCGCCCGCTGGCGCCGGCCCAGGCCGCCGAATTCAACATCATGACCATCCAGGTACGGCGTGCGTTCGAACGCTTCATCGCCTGTGTCGACGGCGCGTGAGCAGGACGGGCACCATGGTTTTCGCGCTGGCGCTGGCCGCGGGCTGCCGCGACCCGGCGCCGCCGGTGCGCATTGGCCAGTTGCTGATCGATGGAGCGCTCGGCGGAGATGGCGTCGAGCTGAGGCGGCCGCTGGTGCGCGAGGCGCTGCAGCGTGCGCTGGAGCAATCCCGGCGCCTGAAGTTCGATGCGCAGCAGGGCGAGGCCATTTTGCGCGCACGCGCCGTCGCCGGCCGCGCGCCGCCCGATGCCACGGGCTGGCCGGTCGTGGTGCTGCAGCTCGCGCTCGAGGAGCGGCCGCGAATCGGCAAACCGTCTGCGATCGAGACCGAGGCCGAGGTGCGAGGCCGCAGCGCGATCGATCGGGTGGACGACCTGGTGGTGCAGGCGGCGCAGGCTGCCGTGGCCAAGGTCGAGCGGTTGCTGGTTCTCGGCGAGCGGCCGACCGGCGAGCTGCTGGCGACGCTGCAGGGCGACGACCGAGAGCTCAGGCTGCACGCGCTGTCGCTGCTGGCCGAGCGTCGGGATCCGGCCGCGTACCAGGCTCTGGTCGGCGCGCTCGAGGACGACGATGCTCAGATCGCGCTGCGGGCGGTGGGAGGGCTGGTCGCCCTGGGCGATCCGCGCGCGGTCGGGGCGCTGACCGATCTCACCCACCGCAAGAGTCCGGCGCTGGTGCGCCAGATCGTCTATGCGGTCGGCGCCATCGGTGGCCGCGAGGCCGAGGCCTACCTGTTCACCGTCGCCAGTGGTCACCCCGATCCAGAAGTACAAAGAGCGGCCAGGGAGATGCTAAAAGAGAGAGGCGGGGCCGGCGCATCATCGATCGCGGCGCCGCAAGAGGAGTCGCCATGAATTCGAAGCGCTCGCTGCTGTCTGCTGCCTGCCTGGTCGCGATGTCGTGCGCAGCCGCCTGTGGCGGAACCCAAAAACCACCGGCCCGCGAGTACCACGCCGTCGACTTCTGGCCGCTGGCCGTGGGCAATAGCTGGACCTACCAGAACAGCATGCGCGGCGTGACGCAGCGAGAAGTGGTCTCCATCGTCAAGCAGGAGGACGGATACTTCATCGATTCGCGCGGCGCCAGGCTGCAGCACCACCCGGCCGGCGTGTTCGACGGTGAGCGCTTCATGCTGCGCGACCCGATCGCGCTCGGCGCCAAGTGGATCGCGGTTCCGAGCGCCAACTCTCTCGAGCGCTACGAGATCATCGCGATCGGATTCACCACCACGGTCCCGGCCGGGGTGTTCGAGAACTGTGTGCGGGTGCAGGCGGTCAACAGGATGAGCCAGAGCCAGGCGCTGATCCTCGAGTGGACCTATGCGCCCGGTGTCGGGTTGGTGCAACTGACGTCGCGCCTCGAGGTCGACGGCAAGCCTCCGGAGCCGCAGGTCACGACGGTCCTGGTCAAGTTCGAGCAGAAACCGGACGCATGAGCCTGGTACCTTTTGTAGCGTCCGCCGCTGCCGCCCTCTGGCGCGAGCGATTCTGGTCGCCGGTGCAGTTTTCCGTCTACCAGCGGCGTCGGCTGTCGCGCCTGGTGCGGCACGCTGCCGAGCACGTGCCGCTCTACCGCTCGCTGTACGCCGGCATCGATCCCGATAGATTCGAGCTGACCGATCTGCCGCCGATCGACCGGGATCTCATGCGCCGCAACTTCGCCTCCACGGTCGCCGACGAGCGCATCGCGCTCGACGACGTCCTGACCCACCTCGCCCAGGTCGGTATCACCGGCGGTCAACTGCGCGGCCGCTACCTGGTGGCATCGACCAGCGGCACCACCGGCGAGGTCGGCTATCTGTTGTGCCAGCAGCGCGACTGGGCGCGCCAGCTCGGGGTGCTGTTCGCACGGCTGCTGCGGGGGCGACTCCATCCGACCAACGTGCTGCGGTTCGGCCCCTGGCGGCGTTACCGCATGGCATACGTCGTCGCCACCGGCGGGCCGTTCATCACGTTCCTGATCAGCCGTTTCGATGCTCCCTTCGCGGCGATCGCGGCCGACATGCGAGCATTCTCGATCGGCGCCAACATCGACGACAACGTGCGCGAGCTCAACGCGTTCAGGCCGCACCACCTGCACGGCTATCCGACCGCGCTCGAGTTGCTCGCCCGCGAGCAACTGGCGGGGCGGCTTCGGATCGAGCCCGAGGTGGTGTCGCTCGGATCGGAGCCGGTGACCGCGCTGGCGCGGTCGGTGCTGACGCGGGCCTTTCGCGGCGCCGATCTGCGCATCACCTACGGTACGACCGAGTGCCTGCCCCTGGCCAACCAGTGTCGCGCTGGACGCCTGCACATCAACGAGGACGCCTGCATCGTCGAGCCGATCGATCGCAACGGCGTCGCGGTGGCGCCCGGCACCACCTCGGACCACGTGCTGATCACCAATCTGCTCAA
Source organism: Deltaproteobacteria bacterium (assembly GCA_016934455.1). Lineage (GTDB taxonomy): Bacteria > Myxococcota > JACRCW01 > JAFGSX01 > JAFGSX01 > JAFGSX01. The sequence goes on from JAFGSX010000462.1 coordinate 2,517, forward strand.
CACCGGCCAGCCGCTGGTCCGCTATCGGCTCGACGATCAGATCGTGGTCGACAAGGATCGCTGCCCGTGCGGCTCGGCGCTCCATTCGCTCCAGGTGATCGGCCGCACCGACGACGTCATCTATCTGCGGCGCGGCGACGGCAGTTTCGTGGCGCTGCCGCCGATCCCGTTCGAGCTCGTCTTTCTCAACGTGCACGGTCTCAAGCAGTATCAGCTTGTGCACCGGCAACAGAACGAGCTGCACATCCGATTCGTGACCGAGCCCGAGGCCGACGCCGGCGCCATCGACCGCGATCTGGTGCGCGCCTTTTCCGAGTTCCTGCGCGAGCGCGGTCTCGGGCACGAGGTGCTGATCCACTGCGAGCAGGTGGACCGGATCGCGCGCGACCCGACGACCCAGAAGATACGCCAGATCCAGTCGCTGGTGGCCGTGCCCGAGATAGTCGCTGCCGCGGGGGGAGGGGTGGGCTGACCATGGCCAGGCGGCGACCAAAGCAGTTTCGGGGTACCCGGGCGCGCGGCCTGCTGATCGTGCTCGAGGGCATCGACGGCGCCGGCACCACCACCCAGGGAAGGCGACTGGTGCGGCGGTTGCGGCGGCGCGGCTGGCGCGCGCACTTCACCTGCGAGCCCTCGCGCGGCCCGGTCGGCCGCTACATCCGAGCCTGCCTGGCGCAGACCCCGGGGCCGTCGTCCGAGCTGCTGGCGCTGCTGTTCGCCGCCGACCGCATCGATCACTACGAGTCGGAGATCGCGCCGCTGCTGGAGGCCGGAGCGGTCGTCGTCAGCGACCGCTACCTGCTGTCGTCCCTCGCCTACCAGGGCGTCGAGGGCGATGCGCGCTGGGTGGCCCAGCTCAACGATCGGGCGCCGCGCGCCGATCTGACGATCCTGGTCGACGTGCCAGCCGCGGTGGCAGCGCGTCGGCGCAGTGGGCGGGGCGGTCACCCCGATCGCTACGAGCGAGGGGCCTTTCTCGACGGGGTGGCCCGCCGCTACCGCGAGCTGGCCCGGCGGCGCACCGCCGGCGCGGTGGCGGTGGTGAGCGGGGTCGGAGATCAACGCGCGATCGCGACCGCCATCGATCGGGTGATCGCGCCCCGGTTGCGGGGAGCGCCACGCCGAACGGCGGGAGGTTGACCAGTCACGCTTGACAGCGTCGGCAGAGCCAACCAAATATTCAGCAGGTCGGTTCCCGATCAGCGCCGGCGCGCTTGCGGGAGCCAGTCCGGAGGAGGACATCATGCGTTACAGATGGCTTGCGAACCTGGCGCTGTCGCTGACCGCGCTGCTGATGTTGAGCGGCTGTTTTCTGTTTCAGACCGGCAGCGCCTCCACCGATGGCAAGATCGGAGGTCGGACGATAAGTGTCGGCGCCACCGTCTTCTGCTGGTGGGATACCACGGTGTACGCCATCGGCACCGGCGACGGCGAGGTGTTTCGGGAGACGCGCGACGGCCAGAACCAGAGCCTGCACATCGAGATGTACGGCTTCGGCTTCAATCCCCGCGAGGACCTGCGCTTCTTGAGCGTCAACGATCAGCTTGAGCTGGCGCGCAACATGGCGATGCACGACTCGCTGCGTTTTGTCGTCGCCGCCTCGGGAGGAGTGTCCAATGGCAAGCAGCTCACCTACACCACCGAGAACCAGCCAGCGCCGCAGCCGGGGGAGCCCTACCTGGCCGCCGAGCCGCGCCTCAACCTGGCCTGGATCAAGGTCAACGAGACCAACGAGTACCCGGACACGGCCAAGCACCTCGGTACGCTTCGCAACTACACGCTCGAGCTCAAGAAGGTGTCGCGCAAGGCGGGCGAGGCGGTCGAGGGGAGCTTCGAGATCAAGGTCGAGCGCAGCGCCAACGACACCGGCAGCGTCGTCACGGGCCAGATCAAGGGCGACTTCACCGCGCCGGTGATCAACGAGCGCATCGCCGAGTGCAACTTCGACGACAACGGCGCCGGCAACTTTGTCGACGACCCGTGCGATGATCTCGAATACGACGGTGTCAACCCTTAGCCAGCCGGGCGACGCTTCGGTCGCCGAAACGCCGTGACCACCGAGCACCGCGCGCGCCTTAGCTTCTTCATCCGCACCTTCGGATGCCAGATGAACGAGCACGACAGCAGCCGCATGGCGGCGCTGTTGCTGGCCGCCGGCTACCGGCAGACCTTTGACCCGGAGCTGGCCGACGTCTGCATCGTCAACACCTGCGAGGTGCGCGCCAAGGCCGAGCACAAGATGATGTCGACGATCGGCCGCCTGCGCGCTACCAAGCAGCGGCGTCCGGAACAGATCGTGGTGGTCGCCGGCTGCGGTGCTCAACTGGCTGGCGGGTCGTTGCTGGCGCGCCAGCGCCATGTCGACCTGGTCCTCGGCCCGGATCAGGTGGCCGAGCTGCCGCGGCTGCTCGAGGAAATCCGTCGCGGGAGAGAGTTGC
>JAFGSX010000463.1 GCA_016934455.1 Deltaproteobacteria bacterium
AGCGGGTCCAGCGCGCAGGAGTTCTCGTCCAGGAGCCCCCGCCGCACCAGCAGCCGGATCACGCGCGCAGCGACGATCTCGACGAGTTTCTTGATCTCGTCATCGGTGGGCCGTGGTGTCTCGACTAACGCCGGTGGTTCGCCGTCGAGCCCTTTGACGAAGACGGTGCTGGTTGGGTGAAGTCGGTCGGGATTCACTCCCGACCGACGAGGGGCTGCCCGACAGCCCCTTGAGAACGAAGTCCAGCACGAGGGCGTGAAAGTGCGGGTTGATCCGCAGGTCGCTTGATGCGCGCTGGATCACGGTCACCGAGCCGGTGCGGCCGCCGGCGTATCCCAACCGGCTGGCTTTGCGGCGGTACCACGACGAGACCGCCCGCAGAAAAATTCCCAACACCGACGAGCACAATATCTCGTCGTAGGCCAGCCGATAGCGCAGCTCGATCGGAAAGGTGATAACCCACTGCCGCATCGGCGCGCGCGGGAGAACGTGGTCGACGAGGATCGCCGCGGTCTCGTTCATGCGGCGGCCGAGGCAGCGAGCGTGATCTTGTCGGGACCATCATGTCGGGTGCCGGGGCGCGAGCCCGTAGCGGAGCTGTCATATACTCCTTCCATGGTCTGGGCTCTTGCGGGCGTGGTGCTGGCGCTGCTCGCCGTCGGGGTGGCTGTGGTCTGGTCCCGGCGGCGACCGCCCCCGATCATCGAGCTCGGCATCGGCGCCACGCGCCGACTCCGGCTAGAGGAGCGCGAGCGTGCCGACGCGCTGGTGCGCGAGGTCCGCGCCGCCTTGAAGGAGCAGCGCGCCGGTGCACACCTGCCCGATGTGGACGCGTTCCCGTTGACCGATGTGCGCGCCAGCCGCGACCATCCCGACTGTTACCAGGTCCGGTTTCGTCGCCAGATCACCTACGTCCCGCTCGGCGACGCACGCCCGAGCGCGTTCAGCATCGACTGGGGGCCGCCGGGTTCACTCGGCTCGAGCGCGACGGAGATCGCGCGCGACCACGGCGCGCAAGCTCCAGTCGTCTCGGCGGCGCCGCAACGGTCGGAGGAGGAGGCGCTGGCGTTCATCGATCGCTGCATGCGCGAGCAGGGCGACTTCGGCGTCTACGGTGATGTGCGCGACGGCCTGACCGACCTCCATCCGAACCTCACCGTGGAGATATTCGAGCGACCCGAGTCCTACTGGGTGAGCATCACTCCGGAGGATGGCCACGGCCATTTTCTCAAGTTCTCGGTCGACCGATCGACCGGCGCCGTCGGCCAACCGATGGCCGGGCATCTCGAGCGGCGCGATCTCGACGAGGAGGACTGAACCAACAAAAAAACCCCGCATCGCGTGTAGGAAACATGAGCGCCCTTTTCGCTCTCCAACTCAGGCCCGCGTACCCGCCCTGACGTCCCGATGACGTCACTTTTGGCAGTTTGTCACGACGCTGAGGCACCGAACAATGCCATTTCGCAGGTCGTGAGCAGACGACCCTTGGAAGTTCCTGACGAGGGATCACGGCCTTGCCAGCCGCGACTCGAACAATAAGAGGCGGGCCGGCGGCAGCGCCGGTGGGAGCTGCCCCTTCTGCGCTCACAGGGCGATATCCCAGGCCGCGGGCACCGGGGCCGACCGATTTTCGCGGGTGCCGTCGCCGAGCTGCCCGTGGATGTTCCAGCCCCAGCACCAGACCGATCCGTCGCTCCGGCTGACGCAGGAGTGCGCGAGGCCAGTGGAGAACGCGGCCGACCCGGTCAGACCGAGGACCGACACCGGCGCGGGACGGGTGGTGGTCGTGCCGTCTCCGATCTGGCCCCAGGCGTTGTTTCCCCAGCACTGGATCTCGCCATCGACCAGGCGGGCGCAGCTTATCGACTGACCGACCTCCACCTCGACGACGTTGGTCAGTTCCAAAACCGAGATCGGGCTCGAGCGGTGAACGGTCGTGTTGTCGCCGAGCTGCCCGTAGTGGTTGCGGCCCCAACAGCTGACCGTTCCGGTGTTCAGGAGCGCGCAGCTCTGACGGAAGCCGAGGGCCAGCGCGGTGACCCCGGTCAGCCCGGGCACCGGCCGGGGCGTGGACCGGCTGATGCTGGTGCCGTCGCCGAGCTCGCCGTACAGGTTGTGCCCCCAGCAGGAGATGGTGCCGTCGGTCAGCAGGGCGCAGGCGTGCGAGTAGCCGAGGTCTGTCCGTCCTGACCGTCCGCGCCGTCCGACCCGCATCCGATCCAGCAGGCGATCCAGACGCTCGCCACGGCCGCGAACACGCTCCAAGTGCTACGCCCCATCGAGAACCTCCTGTCCGTGCGGGGCAGACCCCGCCACCCATCGCGTAGGAAAGACCAGACACGTTAGCACGTTGCCAAGCCGAGGAGGGGGGATCGAGACCGCTCCACCGGTCGGCGCCGCGCTGACGACGACGGCAGTGGCGAGGCGCAGTGCCAGACCCGATAAGGGAGCAGCGACCGGGACGGGCTGCTGTAAACCCCACCGCGCTGCGCCGCGCGGTGCGCCATATGCCATTGTCTACTTCGCCGCGGTCCTCGTCGTGCCGCTCCTGGCCATCGCGACAGCAATCGCGTTGTCGGTGTCCATTTTCGGCGGGGCTGCCGCTTGGCGAAAGCCGTTTGCTGTTGTCGAAAAAATTACTGGGCGAGCCGCTTCCACCGGCCCCCCGCCACGCAGGATCAACTGCGGTGAACAGCGCAATGACGCAGACGTCGCCACCGTCTAGCAGGCAAGGCCGCGCTCGGCCACCTCGGCAAGGACCTCGCGGCCCATCGCCACGGCGAACCAGCGCCCTCGATATTGCCTCAAACGACCTCGTGCGCGGCTGCGGCCGCGCACAGGCGTGAACGCCTAACCAGATGGCTGTAAAATGCGTCCAGCTCGGAGCCCGAGATCTTCAGCACCTTTAAAATGGCGTCACTCGTTGAGCCAGAGCTTGCTGGGGGTTCCCCAGGTGGCCACCAAAGCGTCCAGGTCGCCGTCGCCGTCCACGTCGCCCAGGGCCACGTCCCGGCTGTCGGTCGCGCCCAGCGACTGGCCGCTGTTTGCTAACACGGCGCCGCCGTTGTTCAGCCAGACCAGGTCTGGATAGTTGGACCGGCAGGCGCGAAACGAGTCCAAGTCGCCGTCACCGTCCAGATCGCCCAAGGCGATCCTCTTGACGCCGTTTTCGCTGAGTGCGTTGCCGCCGTTGCTGAAGATGCCGCTGCCGTTGTTGATGAACGTCTTCTCGTTGCCGGCGGATCTGCCCACGGTGGCGTCCAGATCGCCGTCACCGTCCAGGTCGCCCAGGGCGATGTCGTCGTTTGAGTTTGCCGAACCCAATACCTGGGCATCCAGGGTGAAGACGCCTGCCCCGTCGTTAAACCACAGCCGATTGGCATCCCCAGTCGAAAATGAAACGATGGCGTCCAGATCGCCATCGCCATCCAGGTCGCCCAGGGCCACGGCACTGGCCGTCTGGTCGCCCAAGCTCTGACCGCTGTCGCTGAAGAGACCGCTGCCATCGTTGATCCAGACTTTGTCTCCGCCGTAGCCGACCACATAGGCGTCCAGATCGCCGTCGCCGTCCAGGTCGCCCAGGGCGACTCCGGCGCTCGATTCCGCGCCCAGCTCTTGTCCGCTGTCGGTAAGCTGCCCCGCGCCATTGTTGAGCAAAACCCGATTGGGCGAAAAGTTATACTTGGCCATGAATACATCGAGATCCCCATCCCCATCCAAATCGCCCAGCGCCAGGTCAAATATGTTCGAGGTCGACATCGATTGCGAACTGGTGAAGACTCCCGCGCCGTCGTTCGAATACATGTACAAATACGTACTGCCAACTAGAATGGCGTCCAGGTCGCCGTCCCCGTCCATGTCACCCAGGGCGGCAGAGCCCATGTTGCTGGCAAGACTCTGTCCCGAATCCACAAAGACCGCGGTCGAAGGCGCCAGGCCAACGTACCAGGAAACGCTCGTTCCATCGTCGCACAAGACCATGGCCGTATCGCCGATGCGGCGCACCGTGCACGAACCACCGACCGGGCCTGGCGCGCCGTCTGCTCCGTCAGTTCCGTCGAACCAGGTCACTTCGGTGCCGTCCTCGCAGGAGATGGTGTAGGTGCCGTTGCCATTGTCGGCCACGGTGCACGAATCGCCGTCCGCGCCATTGGCCCCGTCGGCGCCGTCGGAGACGACGACCGAGTCATCACCGCAGGTTATGGTGTAGGTGCCATTTTGGTTGTCGACCGCGGTACACGGTTCGGCGTCGGCTCCATCGGTCCCGTTGACGCCGTTGGTGCCGTCGGTGCCATCGGAGACGACGACCGAGTCATCACCGCAGGTTATGGTGTAGGTGCCATTTTGGTTGTCGACCGCGGTACACGGTTCGGCGTCGGTTCCATCGGTACCGTTGACGCCGTTGGTTCCATTGTGCCCATCCGCGCCGTCGGATAGCGTCACCTTTGAGTCGCCACAGGTGATGGTGTAGGTGCCGTCCTGGTTGTCCTTCACCGAGCAGGAAGAGCTGTCCGCGCCATCGGAGCAGCCAAGAGCAAACAAGACCACAGACAGACACAAAAGGTAAATTCGACTCACGAGATCCTCCAATCAGTTTAAAGGGTGGTGTGGATTTGGATGTATACCCCATCCTGAGCGCGTAGATGCCATGATGGCGTCGATGGTTCGACGCCGCTCCTGGTCGCGTTCGGTCTCTCCCGCTGACCTCAGCTCAAGGCCTTGGAGTAAGCCCCCTCAACGAGTTGGTGGAGGGGGCAGCCTCCAGGGCCTTGTTTCCCTCAAAAGCTCCTCCGGAGTGGGCCGGCACAAATCAGCGATACTCGCTGAACCACGCGACCTCAAGCGCGAGCGCTTGGGCCAACCACCGGTCGAGCCGGTCATCGACGTACTCGGCCCATCCGGAGGAAGCCGTGAACTATCTTGGCATCGATGTCCACGCAGCGGCAAGTGTCTGGTGTCTCCTCGACCCGCAGGGCCAGCAGATCGACAGCGGTAAGGTGGCCACGACCAGCCAGGATCTGATGCGGCTGGTGGAGCGGCTCTCGGCGCGCGACGAGATCCTCGTCGGCCAGGAGGTCGGCGGCATGACCTATCTGGTCCACGACGCCGTGACGGACGCCGGCGCGCGCGTCCTCTCGTTCAACGCCCATCACCTGAGGATGATCGCCTCATCGCGCAAGAAGACGGACCGGCGCGACGCCTACTGGATCGCCAAGGCGCTCCAGAGCGGCATGATGCCCCA
>JAFGSX010000464.1 GCA_016934455.1 Deltaproteobacteria bacterium
CACTCGTCCTCGCAGTACCCCACGCACTCGCCGTCGACGCACATGTCGAGGAACGGGACGCACAGGCTGATCACCCAGTCCCGGCAGGTGTCGCCGTCGTCGGCCTCGGTGCAGACGCGCTTGCTGGCCACCGGAAAGCCGGTCAGGCATTCCTTCTGGCCGGCCGCGCACTCGTCGGTGCAGGTGGCCGAACAGATACCGTTGCTGCAGCTCTCGCCCGGCTTGCAGTCGGTGACCGCGCTCCACTCGAGGCAGGGATCCTGGTCGTGGTTGCCGCAGGTCTTGACGCCGTTGCCCTCGCACGCCTTGGCGCCGCTGGTCGGGCACTCGTCCGAACAGCTTGGCACGCAGACCCCGTTCTGGCAGCGCTCGTACTGGGCGCAGTTGGTGACGCCGCTCAGGTCGAGGCAGGGGTCGGAGTCGTAGTTGCCGCAGGTCTGAAATGCGTGCTCGCCCGAGCACTGCCTGGCCCCGGCCGTGGTGCAGTCGTTGGTGCAGGTGCTGGCCGGCGTGCACTGGTTGCCGCTGCAGGTCTGACCGGTCGGGCACTGCTTTTCGGAGCTCCACTCGAGGCAACTGTCGCCGTCGAAGTTGCCGCACTCCTGGTAGTTCTCGCCCACGCAGCGCTTCTGGCCGGCGGGCGTGCAGTCGTTGGTGCACGTGCACTCGCCGTTCTGGCAGGTCTGGCCGGAGGCGCAGGGGGCCGGCTCGCTCCATTCGAGGCAGCCGTCGCCGTTGGTGTCGCCGCAGATCTGCACGCCGTTGTTCTGACAGCGCTTCTCGCCGTCGGTGCCGCACTTGTTGCTGCAGGTGGCGATGCAGGCGCCCCACTCGAGGCAGCCGTCGTTGTCCAGGTCTTCGCAGTTCTGCACGCCGCCCGCGCACACGAGCTGCTGACCGGCCGTGCACTCGTTGGTGCAGCGTCGGGTCGAGGCGTCGGTTGCGGTCACGACTGGCTCGGGACAACCCGCCGCTGCGCACAGGACTGCCAGAGCGACAATGAGACCATACGTCTTTTTCATGGGATTCCCCGCCTTGATGTCAATTCACCAGGGACTTCAACACCCTGGATCGGACCTGTCAACAATACGGTCCCGCCGCGCCATCCGGTCGCGCCGGCCGGGGCTGCGCCATCGTGCACCGGTTGACTTTGGCGATTCGCGGATAACAATGTGCCGGCACGGGTTCAAACAAGGAGAGTGCGACATGACCAGGAGAGTGCTGGTGGCGACCGAGAAGCCGTTTGCCAAGAAGGCGGTCGACGGGATCAGCGAGATCGTCAAGCAGGCGGGATACGAGCTCAAGCTTCTCGAGAGCTACAAGGACAGATCGGACCTGCTGGCGGCGGTGGCCGACGTCGATGCGCTGATCGTCCGCAGCGACGTGGTCGATGCCGCGGTGCTGGATGCCGGCAAGCAGCTCAAGATCGTGGTGCGCGCCGGCGCCGGCTTCGACAACGTCGATCTCAAGGCGGCCACCGCCCACAACGCCGTGGTCATGAACACTCCGGGCCAGAATGCCAACGCGGTGGCCGAGCTGGTCTTCGGCCTCATGCTCGCCCTCGCCCGCCGCAACTACACCGGCAAGGACGGCACCGAGCTGCGCGGCAAGAGGCTGGGCCTGCACGCCTACGGCGCGGTCGGCCGCTGGGTGGCGACCATCGCCAAGGGCTTCGGCATGGAGCTGTGCGCGTTCGATCCGTACATTCCGCGCGAGAAGATCGCGGGCGATGGTCTGACACCGGTGGCCGCGGTCGACGAGCTGTTCGCGAGCTGCGACTACCTATCGCTGCACATACCCAAGACCAAGGAGACCACCAAGTCGATCGACTTCGCGCTCATGTCCAAGATGAAAAAGGGCGCCGCCCTGATCAACACCGCACGCGCCGAGGTGATCGACGAGCCGTCGCTGCTGCGGATGTTCGCCGAGCGGCCTGATTTTTCCTACGCGGCCGACATCGCGCCCGAGTGCGCCAAGGAGATCGCCGAGAAGTACGCCGGCCGCTACTTCTTCACGGCCAAGAAGATGGGCGCCCAGACCGCCGAGGCCAACGTCAACGCCGGCCTCGCCGCCGCCCGCCAGATCGTCGGTTTCTTCGAGAAGGGCGACACCGCGTTCAAGGTCAACTGACCGGGCCGCTAGGACTCGACCCTGTAACCCTCGTACTCGTGCTCGAAGCCGAACGGGAAGAAGAAACCGACCCCGGCGCTGAGCACGAGCACGTTCTGCACAAAGCCCAGCGACTGCGTCACGGTCGGGTAGAGGTAGTCGCGCACATCGATGTGGACCACCAGCCACTCGTTGATGAAGCCGCGCATGCCGCCGCCGAGGCCGAGCATCGCCGTGTTCGAGAGAGCGGTGGCCTGGTTGGTGCCGACGCTGCTGATCTTCCAGACGCCGATCAGGCCGCCGCCCGCGGCGAGGTACAGGTCGTAGTGCCAGATCCAGTCGGCGAAGAGCGAGATCTTGCCGTACAGCGGGGTGAAGGTGCCGGACAGATCGACCAGGTAGAACGGCCGCGTCAGGTCGATGGGGGTGGAGCTCACCTCATCGCGCAGGTAGCGCACCGGCTCCAGCTTCTCGTCGAGCGGCGCGATGCCCAGCCGCAGCTCGACGCTGAACGGCTCGATGATGTGGTAGGCGGCATCGAGCTGGAAGAAGTAGCTGCGAAAGAAGGCGTCGTTGACCGTGAAACCGGCCGACGGCGCCAGCTCGAAGCGGTTCTTCTTGAGAAAGATCTTGCGCGACACCGCCTGGATGCGCTCGGACAGCGGCTTGCCCAGCGTCTCCTCGGGCTCGGCCTGCTCCTCGGCCGGGACCGCGCCGCCGGCGTCGTCCTGCGCCAGCGCGGCGGCGGACAGCAGCACCGAGGAGGCGAGGGTCATGGTCAGCGATGGCAGCTTCACGGCGTCACCCCGTCACTGCTCTGCTCACTTTGCCTGAGCCTATTTTTGGCGGGTCCCCGCTGATCGGCGGAAGTCTTTTTCTCGTTTCTGCGCAACGAAAAAAGCCTCCCGCCGGCCCCCCGCCACGCAGGATCAACCGCGGTGAGCAGCGCATACAATTGGCTACATGTCATACGTTTGCCACCAGAAAATCCAGAAAAAAACATCGTCCCGCGGCCGCTGCGCGCGCGCCGGACAGCGAGCAGAAGACCGGGGCTCAGGTCAGCCCATCCGGGTCGCCATCGACCGGCCTCGGATGCGCGGCCCGCGCGGGCCGGTGAAGCCGTCGTAGTGGCGTGTGATCAGGTGGCCCTCGATCTGCTGCACCGTGTCGAGGGCGACGCCGACCACGATCAGCAGGCTGGTGCCGCCGAAGTAGAACGGCACGTTGAACTGGGCGATCAGCAGCGACGGCAGCACGCACACCGCCGAGACGTAGAGCGCGCCGCCGAACGTGATGCGCGTGAGCACGCGGTCGATGTACTCGGCGGTCGCCTTGCCCGGCCGCACGCCCGGGATGTAGCCTCCGAACTTCTTCATGTTGTCGGCGACGTCGACCGGGTTAAAGGTGACCGCGGTGTAGAAGTAGCAGAAAAAGACGATCAGAAGCACGTATATTGACTCGTAGAACCAGCCGCCCGGCTGCAGCGCGTTCTGGAGGCGCTGGATCCAGGCGCTGTTGAAAAAGCCCTGCAGCGTGGCCGGGAACATCAGGATCGACGAGGCGAAGATGGGCGGGATCACGCCCGAGGTGTTGATCTTGAGCGGCAGGTGGGTGGCCTGGCCGCCGTACGACTTGTTGCCGACCACCCGTTTGGCGTACTGCACCGGTATCCGGCGCTGTCCGCGCTCCATGACGACGATGAAGGCGATCACCGCTACCATGGCGATCAGCAGCGCGACCAGGGTGAACGGCCGCAGCAGCTCCTCGCTCATGAACTGACGGGTCTGGACGATCGCCGCCGGTATGCGCGCCACGATGCCGGCCATGATGATCAGCGAGATGCCGTTGCCGATACCGAATTCGGTGATGCGCTCGCCCAGCCACATGATAAAGGAGGTGCCGGCGCAGAGCGTGATCACGGTCAGGACGCGGAAGCCCCAGCCCGTCCACTCCGGGCGCACCACCGGGTGGCCATTGCTGTTGAGGCTCTCGAGGTAGATCGCGATCGACATCCCCTGCACGGCCGAGATCAGGATGGTGCCGTAGCGGGTGTACTGGGTGATGCGGCGGCGGCCCTGCTCGCCCTCTTTTTGCATGCGCTCGACCGCGGGCACGACCACGGTCAGCAACTGCATGATGATCGATGCCGAGATGTAGGGCATGATGCCGAGCGCGAACACGCTCAGCCGCTCCATCGCGCCGCCCGACAGAAAGTTGAACAGGTTGAGAAAACCGCCACCCGCCCCGGCGCGGGTGTTGAGGATCTCGGACATCACCGTGTGATCGACGCCCGGCGTCGTCACGTAGATGCCCAGCCGGTAGACCGCGAGCAGAGCGAGCGTGAAGATGATGCGCTTTCGCAGCTCGGGGATCTGGAACATGCGACCGATAGCAGATGCCACGGGGCTACTCCCATCCGATCAAGCGTCTGCGCCTGAACGATGCCGAACGCTACAGTAGAACCCGCACCACGGCAATCGTCAGCCGACGACCTCGGCGGTACCGCCGGCCTGCTCGATCTTCTCCTTGGCGCTGCGCGAGAACTTGTTGGCCTTGACCGTCAGCGCGTGGCCCAGGTCGCCCTGGCCCAGGACCTTGACGCCGGCGGCGCGGCGCCGCAGCAATCCCTTGTCCTTGAGCGCCGACAGGTCGACCGTGCTGCCCGCGGCGAAGTGCCTGGCCAGCTCGGCCAGGTTGACCACCGGCCACTCGACGCGAAACGGGTTGCTGAAGCCGCGCTTTGGCAGCCGGCGCTGCATCGGCATCTGCCCGCCCTCGAAGCCGACGCGCACGTTGCCGCTCTTGGTGTGCTTCTGCCCCTTGCCGCCGCGGCCCGACTGCTTGCCGAGACCGGAC
>JAFGSX010000465.1 GCA_016934455.1 Deltaproteobacteria bacterium
CGCCCGGGCAGCTACCGGTCGCGGCGCAGGCCAGGCCGGTCTGGCACGGGTACTCCCGGTCGCACGGCGCGCCGAGCTCCTGACCCAGCACGCAACAGTACTCGTGAAACATGAGGCCGGCGCATCTCATGTTCATGTTCTGCGCGCAGACCAGCGCGCTCTGGTCGCAGGTACCGTCGCTGTTGCAGATCTGTCCCTCCGCTCCGGCCGGGCCGCAGCACTGGCTAAGACCGCTCGCGCAGACGCCCGGGTTGCTCGAGGCGTTGACGCAGCCGAGATCAGGGTCGCACGCATCGCCCGGCCCGCACGGTTCGCCCAGGGCGCCCCAGGGCTGGCAGCACTGGTAGAGCCCGTACCGGCACGCATAGCTCTGGTTGCCACCGCAGACCAGATCGGCCGTGTCGCACGAACCGCTGCTCGGGCAGGCCTCGCCCAGGCCGCCCGACGGGACGCAGCACTGGTGGTAGTTGTTGGGACAGACGCCGGACGCATTGGAGCAGGTGTAGCCCGCGTTGCACGCGCCGCCCGTGCCGCAGTACTCGAACTCGTCGCCCCAGTCGACGCAGCACGACTGAAATCCCATACTAACTCCACCACACATCGACATGTCGTCGACGCACAGCAGGTCCGCGCTGTCGCAGGAGTCATCGGTGTTGCACGGCTGGTTGGCTCCGCCCGATTCGATACAGTGGCCCTGGACGCAGGCGTAGCCCGGCGTCGCGCAGGTCGTGGTGCAGGATCCGGCGGTCAGCCGGCACAGGCCGGCGAGGCAGACCAGGCTGCCGTCGTCGCAAGTGTTGTCGACGTTGCACGGCTGGCCGGCCGCCCCGGACTCGGCGCAGCAGTAGCCGATGCCGGGCTCGCAGCCCGCCACGGTGGTGCTGGCGCACACTGCTCCGCTCGGGCAGATCTGCGTGTTGTAGCAGTTTTCGCCCAGCGCGGGCGCCGTGATGCAGCACGATTCCCCGCCGACGCAGCTACCCGTGTGGACGCAGGCCAGCCCGGGCTGGCACGGCTGGGTATTGGTGTCGCATTGCTCGCCGAGCGCCCTTGCCAGCACGCAGCAGTACTCGTGCATCATCAGGTCAGCGCAGACGCTATTCATGTTCTGGATGCAGGCGAGCGTGCTGTCGTCGCAGGTGCGGTCGCTGCGGCAGATCTCTCCCTCGGCGCCGGCCGGGCCGCAGCACCACATATTGTCGTGCGGGCAAACGCCGGGATGCATCTGACCATCGTGGCAGCCCAGTCCCTCGTCGCATGCCTGGTTGGTCCCGCACGGCTCTCCCTCGCCGCCCCACGGCTGACAGCACTGGTTCAGGTCGCCGGCGCAGTCATAGTGCTCGCCGCTGGCACACGCCAGATCCGCGGTGTCGCATGTCTGGTCCGCATTGCACGCCTCGCCCAGACCGCCCGCCGGCAGACAGCACTCGTTGCGCGAACCCGTGCAAACTGAGCCGCCCCAGGCGCAGACGAGTCCGCTGTCGCAAGCGCGGTTCGTGCCACAGACCTCGTACTCGCCGCCCCAGGGCGCACAGCAGTTCATCAGATACGTGCCGTCGCCGCACGACATGGGATCGCTCAGACACAGCAGATCCGCCACATCGCAGGTGCTGTCGACGTTGCAGGGCTGGTTGGCGCCGCCCGACTCGATGCAGAAATTTTGGACACAGACATAGCCATCGGCGCAGCTATCGCTGGTACCGCAGGCGCCGATCGTGTTCATGCAGATGCCGCCGATGCATGCCAGCCCCGAGTCGTTGCACGTGTTGTCGAGATTGCACGGCTGGCCAGCGCCACCTGGCGTGGTGCAGCAGAACGCGATGCCCGATGCGCAGCCAGCCAGGCTGGTGCCGGCGCAGACCAGCCCGCTCTGGCAGAGCTGGGTGTTGTAGCACTCCTCGCCCAGCCCCGGCCTCGCGATGCAGCACTGGTACGGGTTGCCAGCGCAGGTGCCAGACGGCGCGCAGCCGAGCGACTGCAGGCACGGATTCTGCTGGTCGCAGGTCTCGCCCTCGGTCTTGCCGGCCACGCAGCAGCCTTCCATGTGGCCAGGATTGCCCATGGTGCAACTCTGCGAGTACGGGTTGCAGACCAGCGAGGCGTCGTTGCAGGTGCCGTCGGCCAGGCAGAGCTGACCCTCGCCGCCCGCCGCGATGCAGCACTCCGGGAAGAAATCCGGGCAGCCGAACTCCATGGCCGGGCCGACGCACCTGAAGCCCTCGTCGCAGGTCTGGCTGGCCCCGCACGGCTGCCTGTCGCCGCCCCAGTCGATGCAGACGCCCTGGACGCAGACCTTGCTGGAGTCGGCGCAGGTGCCGTTGTCGCACAGGCTCGACGTCAGGTAGCAGACGTTGTACATGCCGCCGCCCACGCAGGTGAGACCGGCGCTGTCACAGGTGTTGTCGGGCTGGTTGCACGGCTGTCCCTCGCCGCCAGTCTGCACGCAGCAGGAGCCCTGGTGGTTGGGGCAGGCCACGAATCGGTTGTCGGCGCAGGCCAGGCCGGCCGCGCAGATCTGCATGTTGTAGCACTCGGCGCCCTCGGCGAGCGGGGCGATGCAGCAGCTCTGGGCACCGCCCGGGCACAGCGCGGAATTGGTGTTGCAGCGCAGGCTGGCGATGCAGGGCTGGCCTTGTGGGTCGCAGCTCTCGCCCTCGGTCCGGCCGACCACGCAGCAGCGTATCTCGGGAAACTGCACCGGAAAATCGCAGCCGGTGCCGTGCAGGGCGCACACCAGCGTGTCGTCGTCGCAGGTGTAGTCGCGCAGGCACATTTGACCGGCTGCGCCGGCCTCGACGCAGACCGCGTTCTCGCGTTCGCCCTGTTCAGAGTTGAACGCGCACAGCAGGCCGTCGGCGCAGGTGCTCTGGTCCGCCAGCGCGCACGGATCGCCGACCTCACCCGGCGGCAGCGCGCACAGGCCGATGCCGGTCGGCGTCTGGCCGGTCGAGCTGGTGACGGTGACGCAGTCGCGGCCGTCGCAGTTGGTCGGGTTGGCCGGGTCGCAGATCACGCGGCAGGCGTAAAACGAGAAGTCGGGCTGCACGCCGCACGACAGGCCGGCGCCGCAGATCTGGTTGTCGTTCTGGCACGGGTCGCCGGCCGCGCCGTCGCCGTGTAACTCGGGCGCGACGCAGCCCCATCGAAACCCGCCCTGCCGGTCGCCACCGCCGGCCAGCCAGAAGCAGGCGAGGTCACTGCCGCAGGCGGGCGCCAGCGGGTCGCAGGCCGCGGCGCACATGAAGAGCATTTCGAGTCCGACGCCGACAGGGGCCAACACGCAGAAGTCGCTGCCGCAGTCGGCGTCCTCGCGGCAGGCAGTGTAGCAGATGTCGTCGGGCCGGCCGGCCTGGCTGTCCGCCAGCACGCAGCGGTCGGTGCAGGCCGTGCTGGGGCAATCGTCGCAGACGTCGCCGTAGGCGTCGCCGTCGGCGTTCTCCTGGCCCGGGTTCTCGTGCTTGGGGCAGTTGTCGTCGATGTTGGCGATGCCGTCCCGGTCCTGGTCGAGCACGCGGTCCATGTCGGGCACCGCCTCGGACGACCCGATCTGGGCCAGCCGCGCGGCCAGCGCCGTCTCGACCTGGACGGTGTCGATCTGCAGCAGCGCGGTCTGGATCTGCGCCTTTAGCTCGGACCCCAGGTTGCCGTTGTTCATGTCGATCGACATGCTGTTGAGCAGCTCCTGCACGTTGGCGTCGATCGAGGTGCCGCCGCGGTTGACCGCGACCTGGGTCAGCACCGTGCTGACGCCGAGCAGATAGGCGTTGCTGTCGGTGTCGCCGCCGGCCACGTTCATATCGATGCCGCGCACGCCCGGCGCAAAGCCCGGGTAGGTGATGGCCAGCTCGTTCAGCAGCTCGCCCTCGGCCTGGGTCACGGCCTCGGCAAACGCGGTGCCGCCGCTCACCAGCGACTTGATACGCTCGGTGGTGAGCTGGGTGATGATGTTGACATAGGCGGACTGGGCACCGGGCGCGGCCGGCACGTAAAACGCGCGCAGGGTGAGCTGGGACTGCGACAGCCCTCCGATCACCTCGTTGTAGTAGTAGCCCACTCCCTGCAGCGCGACCGGGCCGCCGGCCTCGAACGAGATGTCGAACTCGCCGCGGTCGTTGATGGTCGAGGTGTTGTAGACCGCTCCGGTCGGCGCCAGCGTGCCGTCGAGCAGCGAGACCTCGATGCTCGAGCCGATGACAAAGGGACCCTTCTGCACCGAGCCGTGCAGATCGACCTTGACGACCGGGCCGATGCCGTTGCCGCCGGCATCGCCGGCGCCCGGGTTCTTGGCGGGGCAGGCCAGACAGCAGACCACGACCACGAGCGACCACCATTTAGCGCCACGCATCGTCATTCCTCCGGTTGGGATCACCTCACGCCGGCGCGCCGCACCCTGGTGTCGTGAACACCCGGCGTACCGTCCACTGATCGGGCGAGTATAGCACGACCAGGGCCCGGCGCGACCGCTACCGGATCTGCCGCGCTGCTGTTATGGTCGCCCGATCATTCCCGGGCGGCGTCAAGGAGCCTGGCGCCAACCCGCGGCAAAGGAGCAAGCGAAGATGAACACCGAGACCTATCGGAAGATCCTCCGGATGGCGATCCGCGAGGAGGCGGCGGCGCTGGCGTTCTACCAGGGAGTGGCAGACCGGACCCGAGACAACAATCTCAAAAAGCTGTTCGCCGACCTCGCCGCGGAGGAGAGACAGCACCGCGTGACGCTCGAGGGTTTTCTGGGCCGGCCCGCCGAGTCGCTCAAGTTCGACACCGCCACCGACTACCAGGTCGCCGACGAGGTCGAGGCGCCGGACCTCACGCCCGACCTCAAGCCGCTGGACGGGATCACGATCGCCATTCACAAGGAGCTGGCGGCGATGCAGATGTACACCCAGCTCGCCAACCGCAGCACCGATCCGGACCAGAAAAAGACGTTTTCCGAGCTGGCGTCGATGGAGCGCGGCCACAAGGCCCGGCTCGAGGACATCTACGTCAACATGGCCTTCCCAGAGGTCTGGTGACCCGATCGCCGTACACCATGGCGCTCGGGCGCATAGAGCGACGGGGGCGCCGGCGCCGTGCCCACTCACCGTGCAGGGGAGCGACATGAAGATCAGCCACGAGGTCGAACAGGCGGTCTGCGTCCGGCGGGTGCCGACCGAGGGGCCCGCCCCGATCCCGATCGAGGGGCGCTGGATCGAGGCGCGCGAGCTCGACGAGATCTCGGGCCTGACCCACGGCGTGGGCTGGTGCGCTCCGCAGCAGGGGGCCTGCAAGCTCACCCTCAACATCAAGCAGGGGATCATCGAGGAAGCCCTGGTCGAGACCGTCGGCTGCACCGGCATGACCCACTCGGCGGCGATGGCGGCCGAGATCCTGCCCGGCAAGACCCTGCTCCAGGCGCTCAACAGCAATCTGGTGTGCGACGCCATCAACGTCGCCATGCGCGAGCTGTTTTTGCAGATCGTCTACGGCCGCTCGCAGACCGCCTTCTCGGAGGAGGGCCTGCCGGTGGGTGCGGCCATGGAGGACCTGGGCAAGGGCATGCGCAGCGTCACCGGCACCATGTACGGCACCAACCTCAAGGGACCGCGCTACCTGGAGATGGCCGAGGGCTACGTCACCCGGCTCGGCCTCGACGACCACGACGAGATCATCGGCTACGAGTTCGTCAGGCTCGGGCCGATGATGGAGCTGATCACGGCCGGCACCGACCCGGCCAGCGCGCTCGAGAAGTGCACCGGCAGCTACGGCCGGTTCGCCGAGGCCGCGCGCTTCATCAACCCGAGAAAGGAGTAGCCGCCATGGCACTGTTCGAGAGCTTTCAGCAGCGCCTGCCCCAGATCCGGCCGCTGCTCGACCAGCTCGCGGTGGACCGCATCGAGGCCGCCGACGAAGTATGCCGCGGCCGCGGCGTCGACGTGCGCGCGATCGTCAGGGGGGTGCAGCCGATCTGCTTCGACGACGCCTGCTGGGCCTACACCCTGGGCGCGGCGCTCGCGTTCGAGAAGGGCGAGCCGCGCGCGGCGGAGATCGCCAGGACGCTCGGCCTGGGTCTGCAGGCGTTCTGCATCCCCGGCTCGGTCGCCGGCAACCGCCAGGTCGGCCTCGGCCATGGCAACCTGGCGGCGATGCTGCTGGTGGAGCAGACCGACTGCTTCGCCTTTGTCGCCGGCCACGAGTCGTTCGCCGCGGCCGAAGGAGCGCTCAGCCTGGCCAGGCACGCCAACCGCGCGCGCACCGAGCCGCTGCGGGTGATCCTCGACGGCATGGGCAAGGATCCGGCGCGCATCATCGCCCGCATCAAGGGCTTCACCTACGTGCACACCTTCTTCGACCACGCCAGCGGCGAGCTCAAGATCCTCGACGAGAAGTCGTGGTCGACTGGCGAGCCGGCCAAGGTGCGCTGCTACGGAGTCGACGATGTGCTCGAGGGGGTGGCGGTCCTGCGCCAGGAGGGGGTCGACGTCTCGATCACCGGCAACTCCACCAACGCCGTCCGGTTCCAGCATCTGGTCGTGGGCACCTTTAAGAAGGAGTGCCTCGAGCGCGGCCTGCCCTACTTCTCGGTCGCCTCGGGCGGCGGCACCGGCCGCACCCTGCACCCCGACAAC
>JAFGSX010000466.1 GCA_016934455.1 Deltaproteobacteria bacterium
AAGCTGAGCGTGGTGGATTCGCGCGGGGCGGGGAGCGTGAACGAGGCGGTGGTGTCGTTCAACGCCATTCCGACCGACGCCATCCACGTGCAGCTGGTGTGGGACACCGGCAGCACCGACATCGATCTGCACCTGGTGCGGGAGAACCCGACCGGGGTCTACGACGATTTCCACGACGATGAAGAGGGGACCACCGACGACGACTGCTACTTTGCCAACTGCAAGGCCCAAGGCGGGCGAACCCGGGTGCAGTGGTTTCCCGGCAACCCCGATTCCAACCCCAGCCTCGACGTCGACGACCTCAACGGCTACGGCCCCGAGAACATCAACATCGACTCGCCCGGCGAGGGCAATTTCATGGTCGCCGTTCACTACTGGGGCGGCAGCGAGCCGACGATCGCCATCATCCGCCTCTATCTGTTTGGCAATCTTCACTCGGAGTACATGACCGAGATCGTGCACGAGGATTGGTGGAAGGTGGCCATCATCAACTGGCCATCGCGCGCCGTCACCGTGGTCGATGAGGTCGTTCCGGATTATTACTGAGAAGCTGCTGGCGCGGCAGCGAGGTGATCGCGGTGGCACAGAAATCGTCGATGAAGGAGAAGCACGTGACAACCAAATTGTATATCGGGCATGCCGTGGTGTTGACTGTCGTCGGGGCCTACGTCTCCGGGTGTATCCCGGAGCAGAAGACGATAACGCCCACCGACATCTCCAACGTGTGCCAGAGCTCGGACCAGTGCGCCAAGGGCGAGATCTGCAGCAACGCGGGGGTCTGCATCATCGGCGATTGCACGGTGCGCGAGGACTGCCCGCACCCCCTGGATCAGCTCTGCAACGAGCTCAACCGCTGCATCCCGGATCCGGCCAGCCCGATCGGCAATGAGTGCCCCAACGGCACCCGCGACTGCGAGATGGGCGAGTTCTGCTCGGCCGGCACCTGCTACAACGTGGCCGACGCCGAGATCTGCACCCGCCAGAGCGACTGCTCGGCCGGCCAGCGCTGCGACCCGGTCAACGGCTTTTGCGTGGACGACCGCGGCGGCTGCAACCGTGCCAACGAGTACCCGGAGCTGGCCTGCGCCGAGGGCGACCTGTGCGACGCGGTCACCGGCCACTGCTCGTCGCCCACCGGGCTGCCGTGCACGGTCGAGACCGAGCTGGCCGACTGCGGCGAGTCCATGCACTGCATCGGCAACCGCTGCGTGCAGTGCACGTCCAACGATAACTGCGGCCAGGGCGACAACATCTGCTGCGACGGCGCCGGCACCCAGTGCAACATCGCCACCGGCCGCTGCGTCAGCGCCTTCCTCTGCACGGAGGACGAGGACTGCACCGGCTGTCGCGCCCGGCCCGGGCTGGGCGTTACCCTCTACTGCTCGGACCACAGCGAGTGCGAGGACGACGGCGACTGCTCTTCGCTGCACAGCCGGCGCTGCGCGGTCGGCACCGGCGAGTGCGTGCAGCCGGCCTGCACCGACGATGACGACTGCGACTACGACGAGCGCTGCGACCTGTCCACCTTCCAGTGCTACGAGGCGCCGGCGGAGTGCGAGGAGACCAACGAGCCCAACAACACCGTCGGCGAGGCCACCCCGGTCAGCACCTCGCCGTTCTCCGATCTGCTGTGCCGCGGCGACGTCGACTACCTGAGGCTCCAGGGCCACGCAAACACGCGCCTGCACATCGAGGTCGGGGTCTCGCCCGGCAGCAGCTACGTCACGGTCGAGATCCTGGATTCGGCGGCGACCATCCTGCGCTCGGCCAGCTTCTCGTCGTCGGGCACCCAGCTCGCGTTTAACATCAACGTCGCCGCCGATGCGCCGTTCTACGTGCTCTTGCGCGCCGCCAACTACGCCTCGGCCGACGAGTACAACTACACCGTCTCCTTCAGCGACCTGCCGCCGCTGACGTGCAACAACGAGGCGGGCGAGCCGAACGACTCGATCGCCGAGGCCGACGGCTCGACGTTGACGGTGGACGAGTCGTTGACGCGCGTGATCTGCGGCGAGAGCGACCAGGACTACTTCAAGTTCACGGCGCCGGCCAACCAGCGCTCGATCGTCACCGCCACCTTCACCGGCACCGAGGGCAACATCAACCTGCAGCTCGTCAACAGCGGCGGGACGTTGATCGCCAGCTCGACCAATTCCAGCGCCAGCGTCGAAAAAGTCACCATGACTGCGACCTCCGACACCGTGGTCTACGCCCGGGTTTATCGGACCTACACCTCGAGCGCGGTCGAGGCGCAGAGCTACACCATCCTGCTGCAGCTCGAGACGCCGCCGCCGTGCGCGGATCCGGAAGAGCCCAACGACACCTTTGCCCAGACCAGCGGCTCGGTGCTTCACGTCGGGCCGTCCATCACGCGCGTGCTGTGCGGCACCGCCGACGTCGACTACTATCGAGTCGAGGCCGAGATGGACAGGCGCACCACCGTCACCGCCAACTTCATCGACGCCGAGGGTGACATCGAGCTCAGGCTCTACAACCTGCCCAACGAGTCCGACTACGTCGACTCGTCCACCGGGGTGACCGATATCGAGGAGGTGAGCTACTCGTCGCGCGGCGCGGCGACGACGCTGTACGTCAAGGTGTACCGGGGGACCTACAGCATCGTCGAGGAGAACCAGGCCTACTCGCTGACGGTGACCTCCAGCGAGCTGCCGGTCTGCGTCGATTCCTACGAGCCCAACGGGGATCGGAGCACGGCGCCCTCCATCGGGTTCGGCACCCACCAGGCGACGCTGTGCGACGTCGATGACCTCGATTTTTACGCGATACCGATGATGTCTGGTGGCGACCTGACCATCACCCTGACCTACGCCTCAGCCGACCCCGACATCGACATCCAGCTCCAAAAGGCCGACGGCTCATCGGTGCGCACGGATTACGGCTACAGCGGCGAGGCCGAGATCGCGGTCACCGCCCTGGCGGGCGGCATCTACTACCTCAAGGTCTATCCGGGCGATTACTACGACGATCCGGTCGCCGAGCCGTACACGATCGCGGTCAGCGGTCGCCTCAACTGCGTGGACGACGATTACGAGGGGTTCGGCAACAATACCATCGCCACCGCCACCCCGCTGCGCGACGAGGCTCTCAACAGCTTCTCGCTCGAGACCAGCCTCAAGCTGTGCGGCACCGACGACGACTGGTACCGCCTGGTCCTGCTCGGAGACGAGATGCTCGAGACCGAGGTGGTCGGTCCGACCGGCATCGGCGTCGAGCTGTACCAGTCGGGAGCCTCCGGCGACGTGCTGGTGGCGGCCGGTCGCGAGACGGCGGTCGCCGCTGGCCGCAGCACCATCTACCTGGGCTTTCACGTCCCCGGCCGCGGCGCCATCTACTACCTGCGTGTTTACGGCGGTGGGATCGAAGAGCGCAGCTACAACTTCAAGCTAACCGTGGCCACCGACACCTGCGCCGAAGACAGCGCCGAGTGCAACGACGCGCCGGTGCTGGCCACGCCCGTGACGCCGCCGCGGCTGACGCAAAGCGGCGTGCTCTGCCCGCTGCGCGACGTCGACCTCTACCAGGTGTCCATGCTGCCGGGCCGGACCGTGCAGGCGGCCTTCGCCTTCGACGCCAGCGACGGCGACATCGACGTGGTGGCCACGCTGGACGGCCAGGAGGTGGCGGCGGCGCGCAACGTCAACTCATCGGGCAGCGCGACCGAGACCGTCAACTACACCGGCACCGGCTGCGGAGACCTCTACATCAGCGTCCAGCGTCACGCGAACGAGACCGCAGCGAGCATCCCGTACAGCGCCACCATCGACGTCGCTGGCGGGACCGAAGTGGATGGCGGCTGCGGGGGCTGACATGAAACGCCCGCCGTGCCGACTGCGGCTGGCGGCCGCGCTGCTGTGGGCGGCCGCGCCCTGGTTGCTGGCGGTCGAGTGCAACCCGCCGGACGTGGTCGAGCTCGACCCGGTGATGCTGGTCGATCCGCTAAGCCTCGACTTCGGAGAGGCTGCGCTCAGCGCCGACGCGCTGCGCACGGTCGCGGTGCGCAACCCGTCGGGGCTAGACCTCAACTTGAGCACCGCCTTCGCGGCCGGCTCGGATCCGGCATTCAGGCTCGGCCGGTCGCCCGCGGTCGTCCTCGCCGGCGAGACGGCTGCCATCGACGTCGTGTTCCGGCCGCTGGTCACGTCGCAGGTGACGGCGACGCTGGTGCTGACCTCGGACTCCAAGAAGTACCCGCGCGCCGAGGTGGCCATGGTCGGCAGCGGCGTCGACATGGGGCTGCCGCAG
>JAFGSX010000467.1 GCA_016934455.1 Deltaproteobacteria bacterium
ATCGGCGGGCCGTCCGGGCCGACCTCCTCTGGCCGCACGATGCGCACCACCCGCCCGCGCGCCTCGAACTCCAGCGGCTCGGAGCGGGCGATGACCTTGATCGTGAGCTGCGTGCCGACCGGACGGACCGCGGGAGTGCGGATGAACAGGCCGCCCAGGCTGATGTCCGAGAGCGGCCCGCTTACCAGTTGCTCGAGGTTGGGGTACGACACCACCACCCGCGCGTCGAGCTTGACGCGCGGCCAGAGCCGCTTCTCGCTGGTGGCGGGCCTGCCCTCCTCGTCCATGACGAAGGATTATACGGCCCGCTCCCGGCGAGCGCACGCTTTTGCTTGTGCCGAGGCCTCTGCCGCGCTGTCA
The DNA here is from genome assembly GCA_016934455.1 of Deltaproteobacteria bacterium. GTDB lineage: Bacteria > Myxococcota > JACRCW01 > JAFGSX01 > JAFGSX01 > JAFGSX01. The sequence goes on from JAFGSX010000467.1 coordinate 361, forward strand.
TCGCCGCATGCAACGCCGACCGGTCCGCACCAAGCCAGTGACCGCCGCTGCCGCGCTGGAGCAGATGCTGAGGCGGCAGGGTCTGTTCGACGAGATGCGCGCGCAGCGCGCGATCGCGGTCTGGCCCGAGCTGGCCGGCCCGGCGCTGGCGCGCGTGAGCGAGCCGCTGTTTATCGATCAGGGCACGCTGGTGGTGCGCGTCGGCAGCCCGACCTGGCGCACCGAGCTGCATCACCTGCTGCCGACGCTGCTCGAGAGGATCAACCAGCAGCTCGAGACCCCATTGCGGGCCATCCGCCTGGTGGCGCGGCGTCCGAGCAGGCCAATCGATCGCATCCCCGGCGGCCCGGAGCTGGCGCCGGGGCAGACGAGGGTCAAATGAGGCAGCTCCAGCAGAAGCTCGCGCGCGCCGGGTGGGTGGCGGCTTGGACGCTGCTGCTGGCCGCCGGCGTGCGCGCCGCGCCGAACAGCGATGGCGACCTGGACCAGGCGCTGCGCGCCGGCATCGAGGCCAACTTCGCCGGCGACTACGACGCCGCGACCGCGATCTTCGAGCGCAGCCGGGCTGCCTTTGCGGACCATCCGGCACCCGACTTTTATCTGGCCACGGTGCTGTTCTGGCGCAACAACGTCGATCCCAGCAACCCGCGCCACGACGCCGCCATCGTGCGGTTTCTCGACAGTTCGATCGCCAAGGCCGAGGAGCGGCTGCGGCGCGACCGCGACGACGTCGAGGCGTTGCACTATCTGGGGCTGGGGTACACTTACCGCGGCCGCCTCAAGGCGCATCGCGGCCAGGTCTATGCCGGAGGCGTCGACGGTGAGACCGGGCGCGATCACCTCCAGCGCGCCATAGCGCTGTGCGAGAAGGATCCAGCGGCGGCACCGCGGCGCGCCCTCGGCAATCCGTGCGAGGACGTCTACTTCCCGTTTGGAGCCTATGCCTACTACGCCGGCCGCCTGCCCCGGTTCCTCAAGCTGCTCAACTTTCTCTGGTTCGTGCCGCGCGGCACCACCGAGGAAGGCCTGGCCGCGCTGGAGCGCGCGCGCAGCCACAGCGATCTACACCGGCTGGGCGCCGCCAGCCTGCTCGCCGACATCTACCTGCTGTTCGAGCCCGGCGGCGCGCCGCGCGCCCTGCAGATCTCGTCCGAGCTCGCCAGCCGATTTCCCGACAACCCGTTCATCGACCTCGAGCAGGCGCAGATCCTGGCCGCGGCCGGCCAGCACAGCGCTGCCCTGGAGCGCGCGAACGGGATCCTCGGCAAGGCGGCGCGGGGCGTGCGCAACTACGATCGCGTGGTCGAGCTCGGCGCCCGTCTGGTGCAGGCCGAGGTGGCCCTGGCCCAGAACCGGCTGGCCGACGCCGACGCGGTGCTGGTGGCGCTGCGCCGGGATCCCGGCAACCTCGACAACTCGCTCACCCCGCGCCTGGCGCTGGATCAGGGCATGCTGGCCGACCTGCGCGGGCAGCGCGCAGCCGCGCTGGCGTTCTACCGCGAGGCCATCGCCTACAAGGGACGCGCCTGGAACCGGCAGGCGGCCAAGACCGCCGAGCGCTACCTCGAGCAGCCATATCGAAACCCGGCGGCCCGCGAGAGCTGAACCCCGCGCCCGACGCCGCGCATTGCGGTCGGTTGGCCGGCAGCGCTAGAGTAGCTGCGCCATGGCAAAAAGACAGTCCGGGCTCGGGCTCCTGGTCGCGGCGGGCGCGCTCGCCGCGGCGGCGGCCGCGCTCGCCGGCTCCGCGGGATCGAGGCCGGCGGGCACGGAATACGTCAGCACCTCGCGCGGAGTCGACGGCGGCGTGATGCTGCTGTGGCCGCGCATCATCCCGGCCAACGGCGCCGGGGCGCTGCGGCCGCAGGCGGTCGCGCTGCGCAGCGCGCTGCGGCAAATGATGGACCGCGCCCTGCCCGGCCGGCCGGTCGAGGTACGGCCCGAGCCCCAGCGGGTGTGCCCGAGGGCAGGCTGCCGCGGCATCAGCGTCGGCGCGCTGCTGCTGCACGAGAGCCGGGGCTGCGCCGCGGTCGCCGTCATCGGGCCGCCCGGCCAGACCATGCTGCGCCTGGTCCCCTGGGCCGGTGCGATCAAGCTCAAGGCCACCATGATCCCGTTCCGCGACCCCCCCGAGTCCAACCTGGCGATCGAGGACTATGTCCCGTGCCAGGATCTGGCGCGCGAGCTCGCCGCCCGCAGCGGCGACGTCCAACGCGCCCTGGCCGAGGTCGGCCGTCTTCGCTAGCGCCGGCGACCGATGATGCCGGCCGCCTCGCGATCGCTCCAGCTCAACTCGCTGCGCGCCTTTTACTTCTGCAACTTCGGCGCGATCGGCGCGCTGTTCCCGTTTTTGCCGCTGCTGCTGGCCGCGCGCGGGCTCGACGGTGTCGAGATAGCGTGGGTGATGGTGCTGACTCCGCTCTGCAACCTGCTGGTGCCGCCGCTGTGGGGAGCGGTCGCCGACACCTGGCACGTCCGCCTGTGGCTGTTGAGAGCAACGGCCGTGGGAGGCGCGGCGGCGGTGTTGTTGCTGCTGCCAGCGCACGACCTCTGGCACATCGCCCTGGCCATCGGGCTGATGTCGTTCTTTCGCGCGCCCACCACCTCCCTGGTCGATGCGACGGTCTACCACGCGAGCGGCGGCGGGCACGCCGCGTTCAGCCAGGTGCGGGTGTGGGGGTCGATCGGGTTTGGCATCTTCGCGCTGTTGCTCGGATGGCTGCAGCGCGAGCTGTTGCCGATGCTGCTGATCGGCGTCACGGGTGCTCTCTTTCTGGCCTCGGCCGCAGCCACGGCGCCGCTCGCGGCCGCGGCGCGACAGCGCGAGCCGCGCGTGGTCGCGCTCGCGCTGCAGATCCTGCGGCGACCCGCGGTCCTGCTGTTCCTGGCCGGCACCGCCCTCTACTACTTCGGCCACTCGACCTACGATGTGTACTTTGGACTCCACGCGCAGAAGCTCGGCCTGAGCAACGCCTTCATCGGCAGCGCCTGGGCGCTCGGGGTCGGTGTCGAGGTCGCGGTCATGCTCCTCGCGCCGCGCTTCATCGAGCGCGTGTCGAGCCGCCGCCTGCTGGTCGCCTGCGCTGCGGTGGCGGCCACGCGCTGGGGTCTGCTGGCGTGGACGGCGGTGCCGTGGGCGGTGCTGGCGATCCAGTCACTGCACGGTGTGACCTACGGGCTCTGGTATCTGAGCCTGGTCAAGCACGTGCAGGACATCGCAGGCGAGCGGCTGCGCAGCACGCTGCAGAGCGTCGCCACCGCGGCGCTCGGCCTGGGGCAGGTCGGCGGCTACCTGGTCGGCGGCCAGATCTTCGAGCACCTCGGAGGCGCCGCCCTCTATCGCGGGGCGGCCCTGGCCGCGCTGGGCGCGCTGCTGTGCTACGCCGCGTCGGCGCTGTCGACGGGCGCGCAGCGGAAATGAGGACGGTCAGCCGGCGGCGCGGCGGCGCGGCGGATAGCGGCGGTTGAGCAGCCGCCCGATCCACTCCCAGACCGCGGCCGGCAGCAACCGTGCCAGCCGCAGCGCCCAGACCATCGGCCACGGGAAGTCGATCTGGCGGCGTCGGCGCTCGATGCCGCGCAGCATGATCACGACCGCGCGCTCGCGCTCGACCAAAAAAGGCATCGGAAAGCGATGGCCCGCGGTCATCGGCGTGCGCACGAATCCCGGGTGCACCGCCGTCACGGCGATGCCGTGGGGCGCCAGGTCGGCGCGCAGCGACTCGAGCAGCATGCTCAGCCCCGCCTTGCTCGCCGAGTAGGGGCCAGAGCCGGCCACCCCCCTGAAACCGGAGACGCTCGACACCCCGACGATGTGGCCGGCGCCGCGCTGCAGCATGCCCGGCAGCACGGCGCCGATGCAGTAGAGCGCGCCGAGCAGGTTGGTGCGCAGGATCTGCTCGGCCACGGCGGCGTCGAAGTGCTCGATCGACATGAAACGATTGCAGCCGGCGCTGAGGATCAACACGTCGGGTGGGCCGAGCTGCTGTTCCAGTTGTCCAAATGCCTGCTCGACCGCTGCCCGGTCGCCGACGTCGCAGGTGGCGATCGCGGCCCGCGCCTGCTCGGCCTCGACCTGGGCCGCGAGCTGCTCGAGCAACTGCCGCCGCCGGGCGACCAGCCCGAGCCGGGCGCCGCAGCGCGCGAGCGCCAGCGCCAGCCCTTCGCCCAGACCGCTCGAGGCGCCGGTGATGTAGACGATTCGGTTTTCCCAGGAAGGGATCATGTCACCCTGCGAATTTGCGGTGTTGGCGTCAGCCTTCGAGCGGCACACAGCAGGCGAAGTAACAGTACATCCCTTCCGGGCACGGTCCGTTGGTGCCGCAGTAGGGCAGCCCGCCGCAGCGCGGATCGCCGGTGCCGGCGTCGGGCTGCGGCTTCGGGATCACGGCGCCGTCGGGCAGCACGACCATGCCGTCGCCGAGATTGTAGCCGCCGTCCGCGGGCGGGTGCACGATCGCGCCGTCGCCCAGCAGCACGCCGCCGTCGACCAGCCGGACGTCGGGCGGGTGGACAATGGCGCCGTCGTTGAGCACCACCGCGCCGTCGCCCAGCGGGTAACCGCCGTCCGCGGGCGGATGCACGATCGCGCCGTCGCCCAGCATCACACCGCCGTCGACCAGCGCGATCCCGGCGTCCGGCGGCGGATGGATGACCGCGCCGTCGTTGAGCACCACCGCGCCGTCGCCCAGCGGGTAGCCGCCGTCGTCGGCCGGCTTGACGATGGCGCCGTCGCCCAGCATCACCCCGCCATCCACCACGCGAATGTCGGGCGGGGTATCGGGAGGCAGGTCGCCGAAGCAGACCTCGCCCGCGGCCTCGTCGCAGATGTTGACGCAGCAGGCCTCGGGGTTGTTGTACGGATCGGTGCAGTCGACGCCGCCGAAGCTCTCGCACGGCTCGCACGGGCCGCAGAACTTGTAGCCGTTGCGATCGGTGACGCAGTAGAGCCCGTTGCTGCAGCTATCGTTGGCGCCGCAGGGGCCTCCCAGCTCGCCGGTCTGCGGGTTGCTGGGCGGGGTGAAGCGATCGCAGGTGCCGCCGAGCATGACCGCCTCTTTGACCCCGTCGCCGTTGATGTCGAACTCGCAGCAGCCGTAGCAGTCGCAGCCAGGTGGCACGAACGCCATGCAGTCATCGTCGTTGCCAAAGCCCGAGTCGCCGTCGAAGAAGCACTCGCGATTGCCGTGCGAGTCGGGCATGTTGTCGCCCGGGATGCCGGTCGCCCAGTTGCACTCGTCGTCGTCGTACGGCCCGGCGCACAGCAGGTCGTACTCGTCGATCAGGCCGTTGGCGCCGG
>JAFGSX010000468.1 GCA_016934455.1 Deltaproteobacteria bacterium
AGAGAAATCGCAACAGCCCGAGCTGCTCGAGCTCCGCGCGCGCGACATGCAGCAGCACCAGATCCCGGATCTGCTCGTTGTAGCAGTCGACCGCTGCCACGACCAGTGCGCGCGCTGGCGCAGGCGCCTCGTCCCTCTGCGCGATGCGGGTCGAGCGGCACGACGGAGCGTAGAAAATGGTGCCGGCCGCAAAGTTGACCGAATATGGGAATCGAGCGCAGGACAGCGGCCACGCCGGATAGGCGCGACAGCCCAGGTTGGCGTCGAGCAGCGTGCAGGTGGCCGTCCGATCCTGAGTCAGCACCGGAGACCAGCGCCAGAGGTCGCTGGCGACCCGATCGCGCAGCGCTGGATTCCCGTCGAGCTCGGCCACCGTGAACTGCGGCCGCTCGCGGCTGATGTGCGACTCCAGCCCGACATCGACGAGCCGCGCGACGTCTAGCAGCCGCAGCGTCACCACTCGCGTGCGGCCTGTGCAGCAGACCTCCTCGCAGGCGTCGCAGTCCGGCACCAGGCCCGGCGGCACACGCAGGCGTAGCCGCGCCAGCCGCAGCGGTCGCAGGTCGTAGCGGCGGCGCAACTGCAGGTGCCGACCCCAGTACTGCGGCTGCCAGAGCCGATGGCGCGCGCTCTGCCACAGCTCGCGCAGCGCCCGCTCGAGCGGACCCGCGACGTGCGAGCGCCGTTCCATCACCCCCGTCCCTCCGGCCGCGGTCACGGCAACCAGCCGACCGGTCGCAGCGGCTCCGGCTGCTCGATGCGCACCGGCGCGTTCGCCAGATCGAGATCCGGCGCCAGCACGTCGCCACGGCGCAGATCGCGCAACGCCTCGCGCCCCACCCGCTTGCGACCGGTCAGGGCATACACCTCGACCAGGCCAGCCGCTCCGCACAGGAAGAGCCGATCGCGCCCTTTTTCGCGGCGCACGTCGCCGACGGCGCGCCATCCCGGCAGGCGTGGGGTCGCGTCGCGTCCGCACACCAGGGTCGAAAAATCGGCATCCTCGAGATCGAAGCGGCCGGCCTGCTGTCCGAGCAGTACAAAATCCGGCGGTGCGACAACGCGGTGACGGCCGTGGCAGAAGTCGCGACGCCGCTCCAGCATGGGGCACGGCCGTTGATGCGTGCACGGCCCGACGACGCCGCTGCCCCCGGCGATCAGGCGATCGCGCAGCGCGCTGAGCCGACGCGACACCGCGCGGACGGCGGGCTCGATCGCGATCAGCAGGCCGCCCGGAGTCAGGTGCTCGACGGCATGGCCCAGCAGCTCGGCGCGCTCCGCCAGGTCGCCGGGCCATTCGTTGATGGTGTAGGCCAGCAGCACCGCCGTCGGCGTCTGCCCACCCCAGGATCGCGCCGAGGCCTGTGCCGCGATGACTCGCGGCGCGACATCGAGACGACGACCGAGCGCGGTCGCCAGCTCGAGCAACAGCGGCTCCACGTCGACAGCAGTCCAGCCTCCGCCGCGCGCGACCAGCCCCAGCCCCGCCGTCCCCGGCCCGGCTCCCAGCTCGAGCACACTGCTGCCGTCGAGGCGATAGCGCTCGGCCAGCAACCGGGTCACCAGGAACGATCGCACGCCGTAGTAGGCCAGGTAGGCCGCGCGCCTTCGTGGATCGGAAAACGCCAGCGCGTCCGCGCCCGCGCGCTCGACCGAATACGCCTCGGCCAGCGCGCGCAGCGCTGGCGCGAGCTGAGCGCGCTCGGCGTCTTCGAGCGGCCCGCCGATGTCTCGACGCCCGAGCAGGCGCCGCACCTCGGCGCGGATCGCCATGAACACCTGCTCCGGCTCGAGGCGTTCGCCCATGTTCCCCTGCATACGACCGGCGCCGCGATCCGGCAAGCGCGGGCAGGCGGCAGACAACAGAAGCGCCTCACGACGAGCAAGCATCTAGAAGTGCTGGCACCATTTCGTTTGACACGACCTCGGCACCTCGCCTAGCATCCCCGCCATTCAGGTAGAAACCATGCGCCCGCTGGCGCACTATCCCCTTCGGGCTTTCTAGGGGAGAAGGAGATCGCGCGATGAAGAAGACGTTGGTTTTTCTGGCAGCGGCCTTTGCGCTTGCGCTCATGGCGTGCACTAGCGTCGAGGCAGCAAAGGTCAACAGCGCAGACATTGCTGCATCCAGCGATGCGGTCGCTGTCGTGCAAGCGACGAAGATCGGCTTCAGCATCATCTTTAGCTTTGTGCCGATCGTCGAGGCCTGCCCCGATGACGTTGTCAACAAGCTGTTGGTGGCCGAGGCCAAAGCGCTGGGCGGCAACAAGGTCGAGCTGGTCGACATGATGGCGATGCACCCCAATCAGTTCCCGGTAAGCTTGAGTCTGGTCAATCCGGCGCTGGTGATGGCGACCGGAATTGCGGTGAAGTAGAGAGAGCGAATCGACGATATCACTTTTTACGGTTGGGCGGTTCGCAGACCGCATGCCGGTAAGGAGATTCCAGTGAAAAAGCTTATCGTGAGCCTGATTGCTGTGCTCGCCGTCATGGCGTTGTTTGGATGCAACACGGTCAAGTCCTCGAAGGTCGAGGCTGGCGACCTGGTGGCAAATGGCACCGCGGTGTCCGTCATCACGGCGGACAGCGCTGGCGTGACCCTGATTTTCCATTTTATCCCGATCATCTCCGGTGGTGACCTCGACACCGTCATCAACAAGACCCTGGTCGCCGAGGCCAAGGCCGTCGGCGCCAATCGCGTCCAGCTCACCAGCGCGATGACGCAGCCCCGCGGTGGCATCTTCGCCCTGGCCGGCGGTATCCTCGGATTTCCGATGGCCATGGCGTCAGGCATCGCGGTGAAGTAGCACGGACCATTGCCAAGAAAGCCCCCTGCCGCGAGGGAGGGGGCTTTTTTTTTGACCCATGTCAAAGACCGGGCGCCTGACCTGCTTCGCGCTGGCACTGTGCCAAATCGCCGTCGGCTGCCGCGGCTCGCAACGGTCGACCGACGCCGCCGCCGATCCGGCTTCCGCGGCCAAGACCGAAATTCTGATCCAGCTCAACGAGCGATCGACCAAGATCGTCGATTTTACGGTCGCGGGCGTGCGCTGCAGCGAGCGCTGCGATCAGCCCGACGCGCCGACCCAGCCCTACCGGCTGCAGATGCGCTCGCCCGGCTACTTTCGCATCGAGCTGCCGGCCGACCAGGCGCTGATCGCGTTCGACGGCAAGGCGCTGCTCAGCGTCGATCACCGGCACAGGACGCAGCAGCGGATAGACCTCGGGAGCGGTGACCAGAGCCTGAACGCCACGCTGCCCTACCAGGCGCTCAATCCGTTTCTGGTCGAGGGTTGGCGCGCACCCTTGCTGGCGGTGGCGGCGACCGAGCTGCGCGGCCACCTGGAAAACGCTGGCGGCCACCGGATCTA
>JAFGSX010000469.1 GCA_016934455.1 Deltaproteobacteria bacterium
GACGGCGACGCCGTAGCTGCCGCTGGGCACGCCGTTGTTGTGGAGCAGCAGCGGCGACTTGACGAGGCCGCTGCGAGCGATGCGGATCGCCTGGGCCTTGTTGGTCGCCTGCTGCGTGGCATAGACGTTGCCCTGCGAGTCGACCACCGCGCCGTAGGGGTGGAGATCGATGGTGATCGGGTTGTTGTTGCTGGCCACCAGCGAGCCGTCGCGCCCGTCGAGCACGTAGAACTTCTGCTCGGCGTAGGCGCCGACGAAGGCCAGGCCCGACGGGTAGAGCTCGCTGGAGCCCGCCATGGCGAGCGCGCGCGGGATCGCGCCGTTGCCGCCGATCGGCACCGTGAACAGCAGGCACTCGTCGGCGTCGCCGAGGTACTCGGCCGGATCGTTGAGGTCGATGATGCCGTTGCCATTGACGTCGGACGAGGTCTCGACCGTGCCGTCGCCGTCCCGGTCGTTGCAGGCCGAGCCGGCGATCTTGGTCACCGAGCCCCAGGTGTTGCTGCCGGTGTGGGCCCGATTGGCGACCCAGCAGTCGCCGAAGCCGTCGATCGCGGTGCGCGACGGCAGGGCGTCGACGCCGGTGGCGACCGGGCCGCTGCCGGCCGAGTTGGAGACCGGCAGGGCCGAGGTGTAGCGCGCCACCTCCTTGAGCGACGCCGAGTCGATCTTGGAGACCGTGCCCTCGAGGGTGTTGGCGACGTAGAGAAAGTGAAAGCTCTCCTCGTTGACCTCGGGATCGAGCACCAGGTTGCCGTCGGGATCGAGCACCACGCCCGACGAGTTGTCGTCGTCCGGCGGGACGAACGGCGTGCCGCCGCCGGGCCCGACCAGGGTGCCGTTGCAGTTGGGGTCGCAGTTGCCGCAGGGCGACAGCACCCCCTCGTCGACCTGGCCGTTGCAGTTGTCGTCGCGGCCGTTGCACACCTCGTGGTCGAGCGGCAGCACCTGGCCGACGCACGCCCCCATGTGGCCGGTGCTGGTGTCGCAGGTACTGGTGCCGCCGCGGCACTCGCCGACATCGCGCGTGCCGGCCGGCCCCTCGTAGCAGTCGGTCGGCGGCGTGGCCGCGGTGCACGGGCAGCCGGGGTGGGCGGTGGTGCACGAGCAGTCGTAGTGGAGGTAGGGGTCGTTGTCGTCGCAGTCCGGGCCGCGCACGCAGCCCGAGCCGTAGCCGTCGCCGTCGGCGTCGACGCAGACCGCAGTCGCCGCGTCGTTTCCGGGGCTCACGGTGATGTCCGGGCAGCCCAGGCAGTCGCAGCCACCAGGACCGAGGGCCACCAATACTAACGCCAATGTCAACGGCAGTGCCTTCTTCAATGCCATGGCGGCCTCCCAGCAAACATCATTGGCCGATCCGCATTGTATCGTATATTGGATGGTTGCGCGCTCGGTCATAGCGATGATAAGGCCGCCGGGATGACGAGAAGAAACGACCGACGCACTCTGGCCAGCGGCGAGCGGGTGGCGGCGGCGGCCCGCCGGCTGCGCGCGCGGCCGGGATGGAACCCGCGCCCGAGCGCCGCGGACGCGGGCCAGGAGCTGGCCGTCCGGCTGGGCGAGATCCGGGCCGCGGCCGCCTACGAGCAGAGCGCGGACTGCCCGGCCTGCGCGGAGGCGCGCCGCGACGGCGATCCGGACGCGCTCTGCGCCGACCACCTGGCGCAGGCCCTCGGCCTGGATCCGCGCTAGGCTTGGGACGACCTTGACGACAGACGACGCAAAACCGCTGGTGCGCGTGCTGGGCAACGGCGTCACCGCCGTCTGCCAGGAGAACCACCACAGCCGCGCGGTGTCGCTGCAGGTCTGGGTCGGCGTCGGCAGCGCCGACGAGGATGCGCCCGCCGGCGAGTCCGGGCTGGCGCACGTGCTCGAGCACATGCTGTTCAAGGGCACGGCGCGGCGCGGGGTGGGCGAGATCGCGCGCGAGATCGCGGCCGCCGGCGGCGAGATCAACGCCTGGACCAGCTTCGACAACACGGTCTACTACGTGGTGCTGGCGAGCCGCTATCTCGAGACCGGGCTCGACGTGCTGGTCGACGCGGTCCAGCACGCGGCCTTCGATCCGGCCGAGCTCGACCGCGAGCTCGAGGTGGTGCTGGAGGAGATCAAGCGCGCGCAGGACATCCCGGCGCGGCAGGTCTCCAATGCGCTTTTCGAGACCGCCTTCACCGCGCACCCGTACCGGCGGCCGGTGATCGGTGTCGAATCCTCGGTGCGCGCCCTGACGCGCGATCAGGTGTACGCCTTTTACCGGCGCCACTACCGCCCCGAGCGGATGACCGTGGTCGCTGTCGGCGACTTCGATGGCGACCAGGCGCTGGAGCGGATCGAGCGCTCGCTGGCCGGCTTCGAGCGCGGCGCTGGCCCGGCGCCACCGCGGCCGGTCGAGCCGGTGCAGAGCGCACAGCGGGTGCGGCTGCTCAACGGCGAGACGCAGGAGTCGCACCTGGCCTTCGCCTGGCACATCCCGGCCATCGATCACGCCGACATCCCGGCGCTGGACGTGCTGAGCGTGGTGCTCGGCCACGGCGAGTCGTCGCAGCTCTCGCGCGCGGTCCGCTTTCGGCAGCGGCTGGTCAACGAGGTCTACGCCTATTCCTACACGCCGCGCGACGCCGGGCTGATGATCGTCGGCGCCGCGCTGCACCACGACGATCTGCTGCGCGCCACCGGCGCCATTCTCGACGAGGTGTCGCACCTGCAGCACGCCGCGCCGCCCCTGCGCGAGATCGAGAAGGCCAAGACGATCATCGAATCGGACGCGGTCTACCAGCGCGAGACAGCGCAGGGGCTGGCGCGCAAGCTGGGCTTCTACCAGTCGGTGCTGGGCGACCTGAAGCACGAGCAGCTCTACTACGACGCGGTGCGCCGCATCGGCGCCGACGACGTGACGAGGGTCGCCGCGCGCTACCTGACGCGCGACGCGCTGAGCTGCCTGGCGCTGCTGCCCAACTCCGCGGCGCAGAAGTACAGCGAGCCACAGCTTGCCGCGGCCACCCGGCAGGCGCCGCCGAGCCGGCGGCCGTTGGCGCGTCCGGCGGCCGGCCGCAGCGGCGCGGTGCGGGTCACACTGTCCTCGGGCGCGCGCGCCATCGTCGTGCCCGACCGCACCGTGCCGGTGGTCGCCTATCGCGTGGTGTGGCTGGCGGGCCAGCGGGTCGAGACCGCGGCCGACGCCGGCCTCGGAACTCTGACCGCGCGGCTGCTGACCAAGGGCACCACCGGCCGCGGCGCGCTCGAGATCGCGCACGCGGTCGACGCCATGGCCGCCTCGCTGGACGGTTTTTCGGGCCGCAACACGATCGGCTTCTACGGCGACTTTTTGTCGCGGTTCGCCGACCAGGGCTGGGACCTGGTGGTCGACTGCGCCCGGCAGCCGGCGTTTCGCGACGACGATCTGGCGCGCGAGCGGCACCAGATGCACGAGCAGATCCGGGCCCGCGAGGACGATCTCTCGGGCCTGGCGTTTCGGCTCTTCAGCCGCGGGCTCTACCGCCGCCATCCCTACCGGCTGGACCCGCTGGGCACCCACCGCAGCGTCGACGCCATCGAGCGCGCGGCGCTGCAGGCCTACCACGCCCGCTACTGCGGTCCGGATCGCGCCGTGGTGGTGCTGGCCGGCGATCTCGACGTCGACCGCGCGCTCGAGATGGCCAGCGCCGGTTTTGGTGCGGCGCCGGCCGCGCCGACGGCGGCGGTGCCGGCTCCCGAACGCGAGCCGCAGCTCGCGGCCCGGCGCGTGGCGCGGCTGGTGCGCGATCGCGCGCAGGCGCACCTGGTGGTCGGCACGCTGGGGACCACTTTCGACGGCGCCGACCGCTACGCCCTGGAGGTGCTCTCCAACGTCCTCTCCGGCCAGAGCGGGCGCCTGTTCGTCGAGCTGCGCGAGCGCCGCTCGCTCGCCTACGCGGTGTCGGCGCTCAGCGTCGAGGGGGTCGAGCCGGGTTACTTCGCGGTCTACCTCGGCACCAGCCCCGAGAAGGTGGAGGCCGCCCTGGCGGGCATCGCCGAGCAACTGGCGCTGGTGGAGCGCGAGCCCCCCGGCGCGGCCGAGATCGATCGCGCCAAACGCTACCTGGTCGGCACCCACGAGATCGGGCTGCAGCGGGTCGGCGCGCGCGCCTCGAGCATGGCGTTCAACGAGATCTACGACGTCGGCTACGAGGCGCACCTGGACTACGCCGCCCGAATCGAGGCGGTGAGCGTCGACGACCTGGTGCGGCTGGCGCGCGAGCGGCTGGATCCCGAGCGGGCGGTCGTCGCCATCGTCGGGCCGGACGGTTGCGGCGGCCCGGCCGCGAACCTGGAGATCGATCTCGACGCCGACCCGTGAACGGGCGCCGGTTTTTTGATATAAGGTAGCCAGGCGGAGGTCGCATGGCGCACGGCGCGGGGCGGACAGCGGTGGTCGCGCTGCTGCTGGGGGCGGGCGGGCTGGCCGCGATCGCCAGCGCGTTCGAAGGCAACCAGGAGAAGATCGACAAGTGCTGCAGTTGCCTGGCGCGCAGCCACAACGACTTCGGCGAGCTCTGCATCAGCGAGTCGACGTCGGACTGCAGCGCCAAGCTGCAGCAGGGCAGCGGCGTACCCTCCAGCTCGCGCTGCCTGCGCGATATCTGCGGCGACGAGTGCGGCGATCTGGCGCCCACGATCACGCCGCGCGAGGAGATCGCCGGCTGCTGCGATTGCCTGGCGCAGAGCCGCGATCCGGCCGGCCCGGCCTGCCTGACCGGCGACGCCGAGACCTGCACCACGGGGCTCGACAACGGTCACAGCCTGGCCAGCACGCGCGCCTGCCTGACCGACGTCTGCGGCACGGCCTGCCTCTTCCTGGCGGTGCACGACGAACCGGACGCCGGCAGCGGCGACGGCGGTTGAGCCGGTGGATCTTAAACACTAAACCCTCAGCTCACTTCAGTCGATCCCGTTCGGCAGGGGGCCGGCGAAAGGCTTTTTTCTGAGCCTGCGAAGATAAAAAGACTTACGC
>JAFGSX010000470.1 GCA_016934455.1 Deltaproteobacteria bacterium
GCGTCGGTCGAGGTCACAAGCAGATAGACACCCGATGACCTGGTCACTGCGCCCGGGTAGGGATGACCGCTCTGGTCGACGATGGCAATGCTGCCAGTCGGATCCGTCTGATCGAACTCGATGCAGTCGCTGGCCGCCGGCAGCGGAGAGAGGTTTCCGGCCGGATCCTGGTAGCGCACGTGGAGGCACTTGCTGCCCTCGTCGCCGGAGAACTCGTACGTGTATGGCGTCTGAAAGTTGACCCCGTCCGACCAGTTCGATCCGTCCTCGCTGGTGTGTATCGCGGCGATGCCGTTGGCGTCGGTCGACGACAGCGTCGCGCTGACATTGAGGACATTGATGGCTTCGGCACCGCCCGCCAGCACCACACTGCCGGCGGTCGGAGCCACGGTGTCGAGAATGATCGACGATTGCAGCACTTCGCCCGGTGACGACCCGTCGTGGAACTGCACGTAGACCGTGTGCTGCCCCTGGGTGTCGACCAGAGGGAAATCGTAGTCGCCGGGACCGGTGTAGGCCGTAAACGGCACGGCATCGCCGTTGAAGGTCTCGCTCTCGCTGGCGCGGTACTGCACGGCGCCGGGCGAGTCCAGATTCAGGTGCACCAGCGTCGCCGAGGTGTAGCTGGCGTTTTCATTGATGGAGAAGTCGCCGGACGAGACCGGCAGCACGATCGGGCCGAGCGCCGTCGAGACCCGCGTGGTCTGTCCGGTCGCCACCGCGATCGAGGTGCGCAGTTGTGACGAGTAGCCGTCGCGGCTGGCGCGCAGGTCATAGCTCCCGACCAGCACGTCGGGGAGAAAGAAATAGCCGGCCGAATTGCTGGTCGTGGTGTAGCCGGTGTTGACCAGCTCGACGGCGACGCCCTCGTGCGAGGACGCTCCAGCGAGCTGGACGTAACCCTCGACGTTGCCGCGCGACTGGTTGAGACCGACATTGCCGATATCGACGGAACCGCCGGGCCGGATCTGGATCCCGGTCACGCTGGCGTCGTCGTAACCCGCCTTATGCAACACGAGCGACGAATAGAAATTGACCAGCACGCCCTCGATCGTGAAGCGTGTGTCTTCCCAGCGCGGCACCCTGGGGCTGCCGTCGAGAACAAATGACACCCCCGCCGGATCGCCCCCACCCTCGATCGTCACCGTACCGGTGATGTCGCCGCTGGTGCGCACGAACAGCGAGGCCGATGTCTCGGCCGAGGTGTTGCCGGCATTGTCCTTGAAGACGGCGAAGACCGTCTTGTTGCCCTCGGTATTGCTGACGCGCCAGCCCAGCACGGGGGTGGCAAAGGTCTGCCAGGTCGCGTCCGGCGTCCCCTGCTGATTGGAGACCTTCATCTGGGTGGCGCCGGTGACGTTGAAGTCGATGCGCAGATCGATGGTCTCGACGGCGGTTCCCGCGGAGTTGAGCGTCACCTGAGGCGTGCTGAGCGTCATCGCCGTCGCGCCGAGCAGAGGTTCTTGCCGGTCCAGGTTGACCTGGATGGCGACGCAGGAGGTCTCGTTGAGCGCGGCGTCGCGATAGCGGACCGAGATGCTCTTGCTACCGTCGTTCCCGCTCAGATCGACGAAGCCGCTGGTCGCGTAGTGCTGCCAGGCACCCGAGCTGCAGTCGGCGGTGGCTCCGATCAGCATCTCCGTAGCCTCGAGCGCTCCGAGCACGAGCGGGACGCGGGTCAACCGGGTATCGGTCACACCGCCCGCCACCGCGAGCGACGGCGCCTGCGGCGGCACCCGATCGAGCTGGATCGAGAGCATGGTGGGGGGCGACGCATTGCCGGCGGCATCTAGGTAGCGACCGTAGACCGGCTTGGTGCCATCCGGGTCGGGCAGCGTGTAGGGCACCTGGGTCTGGGCCGGCGACAGCAGCGATCCCGCAAATGCCGCGTTGCCGGCGATCTCGATCTGCGCGACATCGGCCGTGACGTTTCCAAAGCTCAGCGTGATATTGGGATCGCGGGTGACAGCGCCGGCGCTGGCCGTCATCTGCGGCATCGGCGGCAGCACGCTGTCGTAGACGATATCGTCGCAGTAATCCTGGGTCCGATTGCCGGCGGCATCGCGAAACGCCACGCACACCGTCTTGGTGCCCTCGGTCGCGGGCGGCAACAACCAGGTCTTGCTGGAGGTGAACTGCTCCCAGGTGCCGATGGCCGGAACCTGTTGGTCTCCGATCAACATCGAGATCGGGCTCTGATCGGTTGCCGCAAAGGTCAGCGTCGCGGTGAAACTGTTGGTGATCGCGTCACCGCCGTTGATGGTGATGCTGCCCCCGGTCGGCGGATTGGGATCGAGCACAAAGGAGGCGAGCGCCGGCGCCGAGACGTTGCCCGCCACGTCGATCAGGCGCGTCCAGACGCGGACCGTGCGATAGCTGAGGGCACCGGGCAGCAGCTCGCCGAACGGCGCCGCCGGCATCGCGCGCGCGCTCAGCCAGTCGCTCTCCTGCAGATCGCCCGCCTGATCGGTCTGGCGATGCGCGAGCTGGAAGTACGACAGCCCGTTCTGGTCGTAGCCGTTGATCCAGAGGGTCACGGCCAGCGTGTTGCTGTAGGGGGCGCTGTCGTTGACCTCGATGACCAGATTGGTCGGCGCTTGCCGGTCGAGCGTGATGGTATCGCTGCGCGATTCGGACTCGAAACCGCCGGGCGATGGATCGCTGAACTGCACGAAGACGTGGTGCAGCGTGTCGCTGTCGCTCAGCGTAAACGGACACGCCCAGCTCTCGCCGGTGAGCGAAGTGCAACCCTGGTTGACAAACGTGGCGTAGCTGGTGTCCGAGAAGTCGGCGCGCTCGCTGGCTTTGAATACGACCGCATCCTGGTACGAGACCAGCAGCGTCACCGTGCGCTGGTTGGTGTAGCTGCCCTCCTCGATCGAGAAGCTCCCTGCCAGACGGGACAGCAGGATCGGCGCCAAGTCGCTCGACACGGTCACCGCGTCGGCGGCCGGGACATTGACGTCGCTGACCGTCTCCACAGTCCAGTCGTCGTCCTTGCGGATCACCAGCGTGAAGCTGCGGCCGGCGGGGACGCCGTCGATCAGGAAGTAGCCGTTGACATCCGTGATCCCGACCAGCCCGGCCCCCTGGACCTCGACCGAGATGCCGGTGTGGACGGATTCGCCCGCCAGACGGGCATAGCCGTCGATGGCACCGCGCGCAGCTCGCAACCGCAGCAGGCCGACTTCGACGGTCTCGCCGGCCAGCGCGCTCACCAGCGATTCGGCCGCGGCGTCCGCGTAGCCGGCCTTGGCCATGGTGAGCCTCAGGTTGTTTGCAGCCGGCACCTCGCTGACGACGAAATCGTACTCGCCGGACTGGACACCGGCGGTGAACTGGACCGGATAGCTGACGCCGTTGACGGCGGCGGCCACGCCGGCATAGTCACCGGGACTGCCGTCGGCGGCGCTCTCGATCAAGACCGTGCCGTGCAGTCGACCGCGGTCGTCGAAGCTGACCGTCTGCGCCTGCGCCAGCGAGGGATTGCCGGCGATGTCCCAGACCACGGCATTGACTTGGCGGTCGGTGTGGCCGTAGTCCAGCCCCTGCAGCAGAAGCGTGGTCGTGGCCAAAAATGGACCTGGCGCCGGCACCGACGTGCCCTCCTCCCACACCTGCATCGCCACGATCTCGTTGCTGTCGCTGGCAGCGATCGCGACCGACACGAGCGCAGTTCCGGTGACCGGGTGCCCCTGGTTGACGACGAGTTGAGCGATCTCCGGCGCAATCGTGTCGACCCAGACCACGGCATCGCTGGCCGCGCTCAGGTTGCCCGCGCGGTCCTGCAGGTAGACGAAGATGCGCTTTTCGCCCTCGCCGCCTGTCAACGGCGCGGTCGCCGTCAGCCGCACCAGGCCCTCGGGCGATAGCTGCTCGGTGAAGATCAGGCTCTGGGCGGATCCGGCGCTGTTGTTCTCGTCGTGGTACACGGCGACATAGTGCACCGCGCTGTGGCTGTCGAAGCCGTCGATGTCGAGGCCGATGGTGGCGCCTTCCTGGTTGAGCCAGATGTTGCCGTCGTCGGCCTCGCTCAGGCCGCGCACGCGCACGCCGACCGCGGCGGGCATGGTCTTGTCGCGCACGATCTCGGCCTGGTAGCTCGCCGTGGTAAAAGTGAAATTGTCGGTGGCCAACCTGAACTGCGCGTAGATGGGAATCGCCCCCTCGCGGTCGGGCAGCGGCAAGTCGGTGCTGTCGGCGCGAGGCTGGTAGGACAGCGTGTCGCCGCCAAAGGTCGACTCGGTCGCGAGGCGCATCTCGGTGAAGCCGCCGAATTCGAGCACCTGCAGCGTCACCTGGTCCCCGTTGGTGTAGTGGCGACCCGCGATCGGGTTGCCGACGGGCACGATGACGCCCGTGATGGGGTGGAGTCGGAGCGCGCGATCGCCCGACAGATCGACCGTGTTCTCTGCGGTCGGAGTCGCGGGCGACAGGATGTTGACGTCGGTATCGAATGCGGGCGTAAAGCCGTCGAGCTCGGCCATCGCGGCATAGGCGCCCGGTGGCACGCCGGTGAAATCGAAGGAGCCGTCCGAGCCGGTTCGGCGCGCCGCGTACTCCTCGATGCCGCTGCTCCCCTGGCGCAACAGCGTGACACGCCTGGCGCTGCCGCCGCCGCCCACCAGCTCGACGACCCCCGTGACCCGCCCGCTCCAGTGCTGCTGGGTATCTGTGATCTGGAACGGCACCAGCGTCAGGATGCCGAGGTCGACGACCTCGCCCGGCGCCAGCTCAAAGGGCGATCGGCTGATGGGGATGTAGCGCGGATTGACGCCTGCGAGCGCCCACTGGTAGTCGCCGGTGACCAGCTCCTTGAACGAGAAGTCCAGAGTCCGCTGCGCCGGGTCGCAGCTCGCGTTCGCGTACTGGCTGGATCCCTCGCCGCAGCGCGCCAGTCGCTCCTCGGCGCCGTGGCGGAGCCTGACCTCGAGCGCCCCGAGCTCGTACTCGATCACCGAAGAGACGGCTGACTCGTCGTCGAGCAACACCGTCCCCTTGACCTCGCCGCGCGCCTGGTCTGCGACACTGGTCCGCGGATCATAGGGATTGCCTGGCAACGCATCCTGGCAGGCAGCCACCAGCAGCGCACCAGAGCACACGACAGCGAGCCGATTTTTCGTCAGTGCCATGAGAGATCCCTGTGCCGGCAAAATGCCCGCACTCTACCACATCGCCGGGCAGTGAAAACCCGGGGTCGCCCCGATTCCGCAGGCGATGGGCGCCGGCGCTACTTGAGCAAGTACAGGTCGAGGCTCGGCTGGTTGGTCAGCATGAACGGTCCTACCAGCATCGCGTCCCTGGTCGCGTCGGCCATGAGCAGGTTGGCAAAGGCGGGCTGTGTGCGGTCGCCGACGTCGTAGAAAAAGACCTTGAACTGACTGTTGCCTGGATTGCTGACCGACATGACTGCCAGGTCGGTATAGACGTGCAGATACTGCAGCTCGCTGCCGGTCAGGTTGACGATGTCGACCGTCGCCAGCGCCGGCGCCGAAAGCGTCGTCCGGTCCCAGATCTGAAGATCGGTGGTGCCGGATCCGAGCACCAAAACATCGCGGCCGCGGGCCCGCACAGCGGTCAGCGCGTCGATGTCGCTCGGTACCACCTCGCGCGACAGCGAGATCGCGCCGCCGTGGTCGTCGACGTTGAGCTCCATGATCCGCGGGCTGTCGCGGTCGCCGACGTAGGCCTTGCCGCCGACGATCGAAAACTGGGTGCCGCTGCCGGTGGAGCTGCCGGAGGGATAGCTACCGCAGGGCTGGATGTCGGTCAGGTCCGCGATGTTGTAGCAGGCCAAGTATTTCTCGCCGCTCGAACCGGTACCGCCCGCGTCGCGCCAAGAGACGTACAGGTTGTTGCCGTGCACCGCGACGTCCGAGGGCAGGCCCTCTACCGCGTTGGAGGCCGTGATCTTGGCCAGGCTCTCCACCTGGCACAGACCGGGGACGACATCGTAGGTGCAGAGCAGAGAGACATCAGCTATCAGGATGTAGGGATCGCCTGGCTCGACGCCGGTCAGCGCGGCCAGCGCCAGGTAGCGGTCGTCGTCGAAGAGCACGGCAGTGCCCTCGCACACCTTGGTCAACCCGGACACCGTCCTGGTCCGAGGCTCCGGCGTCATCCCCTCCAGCAAATTATAAAGATGCAGCGACTCGTCCTCGCCGGCAAAGCCGAAAGCCCAGTTGTGGTGGCTGGCCTTGACCTGGATGTCGATGCCCAGCGCGCTCATCACCGGCTCGAGCGTCCGCGGTTGCGCCAGCTCGCCGACGACCACCGCGGCCTCCTGGCTGGCCGGCCCGCTGGGCGCACTGTTGACGACCATGAACACGTGGTTGCCGTCGAAATCCCACGCGATGTCCCGGCGCTCGAACGAGCTGCCGGTCGTCCTGAGGCCGCCGATCAGACGCGGTGCTGCCGCCTCCGTGGCGTCATAGACATTGACCAGGTTGTCGCCCGTGCGCATCGCGACCATGAGATAGGGGCCATACCATTTGATCGAACCGGGGTAGCCGCGGATGTCGATGATCTCCTCCACGTTCAGCTCGCCGCTGGGCGGGTTGTTCAAGAACTCGATCGCGGTGAAGCCGACGCTCGCATAGAGCAAGACGCTGTTCTCGTTGCCGCTGATGGTCATCCCGGTGACGCCTTCTGTCATGCCGACGGACCAGTTCAGCTCCCCCGGCGGCACCCCATCGAGGATCTCCATGGCGCCGGTCCCGACCGAGGTGACGTCGACCGTGAGCAGCTCGTTTCCGATATACGACAGCCGTCTGAATTCGTTGCCAGCATCGATCCCTGAGAACGCGATGATGACCTTGTTGTCGACGATGGTCATCTCGGTCGCGGCGACGCCGAGAGCGGTAAACAGCGGCAGCGTCCCCCGAAACAACGGCAAAGAGGGATCGCGAACGTCGAAGCTGTTGAAGCTCACGTCCGCGCCGTCGCAGGCCGCGCCGCTGCGCGAGACGCCGTAGGCAAAGGTGCCGATGTCGTCCGTGGCCTTGCGATGGCCGGCGACGAGATGCTGGTAGCAGTGGGTGGCGTCGACATTTCGCACGAACACCGGCGCCTCGGGATCGCCGACGTCGATGACGTCGACGCCGTGTTGCCCCGGATCGTACAGATACAGAGCATTGCCGAAGATCTCGACTCCGCGCTGGGTGCGTCCGGCCAGCCGGGCGACGTGACTGGGCGTCGTTGTCGCATCGCCGTCGAGCAGATCAGCGGTGCGGTAGATGTGCAGACCGGCCAGCGTATTGGTGACAAACGCGTACCCTCCGCGCACGCGAATGTCGGCGGCGCCGTCAAGCGTGAATGCTCCGGCCATGCGGATCGGAAATTCGCTGGGCGAGGCGCCGGCGTGAGGCCCGGTGGCGGACTCGTGCGGGCCAGGCACCTCGGTGCGGTCGTAGGCCGTCACCAGCACCTTGAAATCGGTGCC
>JAFGSX010000471.1 GCA_016934455.1 Deltaproteobacteria bacterium
GTCGTCATCGGTCGCAATCCAGCAGAAACCGGGCGCGCCTGTCGGGCTGGGTCGAGGCCGCCACACCTGGCAACTCCAACGGCGGTGTGCGACCATGACACCGTGTTCCACCGGCCATGGCCGAGGCCTGGAGCGCCGCCGATGAAAAGGACCCCTCGTGCCCTAGCCCTGCCAGCGCTCCTCTTGCTGCTGTCCGGCTGCAACAGGGGTAACGCCGCTCCACCGCCCGCGGTCGATCAAGCGGGCCCTAAAACGCTGCCCGGAGGCGCGGCTTCCGCTCCCGAGTCGACCGCCGGCACCCTTCCGGCCTCGGCCGACGACATCGCCCCCGAGCCCTTCATCGTAGCGGCGGTGCGACCGTGTTCGGACATCTCCGTCGCCTACCAGCATGCCAGGCGCTGGTCCTACCCGACGAGAAAGCGGGCGCCCAAGGTCGCGGCCGGTGAATCCATGGCCGGCGCCACGGCGGCCGACGATGGCCTCGTCGCACCGCCACCCGCGCAGGTGTCGGGCGAGGCAAAAAAAGCAGAAGCGCAGCCCGCGCCGGCCGGGGAGGCGATCGCTGGCGAGCGGACCGTGGCGCGGGCCGCCGGTGACCAGGTCCTCGCGGCCGGCCGCGCCGGGCGCGAGCGGACGCCGACCGCAGCACGGGATTCCAGGCGCCGCGCCGCGGCTCCGCTGACCAGGTACCTGTCGGCCGATGACTCCAACTCGACCGCTTCTCCGGCCATCGTCCGCAAGCTGATCCGCCTGCGTCAGTACGTCCATCCCGACTACGTGCGCACCTACGAGTTTCTCAACTATGCCGATTTCGAATATCAGCCACCGATCGGGACCGAGATCGCCGTCCACCCCGAGCTGCGGGCCGGGATGGTGGCCGGCGAGTACCAGATGCAGATCGGTATCAGAGCGCTGGACCGGGCGCGGGACGCCATGCCGCCGCTCAACGTCACTTTTTTGCTCGACATCTCAGGCTCGATGGCGGGCGAGCCCTTTACCCTGGCCAAGGCCTTCATCGAGCAGGTGGCTGGCCACCTGCGGCCGGGCGAGCAGGTCGCAGTCGTCGCCTTCAACCGCCATCCGAGGACGCTGCTCGAGCCGCAGACCGTGAGCGAACACACCGCGGCGTCGGTGGAACAGGCCTTGAGCGGGATCGCACCGACCGACATCACCGACCTCGAAGCCGGCATCCGCGCTGCCTACGAGCTGGCGGCGCGCTCCTACGACGCCAGCAGGACGAACCGCGTCGTCATCGTGAGCGACGGCGCCGCCAACGCGGGCAAGATGTCGCGGCAGATGATCGCCAAGCACGCCGCCGACATGGACCGGCAGGGCATCTACCTGGCGGGCGTCGCGGTGGGGGCCGGTCTCGACGACAACCTCATGAACACGGTCACCGACGCCGGCCGCGGCGCCTATCTGTTTATCGACAGCCAGGCCGAGATCCGACGCCTGCTCGCGGACGATCGCTTCGTGGCCACCTTCGACCTGGCGGTCAAGGACGTGCGGCTGAAACTCGTGCTGCCGCCCGGCTTCGCGATCAAGGAGTTCCACGGCGAGCAGATGTCGGCGGTGGCGTCGGAGGTGGTGCCGCAGTATCTGGCGCCCAATGACCAGATGATCTACCACCTGGTCGTCAAGACCGCGCTCGCCGAGGCCGAGGCGGCGGTCGCGCCCTGGGAGCTGGAGGCCGAATACCGGCCTATCGGAGGGCCCGTCAAGAAGGTGACGGTCCGCCGCGCCACCTCGGAGATGCTCGTCGGCGGAGCGGCCGTCAAGAAGGGAGACGCGATCGTCCGCTACGCCGAGGCGCTCAAGCGGATCGGATATCCCCTCGAGGAGAATCGCGCTGTCAATCTGGCGCAGCTCGACGCGGCGCTCGCCGACGTGGCGCGGACCTACGCCGAGCTGCGGGACCGCGATCTGCGCGACATCATCGCGCTGATGAAGGCCTACCGGCGGACGCTCGCCGAGGGGGAGCAGTCCACCGTGGCCTGCGACCGGCAGTTCGAATCGCCACCGGTGGTCCTGGGCCTCGCGCCCGAGCAGGTGCGCCGGGTGATCGTCAAGGGCCCCCGGCCGCAGCGGGCGGTGCGGACGCTGCATCAGCTCCTGGGCTCGACCCGGCTGCTGCCGCTGGAGGGGTTTCGCTTTTTGGCCCTGGGCAGCGGCCCGGTCGGAAGCCGCTATCCCGCGTCGACGGGTGAGCTGAGCTATCGCGAATATCTCGATCCCATCCCGCGTTTCATGGGCGACCGGAGGAACCGGAAGTACCGGGGCGACGCCGTGTACGACCTGCACCAGGTGGTGCTCGATCTCACGGCGCCGCCGGACGCCCGGAGCTTCTCATTCGACTTCAACTACTTCTCTGCCGAGTATCCCGAGTTCGTCAACCAGAGCTACAACGACACGTTCTACGCCATCCTCGAGGCACCATCGACCAACGGGGGCAAGAGCACGAACATCTCGTTCGATCCCAACCACAATGCGATCGAGGTGGACAACAACTACTTCGAGAGCCCGTTTCACCCCATTCCCAACACCCACACGGGCTTTGACCGCGACGGCTCCACCGGCTGGCTGAGGACGAGCTGGCCGATCCAGGCCAACGAGGAGTTCTCGCTCACCTTCTCCATTCACGACGAGGGCGACGGTATCTACGACTCGGTGGTCCTGATCGACAATTTCAGGTTCCACGATTTCGATGCTGTCGGAAACACCGATCCTCTCAACTAATCCCTCTGCTCGCTTCAGTTGGTCCCGTCCGGCAGGGGGCCGGAGAAAGGCTTTTTTCGGCGCACAGCGACGACAAAAAGAC
>JAFGSX010000472.1 GCA_016934455.1 Deltaproteobacteria bacterium
TCACGCCCTCCGAGTACCTGGACGAGTACCCGACCAACCAGGTGTCGATGCCGGCCGCCTCGAGCTGGGGCTACCAGGGTTACCACGAGGTGTGGTTAAACGGCGGCAACGACTGGATCTATCCGCACCTGCACAAGGCGGGCGAGCGCATGGTCGAGCTGGCCGAGCGCTTCCACGAGCCCAACGACCTCGAGCGCCGCGCTCTCAACCAGGCGGTGCGCGAGCTGCTGCTGGCGCAGTCCTCGGACTGGGCCTTCATCATGAAGACCAACACCGCGGTGCCGTACGCGGTCAAGCGCACCCGCGACCACGTCGAGCGCTTCACCCGCCTCTACAACGACCTGATGGCGGGCGGTGTGCACGAGGGCTTCTTGTCCAGCATCGAGTGGATGGACAACATCTTCCCGGACGTCGACTATCGGATCTATGGCTGACGATTTTTCCGCGCCCGAGCCGCTCGGGCCGCGCCAGCGCAGTGGCCGGGTCAGCGAGCGGCCGGCCGCCTCGCCGCGGCCGGACGGCAACCGCACCCTCAAGGGGTGCCTGATCGCGCTGGCCGTGATGCTGGCGTTGATCGTCGCCGCGCTGGCGACCTGCACCTACCTGGCGAGGCGCTCGTTCGTCGACGATCCCGGTGAGGCCGCCGAGCTGGCGCAGGCGATGGCCGACTTCGCGCTCCCCGAGGGCTACGCAGCGCAGGGAGCGATGCGGATCCCGTGGCTAGGCCGCGTCGTGTTTTTCGGATTGCCCGGGGAGGAGTCGGCGCGCGCGCCCGCGGGCCACGAGGTCTTGCTGGCGCGGTTCGACGTCGAGCTGTCCGAGAAGCAGGCGCTCGACGCGTTGACCGAGGCGAGCGGCCAGAACAGCGGCGGCTCGGAGTTCAAGAGCGTGCGCTGCAGCGTCGACGGCCGCCCGGCCGCCTGCATCGACGGCGAGGGCGTGGCCGAGCAGGACCGGCCGGGTTCCGGCGCGACGGATCAGGGCGAGCGCTGGCGCTACCAGGCGGTGCTGGTCGTGGTCGGCAAGGACGACGTCTTCGTGGCCGCGGTATTTGGCGGAGCCGAGCACTTCGACCCCGCATTTGCAGAGGCCTTCTTCGACTCGCTGCGGATCAAACCCAAGTGATTGCGCTGCCGGCCGGTCTCCGGGCGGCTGACGGTTGCGCAGTTCGCGGTGGCCCGCCTCAGCCCAGCAGCGTCCGGTGCCAGCGCGGCTGCCGCCGCTCGACCAGCTTCTCGATCGCGTTGGCCACCCGCAGCAGCAGCCCCTCGCTCCAGGGCCGGCCGATAAGCTGGTACCCGATGGGCAGGCCGTCGACCGTGTAGCCCGCCGGGAAGGTGATCGCGGGCAGGCCGGTCAGGTTGCCGATCGCGGCGAACCGCATCAGCCGGTTGAGCCCGGTCAGGTTCGATTCCCCGCACGCCAGCGCGGCCGGGTGGATCGGCGGCGCGACGCCGGCGGTGGCCGGGGTCAACAGCAGATCCGCGTTCGCCAGCGCGGCGAGCAGGTTGCGGCAAGCCCGCGTGCGCAGGCGCTGCGCTCGCACGTAATCGGTGGCGGTGAGCCCCTCGGCGAGCGCCAGGTTCAGGCGCACGTCGCCGCCGTAGCGGGCGCGATGCTGCGCCAGGTGGGGACGCTGCGACTCGAGCATCTCGCTGACGATGGTGACCAGGTGCGCGAGCTGGAACAGGTCGAGATCCTCGATCTCGACTTCGCGCCGGCCGAGGCCGAGGGCAGCCAGGCCGTCGAGCAGCCGGCGACCGGCCTCGACCACCGCGGCATCCGCGTCCTCGAACCAGGGAGCGAAGATGCCGACGGTGAGCGACGAGAGATCGCCATCGTCAAAGCGGTCCAGCTCGACCGGCGGTTGCTGCAGCGAGCCCGCGTCGGCCCCGTCGGGTCCGGCGATCAGCGCGTAGCCGAGAGCGACGTCGCGCGCGCTGGCCCCGATCGGACCGAGGTGAGCCACCGACCAGCAGAGCGGGGCCGCACCGTGCTCGCTGACCCGGCCAAAGGTCGGCTTGAGCCCGACCACGCCGCACAGCGCGGCCGGGATCCGGATCGATCCGCCGCCGTCGGCGCCGAGCGCGAGCGGGCACAGGCCGGCCGCCACCGCCGCCGCCGAACCGCTCGACGAGCCTCCGGTGACCCGGTCCAGGCGATACGGATTGCGAGCCGCGCCGTGGTGGGGATTGACGCCGGTGACGCCGATGCCGATCTCGTGCATGTTGGTCTTGCCGATGACGACGGCGCCGGCCGCGCGCAGTCGCGCCACCGCCGTGGCATCGGCAGCAGCCGGAGCGCTCCCCTGAAAGCTGGTGCCGAGCGTGGTCGGGTAGCCCGCGACGTCGATCTCGTCCTTGACCGCGACCGGCACGCCGTCTAGCGGACCGAGCGGTGCGCCCTGGCGAAAGCGCTCGCTCGACGCCGCCGCCTGCCGCAGCACGGCCTCCTGGTCGCGCGCGATGAACAACCGCAGCGGCGGATCGCAGCGCTCGCTGTCGTCGACGACCTCGGCCACCCGCTCCGCGACCTGGCTCGGGGTGGCGTGGCCCGATCGATAGGCGGCGGCGAGATCGGCTGCGGTCTCGAAGTGCGCCGGCTTGCCGGCTGCCGCGTTCGCCAGGGCAACCAGGTCGACGGCGGGCGCCGCGGGCGCCGCCGCGAACGGATGGCGGGGAGCGGGGGTCGGCGGCTCGTCCAGGGTCAGGCCGCGCAGCGCGTCGATGCCGGCCTGGGCGAACATCTGGCGCCGCACCAGCCCGCCGCTGACCGCGCTCTCGGCCAGCGCGGCCAGCGCGCGCAGGGTGGTCCCGGTCAGGTGCGGAGCGGAGATCTCTCGGCGGCAATACGCCATGGTGCTCACCTTTTCATGTCGAGCGCTCGCACCAGAAAGGCCAGCCGGTCCGCGCTCTCGTCGATGATCTTCTGCGTCGGTTTGCCCGCGCCGTGCCCGGCTCGGGTCTCGATCCGGATCAGGATCGGCGCGCTGCCGGCCTGCGCCTGCTGCAGCGCAGCCGCGAACTTGAAGCTGTGCGCCGGCATCACCCGATCGTCGTGGTCGCCCGTGGTGATAAAGACAGCCGGGTAGCGCGTACCCGGCTTGACGTTGTGGTAGGGGGAGTAGGCGAGCAGCGCCTTGAAGGCTTCGGGGTCGTCGACCGTGCCGTAGTCGCTGGCCCAGGCCCAGCCGATGGTCCACCTGTGGTAGCGCAACATGTCGAGAACGCCGACCATCGGTGTGGCCGCGCCAAACAGCTCCGGGCGCTGGAGCAGGCAGGCGCCCACCAGCAGCCCGCCGTTGCTGCCGCCGCTGATCGCCAGTCTGGGCGGGCAGGTCCGGTGCTCCGCGATCAACCACTCGGCGCCGGCGATGAAGTCGTCAAACGAGTTCTGTTTGCGGGGCCCGGTGCCGGCCAGGTGCCAATCCTCGCCGTACTCGTTGCCGCCGCGGATGTTGGCCA
>JAFGSX010000473.1 GCA_016934455.1 Deltaproteobacteria bacterium
CCGCGGCGTGGGCGATGCACGCCAGGTCCATTGTCTCCTGCACCGAGTTCGAGGCGAGCAGACCGAAGCCGGTGGCGCGCACGGCCATGATGTCGCCATGGTCGCCGAAGATCGACAGCGCGTGGGTGGCGACGGTGCGGGCGGTGACGTGAAACACCGTCGGGGTCAGCTCGCCGGCGAGCTTGTACATGGTCGGGATCATCAGCAGCAGGCCCTGCGACGCGGTGAAGGTGGTGGTCAGGGCCCCCGACTGCAGCGCGCCGTGGAGCGCCGCCGCGGCGCCACCCTCGCTCTGCATCTCGCAGACCAGGGGGATGGTGCCCCAGATGTTGGTCTTGCCTTCGCTAGACCACTGATCCGCCCATTCGCCCATGCCCGAGGACGGGGTGATGGGGTAGATCGCGCACACCTCGCTCAGGCGGTGAGCAACGCTGGCGGCGGCCTCGTTGCCGTCGATGGTGAGGATCTCGCGGGCCATCTTTAGTCCTTTCTTCTTCCACCCTCATGCGAACGGGTGGACCACGGGTCGTACCCCGGTGCATCCATATTGCTCGCGCCGGCGAAGAGCAATCGAAAGCAACTGGCCGCCCTTTTTCCCAGGGTAGCAGCGGCGGGCATCCGCATTGACATCGGACGAGGTTCTGGTAGGTAATGTCCGCCTCTCGCCCGAAGCGAGAGAAGAGATCCTTTTATGCCCGGCGAACGCGCGGAGACCTGAGGCGCATGAATTCCCAATTTGTCATGTACGAGGAGGAGTTCACGCGCATCAGCGCGATCTGCCAGCGCCTGACCCGCGACGCCAACGCCAAGGTGGTCTTTCTCGTCGACAAGAACGGTCAGTTGATCGCCGCCGCGGGCGACACCCAGAACCTCGACACCACCAGCCTGGCCTCGCTGACCGCCGGCAACATCGCCGCCACCGGCGGCATCGCCAAGTTGATCAACGAGAAAGAATTTTCGCAGATCTTCCACGAGGGCGAGCGCGACAACCTGCACATTTCGATCGTCGGCCAGCGGGTCATCCTGGTGGTGATCTTCGATCAGCGCTCGTCGCTCGGGCTGGTGCGGCTGCGCGTCAAGCGGGCGAGCGAGGAGCTGGCGAGCATCTTCGCCGCGCTGACGCGCAAGAGCGGGCAACCGCACGCGGTGACGCCGTTCGCCGAGATCACCGATGAGGATATCGACAACTTGTTCAGCTAGGGTTGAGGGCGCCCCGCGCGCCGCAGCAACGCGCGCCGGGCGAGGGTGATAACGCAGTTGTTCAGGGTTCGCTGAGGGGCGCTTTCGATGTCGTTCATCAACTACTCGTCCCGCGAGATCAACTGCAAGATCGTCTACTATGGCCCGGGCCTGTGCGGGAAGACGACCAACCTGCAGTACATCTACAACAAGACCAATCCCGAGGCGAAGGGCAAGATGATCTCGCTCGCCACCGAGACCGAGCGGACTCTGTTCTTCGACTTTCTGCCGCTGTCGCTGGGGGAGATCCGCGGTTTCAAGACTCGCTTTCACCTCTACACGGTGCCGGGCCAGGTCTTCTACGACGCCAGCCGCAAGCTGATCCTCAAGGGCGTCGATGGCGTGGTCTTCGTCGCCGACTCGCAGATCGAGCGCATGGAGGCCAACCTCGAGTCGATCGAGAACCTCAAGATCAACTTGGCCGAGCAGGGCTACGACATGGCCAAGGTGCCGCTGGTCATCCAGTACAACAAGCGCGATCTGCCCAACGCCGCCACCGTCGAGGAGCTGCGGCGCTTGCTCAACACCAAGCCGGTGCCCGAGTACCAGGCCACGGCGACCACCGGCGTCGGGGTGTTCGATACCCTGAAGGCGATCGCCAAGCTGGTGCTGCAGGAGCTCAAGAAGGGGACGCCGTAGGAGAGGAGACCGGTCATGCGCCAGGTGCGGGTCGGGTCGGTCGTGGGCACGGCGCTGGCGGTGGCCTCCGTCGTCTTGGCGCAGGGCGAGCAGCCGCCGGGCGTCGGCGCTACCGAGACCACGGTCGAGGTGAGCAGCGCCCCGGCCGGCGCGCCCGCGGCTCCGGCGGCCGAGGTCGGCGAGCTGCGCACCGCCGACGAGAGCTACGAGGTCAAGATCAAGGACATCGAGGAGAAGGTCAACGAGCTCAAGGAGAAGATCTTTCGCTCCAAGGCGCGTCTGCTGGCGCTGCAGGAGGCGGTGATCGGAGGCGTCTCGGCCGGATCGCGCGCCACCATAATCCACCGCAACGAGATGGGGGCCACCTTCCGGCTCAAGGAGATGCACTATTTCATCGACGGCGCTCCGCTGCGGCAGGAGGTCGACGACACCGGCGAGGCGCTCTCGGCCAAGGAAGAGATAGAGCTCTTCACCGGCAACATCGTTCCGGGCAACCACCAGGTCACGGTCAACCTGGTCTACCAGGGCCACGGCTACGGCGTCTTCAGCTACCTCAACGGTTACACCTTTCGCATCAAGTCGAGCTACACCTTTCGCGCCGAGGAGGGCAAGGAGAGCACGCTGCGGATCGTCGCCTTCGAGAAGGGCGGGCCGCTGGTCGAGCTCAAGGACCGGCCGACCGTGCGCTATGACCTGCAGGTGACGCGCATGCGCGCGCGCAAGACGGCCGAGGGGGCGGCCGCGACCTCCGGCGAGGGTGCCGCACCGGCGGCCCCGTAGACGCGGCACGGAGCGCGGGGCAATGGTGCGGGCGCGGCAACGGCATCCGGTGATCGCAGCGGCGGTCATGTCCATCGCTGCTCTGGCGATGGTGGCGGCCAAGCCGGGCCCTGCGGTCAAGCGCATCGACGGCCTGCGCAGCCGCGCCAGTGCGGTGCGGTCGCAGATCACAGGTCTCGAGCGGCAGCTACAGGCGGTGCTGGACACCGCCAGCGTGCGCTGTCTCGAGGCCAAGTTCTCGCCCGATGCCAAGCCCAGCAGCGGCTGCGGCGGCCTGGAGGAGAGGGTCAGCGAGGGCCAGATCCTGCTCGAGCTCAAGGACTACGAGCGCGCCTCGATCCTGCTGTTCGACGCGGTCGAGACCCCCGGCTTCGACCGCAGCTCGGTTTACGACGATGCGGTCAACGCCCTGGCCGAGGCGCTCTACGGCAGCGGCAACCTGGTCGGCGCGCGCACCTACTTCAGGCTGCTGGTCGAGCGCGGCTCGCGTATCTACGGGCAGCGGGCGATCGTGCGGTTGATCGAGATCACGGGCCGGCTCAACGACTATGGCAACGTCGACGTCTACTACGACGCCTACCTCAAGATGTCGGGCGCCAGCGTGCGGCCCGAGATCGCCTACGTGCGCGGCAAGCAGCTCGTGCGCGCCGGCCGCTACGACGACGCCATCGCGGTGCTGGCCACGGTGCCGCGCAGCAACGCCGCCGGCCTCAAGGCCGCCTACCTGCAGGCGGTCGCGCTGATCGGCAAGGGCGGCAAGGAGGCGACCGGCCGGGCGATCGAGCTGTTTCGCAGCGTCGGCGACTCGTTCGCGCGCAATCCCGAGGAGAAAGAGGTGCAGGAGCTGGCCTGGCTGGCCCTGGGGCGGCTCTACTACGATTTGGGCGACCTGACGCGTTCGGCCGACTCGTACCAGAACATACCGCGCGAGTCGTCGCATTTCCCGGACATGCTGTTCGAGGTGACCTGGACCTTCATCAAGCGGGGCCAGACGCTGCAGGACAAGCCGGAGCAGGCCCGGGCCGAGTTCCAGAAGGCGGTGCAGGCGCTCGACATCCTGCTCATCGCGGCCCCCGGCTCGCGGCTCGGTCCCGACATCAACATCCTGCGCGGCAACCTCTACCTGCGGCTCGGCGAGCACGACAAGGCGAGCGCCGCCTTCGAGGGCGTGATCGGCGAGTACCGGCCGACCATGGAGCAGCTCGAGAAGCTGATGACCGAGCGCGGCGACGCCAAGCGGCTGCTCCACGACATCATGGCGGTCGACGAGCGCATGCTCACCGTCGATTCGCTGCTGCCGCCGCTGGCCGCCAAGTGGGCGCAGGGGCAGGAGGCGATCGACGACGCGCTGCACGTCTACAAGGACCTGCGGGTCGGCAAGAACGAGGTCGAGGCGGCGCGCGGTGTGATCGCGCGGCTCAACCGGGTGCTCGATTCGCCCGACCGGGTCGAGCTGTTCCCGGTCGTGACCGAGGTCCACACCGCCACCTTGTTGACGCGCGATCGCGCGCTGCAGTTGGTGGCCGAGGTGACGGATCTGCAGGGCGAGCTGCTCAGGCCGTATGCCGGAGCTGGCTATGCCGAGGCGGTGGCGCGGCGCAAGGCGCTGGAGAACAAGTTCGGGTCCATCCCCAAGACCGCCCAGGGGTTGAGCGAGCGCGCCAACCGCATCGGCGGCCGCATCGACGATCTCGATCGCCAGCTCTTCAGGCTGTCGATCGCCCTCGATTCGCAGTTGGCGGTGCTGGCCGCCATCGACAAGTACGCGGTCGACCTCAAGGCGGGGGGCAAGCTCGACCCCGCCGACGAGGAGTACTGGATCTCAAACCTCAATCAGGTGCGGGCCGCGGTCGAGCAGATGAAGCAGGAGCACGATCAGCTCGCGGTCTGGATCCGTCGCGAGCGCGAGGGATTGACGCTGGCCGGCGGATCCGGTTCGCAGGAGTCGGAGATCCGGGCCCAGTTGCAGGAGGCGCTCGGACAGGAGGCGGCGCTGGTCAACCAGGCGCGGGCGCGGGCACCGGCCGACGTGGTGCGCGCGCTGACCGAGATCGACGCGGTGTCGGTCGAGGTCGACAGCCTGGTCGGCCGCGCCAACCGACTGGCCCAGGTGCTCGAGCAGGCGGTGGACCGGCGCGCCGACGTGATCCGACGCGCGATCGCGGTGGAGCAGGGTCGGCTCGACGGTTACGAGCGGCAGGTGCTGGCCTACGAGAACGAGGCCGGCGATGCCGCCGCCAGCGCGGCGGCGCGGGCGCTCAAGGGCGTGCGCGACGAGTTTTACGATTTTGTGCTGCGCGCCGACGTCGGGCTGGTCGACATGGCGTGGCAGAAGAAAAAAGAAAAGTCCGACGAGATCTCGCGCCTGGTGAAAAAAGAGCGCGCCGAACTCAAGGCCATGGATCAGGAGTTCGGCGAGGTGCTGCAGGCCGAGGAGTGACCCCCGTGAAGCGCTGGCCGACCATAGCGCTGGGCCTGTGGCTGGCCGCCATCGCGGCGCCCGCCGGCGCCGAGGGCGACTCGATCTCGCCGGCCGACCTCAAGCTGCTGCAGGAGATCGAAGAGCTGCTGCGCCATTTCGAGGAGCAGAACAGGTCCTACCGCAAGGAGGTGCAGGATCTGGTCGAGCGCCAGTACCAGGAGCGCCGGCAGCAGGTGATCGATCAGTACGAGCGGCAGATCGCCGAGCTCGAGAAGGCCGAGCGAGCGCGCCGCGACGACGCCATCGCCCGCTTCGAGGATTTTTTACGCCACTACCCCAACGATCCGGTGTTCACCCCGGACGCGATGTTCAGGCTGGCCGAGCTCTACTTCGAGCGCAGCAACGACGCCTACCTGGCCGCCACGCGCGAGTTCGATCAGCAGATCAAGGCCTACGACCGCGGCGAGATCAAGGTCGAGCCGGAGCAGCCGCAGCCCCACTACGAGCAGTCGATCGCCCTTTACCAGCGCATGATCACCGACTTCCCGGGCTACCGCCTGATCGACGGCGCCTACTACCTGCTCGGCTACTGCCTGTCCGAGCAGGGCGAGCAGGAGGCCGGGCTCAAGACCTTCATGGAGCTGACCGCGCGCTTTCCGCAGAGCCGCTTTTTCACCGAGGCCTGGATGCGCATCGGCGAGTCCTACTTCGACAGCGACCGGCTGACCGAGGCCGCCGACGCCTACACCCGTGTGGTCCAGGGCGGCCCGGGCAACAAGCTCTACGACCGCGGCCTGTACAAGCTGGCCTGGACCCACTACCGGCTCGACATGTTTCCCGAGGCGATCGGCGAGTTCATGGCGCTGGTCGACTTCGCCGACGTCGAAAAGATCAAGGGCAACACCGAGGCGCAGGCGTTGCGACCGGAGTCGCTGCAGTACATCGCGGTCAGCTTTGCCGACGAGCGCTGGGATCGCGGCATCGGCTACGACTTCGAGCTCGACGAGACCGGCGAGCAGATGATCGATTTTGCGATCGCCTACTTCGAAAAGATCGGGCATCGCAGCTACGAGCGGGACGTCGTCACCAAGCTGGGCAACATCCTGTTCGACAGCGCCAAGTACCCGGGCGCGGTCAAGGCGCTGCGCTACGCGCTGGATCAGGATCCGCTGTCGCCCGAGGCGCCGAAGACCTCGCAGCGCATCGTCGAGGCCTGGGAGCGCGCGCGCCAGTTCGACCAGGCGGCCGCCTCCCGCGACGAGCTGTTTGGCCGCTACGCCGAGGGAACCGACTGGTTCAAGGCCAACCAGGGCAACCCCAAGGCGCTGGCCGATGCGCTGGAGCTGACCAAGACCTCGCTCTACACCTCGGCCATCTTCCACCACCAGCAGGCGCAGAAGTACTGGAACGACCAGAAGCTGGATCTGGCCAAGAACGAGTACGCGCTGGCGGCGGTCGGTTACCAGAAGTACCTGGATCGCTTTCCCCACGACAAGGATGCCTACGAGCTCGGTTACTACCTGGCCGACTGCTACTTCTACTCGCTCGACTTCGTCAAGGCGGCCGACGCCTTCGGCAAGGTGCGCGACTCGGCGGCCGGCGCCAAGTACAAGACCGACGCCGCGCTCAACGTGGTCTTCTCGCTCGACGAGGAGATCAAGCGGCTGGAGAAGGCGGGCAAGCTCGAGACGCGCAAGGTGCTCACCGGCGCCGAGCGCGGCGACCAGCTACCCAAGCCCGAGCCGATCCCCGAGCTGCGCAAGCGGCTGGCCGACGCCTGCGACGCCTTCGTGGCGGTGGCGCCCAAGCACGAGCGGGTGGCCGAGATCAGCTACAAGGCGGCCGAGATCTACTACCTGTTCCATCACTACGAGGTGGCCAAGACGCGCTTCGAGCGGATCATCGAGCAGTTCCCGACGACCGATGTCGCCAAGTACGCCGCCAACCTGATCATCGAGTACCTGCTGGCGCTCAAGAACTGGGGCGACGTAGAGAAGTTCGCGCAGGTGGTGCAGAAGAAGAAGATCGGCGACGCCACCGAGTACAAGAAGTTCGAGGTCGGCGCCCTCTTCAACAAGGCCAAGCAGTGGTCCGACGAGGGCGAGAAGCTGCTGGCCGAGGGCAAGGTGCGCGAGGGCAACCAGAAACTGGAAGCGGGCGCGCGCGAGTACGTGAGGCTGGTGACGGAGAATCCGCGGCACGAGTTCGCCGACAAGGCGCTGTTCAACGCCGCGGTCGCCTACGAGCGCACGCGCCGCTTCGACTCGGCGGCGCGGTTGTACGAGCGGGTGTTCCGCGAGTATCCCAAGAGCGAGCTGGCCGACAAGGCGCTGTTCCTGGTCGCGCTCAAGAGCGAGCAGGCGTTCGATTTTGCCAAGGCGATAGAGAACTACCTCAAGCTGGTCCACGAGTATCCCGAGAGCCCCGATCGCGCCAACGCGCAGTTCAACGCGGCGCTGGCGCTCGAGAACACCCAGGACTACCAGCGCGCCGCCAGCGAGTACGAGCGCTACGCCTCGATGTTCGCAGATCGCGAGGACGCGCCCGAGACCTTCTACCGGGCGGGCGTGGTGCACGAGAAGCGTGGCGACGAGGCCGCGATGGTCGCGACCTTTCAGAAGTTCATCCGCAAGTACCAGCGCGATCCCAGGCAGAGCGACCGGGTGCTGGAGGCGCTGGTCAAGATCGCCGACCATTATTACAGCAGCAACCAGCTCAAGGAGGCGAAGAGCTATTACGAACAGGCCGTGCGCGAGTTTGCCAATCGCCGGCTGTCGACCGCCTCGGTCGGCGGCTACAACGCGGCCAAGGCGCGCTTCTTTCTGGTCGAGATGACGCTGCCGGCCTACGAGGGGATGAAGATCCAGGGCACCGGCAAGCAGCAGCAGAAGGCACTCAAGGACAAGGCCGAGAAGCTCCAGGTGGTGGAAGACCTCTACCGCGAGGTCCTCAACTACAAGCAGATCGAGTGGTCGCTGGCGGCGCTCTATCGCATGGGCTACGTGTACGAGAACCTGGCCGAGACGCTGCTCAAGGCCGAATGCCCCAAGGACGTCAAGCGGCTGGGCCAGGAGTACTGCGACGAGTACACGGTCCAGATCGAGGATCAGGCGGCCAAGCTCGAGGAGAAGATCGTGCCGGCCTACGAGCTGGCGTTCAAGGAGGCCAAGAACGCCAAGGTGATCAACGACTGGACCAAGCGCACGCTCGAGGGGCTCAACAAGTACCGCAAGGCCGAGTATCCGATCGACAAGGAGCCGCGCAGCTCCCTGGTCGAGACGCAGGATGCGGGCACCGGCCTGGTCGTGCCCGAGGAGCTGGCGTCCAAGCTCGGCGCCGGCAAGCGGCTGGAGGGCAAATGATACTGCGCCTCTGGCAGCGGGCGGCGACGGCGCGGTCGCCGCTGGCGGGGCTGGTCGCCGCGGCGGCGATCACCGGGTGCGCCACGGCCGACCAGAAGCCCGATACCCCGATCGCGGCCCGGGCGCTGGAAGAGCAGGTCGAGGAGTCCGCCGGGATGCCCCCTCCACCGCCGCCTGAGCAGGCGCCACCGCCGGCGGTCGACGCGGCGCCGGCCGCGCCCGCCGCCGAGTCCGAGGCCGAGGAAGACGAGGATGCGGGGGAGGCGCCGGCGCCGATCGCGCCGGCCGCGCCGGCCGAGGAGAAGCTGTCGAGCAACCCGGCCGCGCGCAAGGATTTTGAAGATGCGGCGGCGATCGTGGCGGCCGAGCCGGCGCGGGCGATGGTGCTGTTCGAGCGGGCCGCGCGCAGCGATCCCGATTTCGTCATGGCCTGGCACAATGCCGGGGTGACGGCGGAGCGCCATGGCAAGAGCAGTGCCGCGCTGGCCTACTACCAGGAGGCGCTCAAGCGGCGGCCCGACTACCAGCCGTCGCTGTTCAACCTGATCCAGGCCTATCGCCGGATGGGCCGGCCGCAGGAGGGCGAGGCACTGGCGCAGCGAGCGCTGGCGCAGCGGCGATCGGCCGGGTCGCTGACCGCGGCGGGAGCGGCCGCTCTGGCCGCGGGCAAGCCCGCCGACGCCGAGCGGTATGCCAAGCAGGCGCTCAAGGAAGACGAGAAGAACGTCCCTGCCATGCTGGTGCTGGCCGAGGCGTTCCACACCCAGCGCAAGTACGAGCTGGCCAAGTTCGTGCTCACCAACGCCAGCGCCATCAGCCCCAAGGACGCGCTGGTGCTCGAGGCGCTGGGCCGCGTCTACCTGGCGCTAAAGAACAAGCCGGCGGCGCTCAAACAGTTCGAGGCGGCGGTCAACCAGCGCCAGGATCTGGTCGAGGCCTACAACAACCTCGCCGTGCTCTACTACGAGCTGGGAGACTACAGCGGCGCGGCTTTCGCCTCCCAGCGCGCGGTCGATCTTTCGCCCAAGCTGGCCGCGGCCTGGGTCAACCGCGGCAACGCGCTGCGGGCCGAGAAGCGTTATCCCGAGGCCATCGCCGCCTACCGCAAGGCGGCCGATCTCGACCGCTCGCAGCACGACGCCTACTACAACCTGGGCATCCTCTATCTCGACAACGAGGTGCCGGACCTCGATTTCGTCGACCGCATGGAATTGGCGGCCAGGAACCTCAAGGAGTTCAAGGGCCGCGCCCGGCTCCGGGAGA
>JAFGSX010000474.1 GCA_016934455.1 Deltaproteobacteria bacterium
TCGTTGCGCAAAGCAATCTCATCGCGTGTTGACGATATGCACCGCGGCCGATCGATTCAAGCTCATATTTCAAGAGATTGGAGATTGGTCTTTGCGGTGCAAAAAAAATATGGCTTATTGCAGGCTCGACTTGCCGATAATTCGTACGACGGGTTCTCGTCTGCAGGTGGGTCGCGAAGATGGCGACGCGTGGAGAACGCAGGTACAGCGCCGAGGCGGCCACCGGCCGGCGTCTCCGTCTGGTCGCCGCGGGGCCGAACGGCCGCACCCACGAGCACGTGATGCTCCGTGCCACCGTGGTCGGCCGCGACCCGGCGTGCGATATCTGCCTCGAGGGGCGCAAGATCTCCCGCCGCCATCTGGTGCTGGACTGGAACGACAAGGGCGAGCTGGTGGTGCGCGACCTCGACAGCCACAACGGAACCCACGTCGCGGGCAAACGCATTAGCGAGACGGTGCTGAAGGGCAATGAGACGATCCAGGCGGGTGAGTGGCAGATCCGGACCATGGCGGATCGCCGCAAGCCGGTGTCGGCGCGCCAGGATCTGCCGGTCATCACCGATGATTTTGCCGTCGAAGATCAGACCCTCGACCTGACCGACCCCAGTCACGCCAAGCTCAACGAGGCGGTGGCGGCGATGCGCGCGGCGCGCAACGCGGTCTGGAGCTGGGAGCAGGAAGTCAAGGCGCCTCCCGAGCGCATCAACAAGCTGCCGCTGGACGCCAACCCGATCGTGCAGCGGTTGCGCTCGACCTCGACCGGTCGGCTCGATCTCAACGATATCGGCAATCTCAAGACCCTGTCGCGCACGCTCGACTCGCGGCCGCCCGCCGAATCGATGGAGGCGCTCGCGCTCGGCCTGCTCTACCGGGTCATGGCCGATCTGCACCGCGCGCTCACTCTCGATGATTTTCTCGGCTCCATCGCCAGCACCCTGCTCGACGCCACCCAGGGACAGGGGGTCGCCATTCTGCGTCCCGAGGGGGCTTTTGGCGAGATGCAGCCGAGCGTGGTGCGGCTGGCCGAGCGCATCGGCTCGCTCAAGCTGTCGCAGACCGTGGTCGAGGCCGCGGTGCGCGACCGGGCGGCGGTGGCGGCGGCCAACGCTGCCAACGACACCCGCTTCGCCAGCGGCGAGAGCGTGCTCAGGCTCGATCTGCGTGCCGTGCTGTGCGTCCCGCTGCTGCGCGAGAGCGAGATCGAGGGCGTCATCTACGTGACGCGCGAGCGCCCGTTCTCGGTGGCTGACCAGGAGTTGGTGGGTGCGCTCGGCCACATCGTCGGGCTCGGCATCGAGCAGGCGCGGATGCGCGACCAGGTGCAGAAGGAGGCGGCGCTGCGCAGCATGCTCGAGCGCTTTCACACACCCGAGGTGGTCGAGAAGCTGATGCTGACCACGCGCGGCCAGGACGGCAGCGGTTTTCAGCCTTTTCTCGAGGCGCTCGAGGCCACCATCGTCTTCTGCGACCTCAGCTCGTTCACGGCCTTTTCCGAGCGCCATCCGCCGGCCCGGATCGCCAGCCTGCTCAACGCCTACCTGTCGCGCATGACCGAGGTGATCCGCGACCACCGCGGCACGGTCGACAAGTACATCGGCGACGCGGTGATGGCGATCTTCGGCGCCCCGTTTCCGGCCGAGGACGATGCGCTGCGCGCGGTGGCCTGCGCGCTGGCGATGCGCTCGGCCTTCAACGCGGTGATCGCCGACCGCCCGCCCGAGGAGCGGCTGCGCGTCCGCATCGGGGTCAACACCGGGCCGGTGGTGGCCGGCCTGATCGGCTCGAAGATGCAGATGCAGTACACGGCGCTCGGCGATGCGGTCAACGTCGCCTCGCGTCTCGAGGCCGCGGCCGAGCCGGGCCAGATTTTGATCGGCCCGCGTACGATGCAACTGGTCGCCGGCAAGTTCCTGATCCAGAAGCGCGGGCCACTCGCGCTCAAGGGCAAGGCCGAGCCGGTGGAGGTGTTCGAAGTCGTTGCACCCGGGGCAGTCCAAGGTGTGTAATACCATGCCAACGGGTGTGAGGACGTGGCCAACCTGCCCAGGCGTTTTGGGTCTTACATGCTGCTGCAGCGACTGGCGCGCGGCGGCATGGGCGAGATCTATCTAGGCCAGAAGCCGCGCAGCCACGGCACCCGTTACGTCGCGCTCAAGACTCTGCGCCAGGATCTGACCCGCGACAAGGAATACGTCCAGCGCTTTCTCGATGAGGCGCGCGTCGCCATCATCCTCAACCATCCGGCGATCAACAAGGTGTTCGACGTCGGTTTTGCCGAGGACACCTTCTTCCTGGAGCTAGAGTACATCTCGGGCCGCGACGTGCGCGCTCTGCTCGATCGCGCCCGCGACCTCGAGTACCGGGTGCCGCCGGCGGCCGCCTACTACATCGTGGACCAGTTACTCGACGCGCTGGTCTACCTGCACGACGCCAAGGACCTGAGCGGGGCGCGGCTCAACCTGATCCACCGCGACGTCAGCCCTCAGAACGTGATGACGAGCTGGAAGGGCGAGGTGACGCTGATCGACTTTGGTCTGGCGCGCTTCGCGGCGCGCTCGACCGCGACCGAGCCCGGCATGGTCATGGGCAAGCTGCGCTACATGGCGCCCGAGCAGGCGTGCGGCCACGACATCGACCAGCGGGTCGATATTTTTGCCACCGGCGTCGTGCTGTACGAGCTGCTGTCCGGTCGGCGTCTGTACGAGAACGTGGATCCCGCCCAGCTTTGGCAGGTGGTGGCGGCGGGCCGCGCTCTCGACGGTGTGCAGTGGGACACGGTGCCGCCCGACGCGGTGGCAATTATCCGGAGGGCGCTGGCGATCAAGCGCGACGATCGCTATCCCAGCGCCAAGGCCTTTCTGGGCGACCTGCGTCGGATCGCAGGCGAGGCCGGGAGCCGGCAATGCGAGCCGCTGGCCAAGTTGCTGGCCGATCTGTACGAGGTCGATCTCAAGCTCGAGCGCGAGTTCATGGACAAGCTCGGCCGGCTCGCCCCGTTCGAGCTGACCGGCGACGAGGTGACCCGTTCTGTCAGCCTGGCTGATCCGTCGGCGCGCGTGCCGGAGGAGACGCAGACCGGCAGCGCCTTCTTCGACGGAGCTTCGACCGCGCTCACGTCGGAGATCCCGCAGGTGTCGACTCCGACGGTCGAGCGCACCTCGGTAGTCGAGCGCACCTCGGTAGTCGAGCGCACCCCTGTAGTCGAGCGCACCACGCCGGGAGCGCCGGCCGACGTCAGCGCCGGCTACGACTACCTCAATGAGATGCTGGCGCCGCGGCCGCCCGCCGCACCGGTCGAGCGGACCGTCGTGGTAGGGAGCGGAGAGTTCGCGGAGATGAGGAGCGGCGAGTGGGCCGGGCCGACCGACACCGGGGCCTCGCTCCCGGGCGCCGCCGGCCCGTCGACCTCGCCCAGATCGAGCGAGGTCACCGTTCTGGTCGACCGGTCGCCGACGCACGATGCGTCGTCATCGGCCGCGCCGGCCGCTGGCCCCAGGGGCGGCACGTCGCCCACGCTTCACGAGGAGCAGACGCTGCTGCTCGGTCAGGTACCGGTCGCGATCGAACAGGCGTCCGCGGCGCAGGGCGAGACCACGCAGAGCGAGGCCGAGAGGCCTCTGCGCGCGCGCAGATCCCTGGTGCTGTCGCTGCTGCTCGGCGGAGTCGCGATCGGTGCGCTGGCGATCGGCAGCGCGCTCTGGCTCCGGCACAAGCCGGCGATCGAGACCACCGACGCTGGCCCGGAGGTTGTAGTCGTCGCGCTCGATGCTGCACCGGCGCTCGCCGTGGCTCTTGACGCTGCAGTCGGCTCGAGCCCGGACGCGGCCCTGGCGCTGGCCCTCGAGGCGCAGCCGGTCGCCGACGCGGTCGCCGACGCGGTCGCCGACGCGGTTGCCGACGCGATCGCCGACCCGGTCAAGGATTCGCGCCGGCCGCCGACCAAGATCGACAAGAGGCGCCGGAGCGCGGTGCGCG
This sequence comes from Deltaproteobacteria bacterium, assembly GCA_016934455.1. GTDB lineage: Bacteria > Myxococcota > JACRCW01 > JAFGSX01 > JAFGSX01 > JAFGSX01. Next base: position 3,976 of record JAFGSX010000474.1, read on the forward strand.
TGCCGCCACCGCCACCGCCACCTCCGACGATGGTCGCGGCCGGGCGCCCGGATTCGTCGCCGCCGGTCGTCGAGCCGCCGGCCGTCGCCAAGGTCGAGCCGGCGGTCGACCGAGCCAGGTGCCTCGCCGAGGCACGGGCGGTGCTCAAGACCCGTGGGCTCGACATCGAGGAGTGCTTCCGGCTGTGGCCGGCGACGCGCCAGCTCAAGAGCGATACCGCCAGCGACGACGAAAAAAGACGCATCCTGTCGCAGCTCAGGCGCGACGTCGCCGATTTCAAGTACACCAAAGATTTCATCGACGCCAAGCTGCGCCGGGTACAATTTGCCTACGGCGCGCTTCGGCCGCGCCTCGATCCGCGCACCCCGATGTTCCGCGATCTCGAGGAGCGAAACCGCAAGATGCTCGATGCCTATTCCAGGGCCAGCACCGATTCGAGCCTGTTTGCCGACGTCAACCGCCTGATCAACGAGATGGAGCTGTCGGTGCGTTACGCCGGGCGCTAGACGCGCCGCGGCTTCACTTGGTCAGGCCCTTGCGCTTCTTGTCCACCGTCGCCTTGAGCTCGGCGATGGTCGGGTTGCCCGGCTCCCAGAGCGAGATCGACTGCAGGTTGCGGTAGGCGGCATCCCACTTCTCGTCGCGCAGATCCTGCTCGACCGTGCGCCAGAGCTTGCGGCCCTTGGGCGTCTTGCAGACCTCCCGGGCCTCCTCTTGCTCTTTCTTGGCCTCCTCCTCGGCCGCCTCGTTGAAGCGCAGCTTTTCCTGGCGCTGCGGCCCGTTGACGTCGGCAGTGTACTTGGCGCGCTTCTGCGGATCCTTGAGGATGACGTAGGCCTCGGTGATGCGCTTGTAGATCTTGTGGATCGCCGTCTTCAGCTCTTCGTCGGGCAAATGGTAGAAGCGATCCGGATGCAGCGCCCGCGACTGGCTAAAATAGCTCTCCTTGAGCTGGGCCGTGCTGGCGTCCTGCTGCAGGTTCAGGATCTCGTAGTAATCAAGCTGGTCGATCGTGGCCGCAAGCTGCTTGAGCTGTGGGTGGTACGACGGATCGGTGTAGTCCATGGCAGCCCCTCGCCGGTCGGGCTGCGGCCCCGACCGGTTTCACTTTGCCGGCGCGTCAGCGGGGTGGCCGGTTGACGGCAGTCTCGTCGTCCTGCGCCGGCAACATGGCGGTCTCCCGGGCCGAGACGTCCGCCGCGGCTTCGGGCGCGCGATCGACCACCTGGATGTTCTCGTGGCGCGCGGCTGCGTTTTTGATGTCCTGCTCGCTAAGACCCGATGACAGCGAGATGGTGGTCGAAGCCTCCTGGCCGGTGTCGATGTCGCGCGCCGAGACGTTGACGATGCCGTCGGTGTCGATCTCGAAGGTCACCTCGATCTTGACCTGGCCGCGCGGCGCCTTGCGCAATCCCGAGAACTCGAACTGGCCGAGCAGCGTGCACTCGTCGGTGCGCCGGCCCTCGCCCTGAAAGATCTTGATCTGCACCTTCTCCTGGTTGTCGCGGGCGGTGGTGAAGGTGCGCGTGCGGTCGATCGGGATCGGGGTGTTCTTGTCGATGATCGCCTCCGAGTAGCCGCCGACCGTACCCAGCCGCAGCGTCTGCGGCGTGACGTCGAGCAAGAAGGTCTGCGTGCCCTCGGAGAGCAGCGCGTGCGCCTGGATCGAGGCGCCCAGCCCGACCACGATGTCGGGATCGACCTCGGCGTTGGGCTCGCGCTGGAAGTAGTGGCGCACCGAGTTGCGGATCACCGGCAGCCGGGTCGGGCCACCGACCAGGATCACGCCGTCGATGTCGGCCGCGGTCAGCCGCGCCGACTGCAGCGCCTCGTCGCAGACCTTGAAGGTGCGCTGCACCAGGTCGAGCACCATCTGGTTGAACTGGTTGCGCGGCAGGTCGGCGTCCAGGTCGTAGCTGAAGCCCTCGGCGTCGGTGTAGACCAGCGGCACGTGGATATGGGCGACGTCGCTCTCGGAGAGCGTGTTCTTGGCCTTTTCGGCCGCCTCCTTGATCTTGGCCAACGAATACTTGTCCTGCCGCAGGTCGACCTTGAACTGCTGGCCAAACTGGTTGCACAGCCACTGCACGATACGGTCGTCGAAGTCGTCGCCGCCCAGGTAGGTGTCGCCGGCGGTCGAGATCACCTCGAACACGTCGGTTCCGATCTCGAGGATCGAGACGTCGAAGGTGCCGCCGCCCAGATCGTAGACAGCCACCTTCTGCGCCATGTTCTGGCCGAAGCCATAGGCGAGGGCGGCAGCAGTCGGCTCGTTGAGGATGCGCAGCACCTCGAGGCCGGCGATGCGGCCGGCGTCCTTGGTCGCCTGGCGCTGGTTGTCGTTGAAGAAGGCGGGCACCGTGACGACCGCCTTGCGCACCGCATGGCCGACGTGCGCCTCGACGATGGCCTTCATCTCCTTGAGCACCATCGCCGAAATCTCGGGGACGCTGTAGACCTGGTCGCGCACCGCGATGCGGACGCTGTTGTTGGGCCCCTCTACGATGTGGTACGGCATCAGCGCCAGCGCCTTCTTCACCTCCTCGGCGAAGTAGAAGCGACCGATCAGGCGCTTGACCGAGTAGATCGTGTTCTCGTGGTTGATGATCATCTGGCGCTTGGCGTCGTTGCCGACGAGCACCGTGCCATCGTCGAGAAAGCTGACGACCGAGGCGTGGTTGAATTCTCCCCATTCGTTGGCGACCACGGTCGGCTGACCGTTCTCTACGATCGCGACGCACGCGTTGGACGTGCCCAGGTCGATACCCATGGCGATCTCGGCCATCCTGCACCCCGGCGCTTTTCACCAATGTCAGCGCGACCGCATCATTACCAAATAGTAAGCCTGCGTGAAAACCGCAATCTCGCGCTGCGCCATCCGGCGCGCGTCTTGCGTCGCCTCGTCGTGCGCGCTACCATTTTTTTAGAACCTGCGGCGCTGCGGCGCAGCGCGGCAGCGGTACCTCATTCGCTCCGGCGCATGGAGAGTCGAATGACCGGTTGTCAGATGGTTGGCTACATCGGCACGGACGACGATCGCGTCGACTGCGCCTTTCACAAGCTGCGGGGCGTGCTGAGGGCGGCCGGCGGCTGCGGCTATGGCGTCGCGCACTACACCGACGAAGCGCTGCTGCTCAACCGGCGACCCGACGTCGACGTCGCCGGCCATCCGTTTGTCGAGCTTCTCGGCGGGGTGCGCACGCGGGTGCTGATCGCGCACGCGTTCCCGCACGGCGGCGACGAGGTGCAGGCGCGCGACCTGCACCCGTTCAAGTTTAGGAGCTGGGCCTTTGCCATGACCGGCGCGTTCGGCAGCCGCGGTGTGGCCGACGAGGTGCTGCGCGCTGGCCTGGTGCGCGATCTGCCCGATTTCATCCTGCGCGACCTCAAGGGCCACACCTGCGCCGAGGCGCTGTTTCACCGTTTTTTGGCGCAGCTACACCAGGCCGGCCAGCTCGACGCCCGCGATCGGCAGCCGGCGGCCGTGGTGCGCGCACTGCGCAGCGCGCTCGATCTGGCCGCGACCACGGTCGCCCGGCCCGGGAGCGCCGCCCGGCTGCAGGTCAATCTGCTGGCCACCGACGGCATTTGCATGTACGCGCTGCGCACGGGCGCCACCGTCGCCCATCATCTGGACGAGGGAATTGCCGACTGCGACCTCTGCTACGGCGAGGTGGGGACCGTCGACTCCTTCGCGCTGCGTGAATCGCACCAGCGCTTTCGGGGCCTCTTCGTCGCCGCGGACATCGATCCGGTGCCGCCGGGCTGGAAGCTGCTGGAGGAAGGCGCGGCGCTGGTCGTCGACGAGAACCTGCAGACCAAGGTCTACTGAGCCCGCTGCCCGGGTGAGGCGCTGGCGACCGGCTACACCGCCGCTCGCTCCGTCTCGAGATCCTGCTTGAGCCTGAGCATCTTGCGCCGGATGACGTCGCGCTTGAGCTTGCCGATGCGGTCGACGAACATCACGCCGTCGAGGTGGTCGGTCTCGTGCTGCAGCGCCACCCCGAGCAGCTCGCTGGCCTCGATCTCGTGATAGGCGCCGCTGACATCCTGGTACCGCACTCGCACCAGCCCGGCGCGCTTGACCTCGGCGGTCTCGCCCGGAACGGACAGGCAACCCTCGTCCCAGACGATGGAGCCGCTCTTCTCGAGAAACTCGGGATTGACGATGACCAGCGGCTGGGCGTCGGCCGGCCGCTGCTCCTTGCCGGCGAAGATGTCGATCGTGAACATCCTTTTAAGCAAGCCGACCTGAGGCGCGGCCAGGCCGACCCCGTCGTTGGCGTACATGGTCTCGAGCATGTCCTCGGCCAGACGCTTCAGATCGTCGTCGAAGACGGTGACCGGCAGCGACTTCTTCTTGAGCCGCGGATCTGGCCAGATCAGGATTTCGCGCAGGGCCATGTCGTCAATATACTATTTCGAGCAGCGTCTCGCCGGTGCGAGCCTGCGCCAGCCGCAATCCCTCGATTTTAAAGACGACGCCGCGCACCTTCTGGTCCCTGCCTCCCAGCTCCCAGGCCTTGTCGAACTTGCCGACCAGCTCGATGTTGACCTGGCCCAGCCGCGCCAGGCGCTGCAGATCACCCGCGCTGGTGCCTGCGGGCAGCTTGCCGTCGATCACCTTTTTTTGCAGCACGGGCCAGCCACTGGCGTTGAGCTTGGCCGGTTTCTGCGCGGTCAGCGGCTGGCCAGTGCCCGGGTCGTACATCGGGACCCAGAGAAAACGCGCCTTGCCGCCGTGGATCCCCTCGAACTCGAGCAGCTCTTGATGGCCTGATCCGAGATCGAGGTAGTAACGCTTGCCCTTGTGCTGCTCACCGGACTTCTTGAGGTTGTCCAGGCATTTGATCTGCATCTCGGGGTCTTGTTCGTCGCACTTGCCGACGATGGCCGAGATCGCCTGGCTGGGGCTTTCGAGCCCCTCGGCGCTCTGCTTGATGGCGTCGAAGCTGGCGCCGGGTTTGGCTGCGACCAAGACAGTGACCAGCATAAAAGTGTTCACTTGCGACTCCTCGATGAAAGACCGCCCCTCGCGAGCGTTGTCATCAGACGCCAGCGGTGCGGGCTTTGTTCAAGCTAGAAAATGGCGCTTTCGGCGTCAAGTGCTGAGGCGTCAGGTGTGGTGGCCCAGGGACCGGGTCAGATCCCCGGATTCGGACTTGAGGCTGCGGCCCATCAGCTCGTAGACCGCGTCTTTGGGATCCTTGTCCTCGAACAGCATCTGGTGCACCGCTTCGCTGATCGGCATGTCGACCTGCTCGCGCCCAGCCAGCTCGTGCGCCGCCTTGGCGGTGAGCACGCCCTCTGCCACCTGGCCCAGGCTCTTGAGCACGGTCGACAGCTTGCGCCCCTGCGCCAGCTCGAAGCCGACGGTGCGGTTGCGGGAGAGCGAGGACGAGCAGGTCAGCACCAGATCGCCGACGCCGGCCAGGCCGGCCATGGTGAGCAGGTTGGCGCCCATCTTGACGATGAGCTTGGAGATCTCGTACAGGCCGCGGGTGATCAGGGCGGCCCGCGAGTTGTTTCCGAAGCCCAGGCCGTCCGAGCAACCGGCCGCGATCGCGATCACGTTCTTGAGCGATCCGCCGAGCTCGACGCCCAGCACGTCGGTCGTGGTGTAGGCGCGGAAGTAGTCGGTGCTGATCAGCCGCTGCACGGTCTGCGCGGTCGTCTCGTCGCGGGCGGCGACCGTGACCGCGGTCGGCTGGCGCCGCGCCAGCTCGAGCGCGAAGGTCGGACCCGACACGTGAGCCAGACGGTCTCGCTGCGGCGCCGGCAGCAACTCCTCGAACACCTCGGCCATCGTCTTGAGCGAGCCCTGTTCGATGCCTTTGGTCGCATTGACGACGATGGCGCTCTCCGGCAGGTGCGGTCGCGCCCGATCGAGTGTCTCGCGCGTGACGTGGGAGGGCACCACCGACACCACCACTGCGGCGCCGGCCAGCGCCTCGGCGATGTCGCCGGTCGCCACCAGCCCCTTGGGCAGTTGCACCTGGGTGAGATAGGTCGGATTGCGGTGGTCGCGATTGATGCCCGCGACCACGTCCGGCTCGATGCTCCAGACGATGACGTTGTGGCCGTTTTCGGCCAGCAGCTTGGACAGCGCCGTGCCAAAGCTGCCGGCGCCTAGCACCCCGATGCGTTCTGCCATGTGATCTCCTTTTGCCAAGGGGCCGTCGGGCAGCCCCTTGGCCGTCGGACGCTGCTTCAGACGACCCTCACCCGACCAGCACCGGCGGACCGCGAAGATGGTCGCCTTGCGCGGCGGCTGCCGGCCTGGGACAATGCGCGACCACAGCTTTAGTCCGGCTTCGGGCGCAAGGGAATCCGGAAACTCTGACGCGGGGCGGCACGGCGATGAGCGAGCTGTTCGAGCGCTGGCAGCGGCTGGTGGATCGCGTCCGCGACGGCGAGATCGCGCAGGCGGCCGAGCTGGCTGCGGTGGCGCCGTTGTTCATCGAGGCCGAGGTCGATGGGTACCCCGGTCTGCTGCCACGGCTGCGTGCGCTGGCTAGCCGCGATCAGCGGCTGCCGATCGGTGACATGGTGCTCGGGCCCGCCGACGATGCGGCCGTCAGTTGGCCCTGTCCGCCCGACCAGGTGGCGTCGGCGATGGCACGCACGGCAGCGGCGGTCGCGGTGCTGGGGTGTGCGGCACAGGCGGCGGCAGCCGGCGAGGCCGAGGCGTGGCTGGCGGCCGGTTTGACCGCCGATCTGTGCGCCGCCGCCGCCAGCACCACGCTGCGCTCGGTGCACGGGCGCGCGCCGATGCCGACGCTCGAGCTGGCCGGTCGCTGGCAGCTCATCGCGTGCCAGGGGGTACCGGTCGTCGACGTGGTCTCGCCCTACGTGCGCGACGCCGCGGGCGCCATCGACGCGTTTGCCGCCAGCGCGCAGCGCGCGGTTCGCGACGACGACGATCGCTACCGATTGCTGCCCGATCTGCTGGCGTTCGATCCGCGGCTCGCCGGCGAGCGCGCGGCTGCCGAAGAGACCTGCGGCGTGCGGCGGCTGGCCCCCGGGGCGACCCTGGTGCAGCCGCGCGCGGTCGACGTCGGAGCCGCCGACGTGCGGGTGCGCAACGCGCTGCACGCGCTGCGCCGGAGCGGGACGCAGGTGGTCGTGGTCGAGTCCGACAGCGGCCTGATCGCCCGGCTGCTGCGAACCGCGGCGGCGCCGCCCGAGCGGATCGCGGTCGTGACCGGCGGCACCGGTGCCGGCGAGCTTCTGCTGCCGGCCCGCGTCGAGCACATCGCCGGCCATCGGTTGCCGGCGGACCCGGGCGCCGGCGATCTGCTGGAGCGCTGCCTGCCGCGAGAGCTGCGCGTCGTCCGCGCGCCATGTCTGGTCTCCATCCCGGCCTGCGCCGACCTGCGCCCCGAGGTGGCGCAGGCGCTGCGGTCTGAACGCGGGGCCCTCGACGACGGCGCTTACCACGCGCTGCTCGGTGTGGCGCTCGGTCTCGACCGGCGCGCGGCGCCGGCCGGGGCGGTGCCGGTCACCTGCGCGGTCGCCGCGCCAGTTGCGGCGGGGCGCGTGGCGGCGGCGCTGTGGCAGGCGTGTGCCCTGGAGACGCCGAGGGGCTCCCGTGGTAAGGTGACGACCCGGCTGAGAGATGGGCGGCATCGATGATCCGGGTCGAAGATCTCGCCAGGGACACCGAGTTCAACCTCGAGCTGCGCTTGCTCGCCGGCAGCGCCGGCCTCGGCCGCGAGATCGACCACACGCGGGTTCA
>JAFGSX010000475.1 GCA_016934455.1 Deltaproteobacteria bacterium
CGTCTTGAATCGACCATGTTGTGGGGCCCCGCCTTAACCGGCGACCCTTTTTGTCCTCGTCCCTCGTCAGGGATTTCCAAGGGTCACCGGCTCGGAAAAAAGTGTCGCCTTGGCCCCCCACACCGTAATGATCAAGACGATTTCGTATGAGACCTGCGCTGCGGCGGTCTCCGGCCGGGTGATCGCGGCCCTCAGGGCGTGCCCCCGGGCGCGGTTCCGGCCGCGGGCACCAGCTTCCCGGCGGACGGCTCGACCTGCTCGGGAACGAGATCGCCGACCGCCAGCCGCAGTCGCACCACGGCGCGCGCGAGCTGGAAGCGGGCCTCCATCGCCTGGAGCCGGGACGCGATGACCAGGTCCTGGGTCTGCAGCATGGCGAGCCCGGTCGATCGCCCGCTGCGAAATTTGGCCTCCTCGGCTTTTTGGGCCTCACCCGCAAGCTGCACCGCGCGATTGGCCGCGGCCTCGATCTCGGCGCGCACCTTCAGGTCGTGCAGCTCCCTGCGCACCCGCCATACGATTTCCCGCTCGGTCGCTGCGAGCTGGTCGCGGATGGCCTGGGCGTCGTGTCGCCGGGCATTAACCCGATCGTCGTAGGGACCGAAGAAAGTCGGCAGGGTGCCCTCCAGCCCGACCCGCACCCCGTAGAAGCGGCCGCTAGCCAGGCTCGGGTAGGCGTTCGGGTAGCCGCCGGCGTAGCCGGGCGGGACGCCGCAGGGGGTGATGCCATCGGCCAGATAGCCGTCGCGACAGGCCGAGGTGCCGGACAGGCCGCTCAGGTCGCCGTCGACGCGCAGCCGGATGTCGGGGCGGCGTTCGTCCTGGGCGCGGCCCGTCGCCACCTCCGCCACCTCGAGCTCGGCGCGGAGGCGTCTGAGAGTCGGGCTGTAGCCGATGGCGCGGCGGGTGACGGCCACGAGATCGTCGACCAGCGGCGGCCACGCCGCGCCGGCGTCGACCGCGATTGGCGCCAGGCCCGCCTGCGCGGCTGAGTCCTCGAGCTGGATGGCAGCGGCGAGCTGGTCGGCGGCGAACTCGCGGTCGGCATCGGCCACGGCCAGCCGCGCCTGGCGGTCGGCCACGGTCTGGGCCGCGAGCGAGAGGTCGACCCGCGACAACTGGCCGCCCTCGATCAGCTTCTGCGTCAGCGCCTCGAACTGGCGCGCCATCTCCACCGACTCGCGCTGCAGCTCCGCGATCTCCTGCGCGCGGGCCACGTCGATCCAGCGCTCGGCGACCTCGGTGAAGATCGCGTCGCGCTGCTCGAGCGCGCTCGCCTCCTCGCGGCCGAGGTGGGCCTTCGCCTCGTCCAGGTCGTAGAAATCCCACAGCCCACGCCACAGGCGCTGGGTCAGCGTCAGCCTGAGCGCGGTCTCGAAGCGGGGGTTGAGCGCCTCGGTGTAGGAGGTGAAGAAGTGGGCGGCGTTGCCGAAGGAGAGCTGGTAGCTGGTGCCGAGCGGCGATTCGCCGCCGACGCCGACGCTGGCCTCGAGGGCCTGGGAACCGACGCTGTAGTCCGGGTGAAAGTAAGAATAGAACGGGCCGTACAGCGGCTCCTGCCGTTGATCGACGTCAGCGCTGAACACCAGCCGCGGCACAAAGCGCCGCCACGGCGCCCCGACGTCGGAGCGCCTGGCCGCGAGCCGCGACAGCGCCGCCGCCAGCTCGCGGTGGTTCTCGATCGCCAACCGCAGGCAGTCGTTGAGGGTGAGCTGCCCCGCGCGCGCCGCGGCGTCGGGCGCGGCGCTGGCCGCGGTCACCTCGGTGCCTGTTGCCGTCGGTGGTGGGGGCGGTGGCGGGGGAGGCGCGGAAGCGGCGATCGCGATCGCGGCGAAGAGGAGCGCAGCGCTGCACCGCTGTCGTCGGCGCTGAGCCACACCAGTCTCCATCCTCGGCCGCCAGGCTCTCAGCCAGTTAAACCCTATTTTTTTTTCATAATAATTGTTATTCGAAAAAATGATAGATTTGCGCTCAATCCATCGGGGGTCGAATGCGGCTCTCCCCAGCACAAGGAGAAAAGAGATGCAGGTTTTCCTGACGGGGGCAAGCGGTCTGGTCGGGAGCGCGGTCGCCCGCGCGCTCAAAGCCAAAGGCCATCAGGTGGTCGGGCTCACCAGCAAACCCGAGAACACGTCCAAGCTGCAGCAGCTCGGGGTCGAGCCGGTCGTCGGCGACATTCGCGACTTCTCGTCCTGGCGCGATCGCGCTGCGGCGGCCGAAGCCATCATCCACTGCGCGCAGCTCAACCTCGGCCGCGTCACCGCGAGCGCGCAGAAGCAGACCGCCGAGGCCGACGGCAAGGCGGTCGAGCTGCTGATCGAGGCGGCTTCGCCCAAGTGCAAGGCCCTGGTCTACACCAGCGGCGGCTGGGTCTATGGCCACGACCCGAACACCGTCAAGGACGAGACCGCGGCCACCCGCCCGTTCCGCATCGTCGATTTCAAGCCCGGCAACGAGGCCAAGATCGTGGCGGCGGCCAAGGCTCAACGGGCACCGGGCATGGTGTTTAGACCAGGTATGGTGTACGGAACCCGCGGGCCGTTCGAGGAGCTCGTGCTGCGGCCGCTCTCCAAGGGCAAGAAGGCCAGCTACGCTGGCAACGGCGCTCAGTATTTCTCCTACATCCACGAAGACGATCTCGCCCGCGCCTTCGTCAGCGCGATCGAGTCGCCCAAGCCGGGCGAGGTCTTCAACGTCACCGACAACGAGCCGGTGACGGCCAAGGCGATCGCCGAGGAGGCAGCCCGACACATGTCCGTCAACAAGGCGGGCGGCATCCCGGGCTTCATGCTGAAACTGGTGGTGGGGGGTCTGGTGGCCGAGCCGCTGCTGCACAGCGTGCGCATGACCAACAAGAAGTTCGTCGCGGCGACCGGCTGGCAGCCCCAGTTCCCGACCTACCGCGAGGGCACCAAGGCGCTGGCCGCGACCTTCGGCAAGTAACCGCTCCGGCCTGGGCCAGCATGGGCGAGACGCTCGACTTTCTACTCCTCAAGGTCTGCGGCGCGCTCGACCGTATGTCGAGGGGCTCCGCCCCGGGCGCCGCGCTGGCGGGAGCGAGCGGCGACGACGTCTACGGCACCGGCTCGGTCATCGCCGGCCGCTACCAGGTGGTGGAGAAGCTGGGCGAGGGCGCCTTCGGCCGGGTCTGGAAGGTCAAGGACCAGACCGGCGACAAGGTGGTGGCGCTCAAGGAGCTGATCGCGCGGGCGGGCGACGCCGAGGCTCAGCAGCAGGCGCAGGAGAGCATCCTGCAGCTCGAGCAGGAGTTCTTCTCGCTCTCCAAGCTGCAGCACCCCAACATCGTGCGCATGTTCGACTACGGCACGCTGAGCGAGGGCGCCCGCTACGTCGTCATGGAGCTGGTGCCGGGGCAGGATCTCTACGACCGGCTCAAGGCCGGCCCGCTGCCCCGCGCCGAGGCCGCCCGGGCGCTGATCGGCCTGATGCAGGCGCTGCACCTGCTGCACTCCCGGCTCTACGTGCACTGCGACATCAAGGCCGAGAACGTCCGCCTCACCGATCGCGGCGAGGTCAAGCTGATGGACTTTGGCCTGCTCCACCAGCTCGGTACACCCTCGACCCAGGTCCGCGGCACGCCCCACTACATGGCGCCCGAGGTGGTCAAGGGCGGCGTCATCGACGCCCGCACCGATCTCTACTCGGTGGGCGCGCTGGCCTACGAGCTGTTCACCGGCAGCCTGCCCTTCGACGGCGAGAGCGCGGCCGAGATCATCGGCCAGCACCTGCGCGACAAGCCGCGCGAGCCGAGCTACTTTCTCGACCTGCCGCCCGAGATCGACGCCTTTGTCCTGAGGTTGCTCGAGAAGGAGCCCCGCAACCGGTACCAGAACGCGGCCGAGGCGCTGACCGATCTGGCGCGCATCAGCGGCATCTCGCTCGAGCTGGCACCGGTCAGCCACCGCACCAGCTATCTCTACAGCGCCGACCTCATAGGCCGCGGCGCCGAGAGCCAGGCCCTGGACGATCTCAGGCAGGCGCTGGGCAAGGGCCAGGGCGGCTCGGTCTTCATCTGCGGCCGCGGCGGCGAGGGCAAGACCAGGCTGCTCGAGGAGTTCAGGCTGCGCGTCAAGCTGGACAAGATCCCCTGGGCCTCGGGCCAGTGCCGCAAGGAGGGGTTGCGGCCGCTGCAGCCGATGGCCGACGCGCTCTCGATCCTGCTGTCGCGCACGCCGGAAGAGCAGATGTCGACGCAGGGATCGCATCTGGCGCTCCTGTTTCCGGAGCTGGCGGCGCGCGGCTTCAAGCCGCCGCAGTTTGCCGACGCGGCCCAGGCCAAGCTGGCCCTGCACGAGAGCGTGTCCCGCTGGCTCGCCGGCCTGGCCGAGTTGTCGCCGCTGGCGGTCTGCCTCGAGGACCTGCACCTGGCGGACGGCGCGACCCTGGAGCTGCTCAACTTCTTGGTCCGCGCGCGCGGCGAGACGCCCGTGCTCTACGTGGCCACCTTCCGCAGCAACGAGGTCGACCGTACCAGCGTGGTCTACGCCACCGCCGACGAGAAGCTGACCCGCCTGCTCGAGCTGGCGCCGCTCAAGCGCGGGGACGTCTCCGACCTGCTCGGCAGCACGCTGCGCGACTTCGAGCTGAGCGATCGCTTTGTCGGCGATCTGTTCCAGACCACCCAGGGCAACGCCTTCTTCGTCGTCGAGACGCTGCGCTACCTGGTCGAGAGCGGCACCCTCGGCCAGGCCAAGGGCGTCTGGCAGATGCCGGTGGAGAGCGTGGAGCTGCCGCCGCACATGGACGAGCTGGTCAGTCGCCGGCTCGGGTTCCTGAGCCAGGAGCTGCTCGACTTCTGCCGCACGCTGGCTCCGATCGGCCGCGCGCTCGACATCAAGCTGGCCCAGGC
>JAFGSX010000476.1 GCA_016934455.1 Deltaproteobacteria bacterium
CATAATCCGGCGGGCGCCCCACGAACCGCCGAGCCCGTCCTCGCGGCAAACGCCAACAGCGCGACCTCCACCAGTTCCAGCCTCCGCGCTCCCAGCGCGCCAGCCAACGAAATGTTGTTCTGCGGTAGTTGTCCGGCCAGCGACGGTAACGGCATACATCAGCCCTCTCCGGCGGTCTGCTCGGCACCCTTGTTTTGCTCCATCGTCGTCGAGGCCAACGCCTTCCTGCGCTATTCGCGGAATCACCAGTGCAAGTTGCCCGTCTCTGTCCAACCGCGCCCCGATGGCTCGATCGGCGGCGACGCGGACGAGCGTCCGAGAATCCCAACCTGCGTCGAGGTGACGCCGTGACGTTCGAGGAGACCCTCAGGGCTCTCGTGCGCGACGCGGTACGCGAGGCGTTGGCCGACCTGGGCTTCCCGATGAAGGACTCCCCATCGGCCGCGACGTCGCCGACATCGACGGGCCAAACGAGATGCCTGACCCATCGTCATGCGGCCACGTGGACGCAGAGTTGGCCCGCGTTGAACCCGACCAGCATCGGCACGATCGCGATCATGTGCCGCGACGAGCCCGTGGTGCCATCAACCGCTGGCGCCTGCCTGCCGATAGTCAACGCGGATGCCGACGACCTGCCGCCCAACCTGGTGGCGTGCGTTTCGCGGTTCGGCAAGCCGATCGCGGGCGAGGCCTGACGTGGAGCGCAATGCCGAGACCGGCTCGTCGCGCGCGCAAGACGCAGAAGTGGTCTGGACTGCGGACGACGTCGCCCGGTTTCTCGGTGTCGACCTCAAGGGCGTGTACAACGCCGCCAGGCGTGGCGAGATCCCGCACCGGCGCATCGGCCGCCGGGTTGTGTTCCTGAGATCCGCGTTGCTAGACTGGCTGCGGTCTAACAGCGCGCCGGCCGCCCGAAAGGGCAAGCCATGATCAAGGTGCGCCGGCACAAGACCCGAGGGTATTGGGAGGTAGACGTCATCCTCAAGATGCCCGACGGCACAGAGCAGCGGCGACGACGCAAGGCCGCGGTCGCGACCAAGCGCGAAGCCGAGGCGTTCGGCACGCTACTCGAACGGGAGATGCTGCTGCCGAAGCCAGCGGAAAGGAAGGTGGCCCCGACGCTGGGCGAGTTCAAGCAGGAGTTCTTGGAGCAATGGTCGGTTGAGAACAAGCCGTCTGCAATCGTGGCGAAGAAGGCGATCCTGCGGCGAGAGTTGATCCCGAGGTTTGGCGACGTGCCGATGGACATGATCGACAAGGGTGCGGTCGAGAAGATGAAGGCCGAGTTGCTGGGCCGGAAGCTTTCGAAGAAGACCGCCAACAACGTCGTCACGGTCCTGTCCAGCATGATGAACCGGGCAGTCGAGGCCGGACACCTCGACCACGCGCCAAAGCTGAAGCTGTTCAAGATCGACGAGGAGTCGGTCGACTGCCTGAGCCCCCAGGAAGAGCGCGCGCTGCTGCGAGCGGCCAAGGTCTATCGCGGCGGCCAGTGGTTCAGCATGGTGCACTTCGCGCTGAACACCGGGCTGCGGTTTGGCGAGCTGGCCGAACTGCGCTGGGGCGACATCGACCTGAAGAACAGATGGGTGCGGGTGTCGCGCCAATGGTACCGGGATCGGGTGCAGTCAACCAAAGGCCGACGGACGCGCGACATCGACCTGGCGCCGAGCGTGGTCGCCGTTCTGGAGCCGGAGCGGCTGCAGGTGGCGACGGATGCCATATCGCAGCACGGCCCGCTCGTCTTCCATCAGGAGAACGGCGGCCGGCGCATCCATCGGCGTGCAGACTGCGCCATCAAGCGGATGTGCACGCTAGCCGGCATCAGAGAGATCAGCTGGCACGTTTGCCGCCACACGTTCGGCAGCAAGCTGGCCGACACCGGCGCGCCGATGATGGTCATCCGGGATCTGATGGGCCATCAGGACATCAAGACGACGGCGCGCTACCTCCACCGGCGTAAGCCGACACGGTCTGCGATCGATCATATGGACGAGGTCGCCAACGGAGATCAGCCGGGCGCGACGGTCCTGGAGTTTGGAACACAGGTTGGAACAGTTTGAGGGCATAAAAAAAGCCCCCGATTTCTCAGGGGCTTTTGGCGGGGTGGACGGGACTTGAACCCGCGGCCTCCGGCGTGACAGGCCGGCGTTATAACCAACTTAACTACCACCCCAAAACAAACCGGCTATCTCTAGCCGGCGCGTCGTCGCAACGCAACAAGTTTTTGCATCGGCGAGGCAACCCAATGGGGTCCGTCGTCGGGCTATCGAATGGGGCTCGCTACCGGCGGCCGCACGACCACGTTGGGCTCCTCTCCTATCGCCTCGTCTCCGGGCTTGCCGTCGACAGTGGTCTGGGTCGGGTCGACCAGGATCTGCGGATCGCCGTAGTACGGGTCGCCGCCCGCTATCTCATCGTCGATGTCGACCGACAGCTCGGTGTCGCCGCTGTAGGTCGCCTCGGCGCCAACGCAGTTGATCGCCTGCACCAGCAGCGTGCTGATCTTCTCGTGCGAGATCTTGATCTTGGAGTACTCGTAGCCAGCCGCCTCGCGGTTGCCGGTGGCGATGTTTTCCTGCAAGCCGATAAACGCATCCTCGGCGATCTTGAGGATGCCCTTCATCGGGGTCAGCTTCTCGTTGACGCAGTTGAGCCGGATCACGTCCTTGCTCTCGCGCGCCTTGGTCAGCACCTCGAGCGCGCGCGCCAGCGCCTGGCGCATCTCTTCCAGGTATTTCTGGGCCTCCTTGAGCATCTCCTCCGGCTTGAGGTTGATGCTCTCGGAGAGGCGGAGGGGGCTGCCCCCGGCATCGGAGCCGATCTCCGGCGCCTCGGGCGGGGCAGCAACCGGCGGCGGCTCGGGCACTGGTGTCGGCGCGGGCGTCGGCGCGGGCGCGTCCTGTGCAACCGCGGCCATGGCGATCGCCAGGGACATCAGCATCACCGGTATCCGCTTCATGGTCAGAACCCCTGTCATTCCATCAGCACCGGCTGCTTCAATTGCCTAGTGTGACTATGTACGCGCGCTCAAGACTCCGGTCAAGTCGGGCCCACCGGCTTTTTTTTACAGCCATTAGTGTATGGTCCCGGGCGACCTGTTCACGGCCCCCGAACACACTAGACGTCCGGATTGGACTGCTCCTCGTTCAACTCCTCGTCCACCTCCTCGTCCGTCACGAGCGCCGCCTTGCCGGCCAGCGCTGCCTCGTCGCGGGTCACCCGCGACCGTCGCCACATGACGTAGAGCGCGATCAGGGCCACCAGGCCAAAGACGACCAACGCGATCAGGTAGCCCATGTTGTCGTGCAGCCAGATGCCGCGACCGACGTCGTGAGCCAGCCGGTTCTGGGGAAAGTACTTGAGCGACGCCGCCACGGCCAGCCGCGCCCGCTCCATGTCGTCGCGCTGGTAGGCGGTGCGCGCCAGGTGCGCGAGGTCGCTCGAAAACTTGGTGGGGTCGACGACGTCGGGCTCGAGCTTGAGCGCCTCATCGAAGGCGCTGGTCGCCTCTTCGACGTCGCCCCGGCCGAGCGCGATCTCGCTGCGGTGGCGGGCCAGCGTGCCGTTGACGCGCGCCATCTCGGGCACCTCGCCGATGAAGGAGCGCGCCTTGGCCAGCAGCGCCGACGCATTGGGCGCATCGTGCTGGTCGGCTGCCTGCCGGGCGCAGGCCAGATAGGTGCGGCCGACGATCGCCTGCTCCCGCGCCAGATCGCCGCCCGCCTCCTGGATGCTGTCGAAGTCGGCGCACGCCTTGAGGTACCAGCCCTTGCCGTGAAACGAGCGCGCGCGTTCCCACAGGAACGGGATGTACTCGGGGGATTGCCGGGCCGGCTCGGGCCGCTCCTCGACCGGCAGCGCATCGGCGCGGGGCCTGGCCGGGGCTGACGGCGTTGAACCGCCGGGCGCGAAGGAGGCCTTCTCGTCGGGCATCACCGCGCCACCCAGGTCGATATCGCGGGTCTCGTTTTGCGCCAGCGCCGGTGCCGCCGCGGCCATCGCGCCGATCGCCATCCAGACGACGCGCCACATCTCTTCCTCCTGCGCCCGCTGCCGGGCCGTTCCCTTCAAACCGCGAATCGACGACGAGCGCAAGGGCGGCATGCTATCATGCACCGCCATGGCGCTCGAACTCGTGCTGGCGTCGGCCTCCCCGCGCCGGCTATCCCTGTTGCTCCAGGCCGGCCTGCAGCCGACGGTGCGGCCGGCCGTCGTCGACGAGACCCCGGCCCCCGGCGAGCCGGCCGCGGCCTATGCCCGGCGGATCGCCGGCGCCAAGTGCCAGGTTGCGTCGGCGCCCCGGCCGGAGGCGCTGGTGCTGGCCGCCGACACCGTGGTCCACGTCGGCGACGCGATCTACGGCAAGCCGGCGGACGCGGCTGCGGCCAGGGCGATGCTCGGAGAGCTGGCTGCCCGCTGGCACCAGGTGACGACGGCATTTGCGCTGGCGCGCGCTGGCCGAATGCTCGCGACGGACGCGGTGACGACCCGCGTCCGGTTTCGGCCGCTGACGCCGCGCGACATCGATCGCTACGTCGCCAGCGGCGAACCTCTCGACAAGGCGGGCGGCTACGGTATCCAGGGCCTCGGCGGGGCGCTGGTCGACCAGGTCGAGGGCTCGTACACCAACGTGGTCGGGTTGCCGCTGCCAGAGGTGCTGACCGCGCTGGCCCGGCAGGGAGTGACTCCATGAGTGTCGCCGAAGATCTGGCGCGGGTGCGCGATCGGATCGCCGAGGCCTGCCGACGGGCCGGCCGCGATCCGGAGACACTGCGCCTGATCGCGGTCTCCAAGCTACAGCCCGTGGCCAAGATCCGCGCCGCCTGCGACGCCGGCCAGCTCGATTTTGGCGAGAATTACGGCCAGGAGCTGCGCGACAAGGCGACCGAGCTGGCGCAGGCAGTGCCCCGGATCCAGTGGCACCACATCGGCCCGGTACAGTCCAACAAGGTGCGCTACATCGCGCGCTGGGCGAGCTGGGTGCACACCGTCGACCGCCCGCAGATCGCGACCGAGCTGCTGGCGCGCGCCGCCAAGGAGGGGCGCGGCCTGCACGCTCTGATCGAGATAAACATCGCGGACGAACCGCAGAAGGCGGGTCTGGTTCCGGCCGCGGCGGAGTCCGGCGTCGCCGCCATCGCCGCCACCGGGATGCCGGTGCGAGGCCTGATGTGCATGCCACCCTTCGACCTGCCGCTGGCCGACACGGTGCGCCACTTTGCCCGGCTGCGCGATCTGGCCGAGAGGCTGGCCGGCGCCGGCCTGCTGAGCCGGCCCTATGAGCTGTCCATGGGTATGAGCGCAGATTTCGAGGCCGCCATCGGCGAGGGGGCGACCATGGTGCGCGTTGGCACCGCCATCTTCGGCGAGCGCGAAGGTTGACGGGACGGGCGCCGGGGGGCGGGCTTACCTGGCGACCTGGCGGAGCGGTCTGAAATTGGCGCCGGCCTGAGGCTGTTTGATACAATGGTGTCCAATGTAGGCCCCAGCCAACGGGAGCTCCCGTGAAGATCACGCCTCTCGACATCCAGCAGCAGCGCTTTCGCACCGTCTTCCGCGGCCTCGACAAGGGCGAGGTGGACGCTTTTCTCAACCTGGTGGCCTCGGAGGTCGAGGCGCTCAATCGCCGCGTCCACGAGATCGAGGAGGAGAACCGGCGACAGCGCAACCTCCTCGACGAGTACCGCGACCGCGAGCAGACGCTCAAGGAGACGATGATCACGGCGCAGAAGATCACCGAGGACATCAAGGCCAGCGCGCACAAGGAGGCCGACATCATTCTCGCCAACGCCGAGATCGCGGCCGAGCGCGTGGTCGCGGCGGCGCAGGCGCGGCTCACGGCGCTGCTCGAGGACATCAACGAGCTCAAGCGCCAGCGCACGGTCTTCCTGGAGCGGCTGCGCGGCGTGCTGGCCACCCATCGCAAGCTGCTCGAGATGGAGCTGGCCGAACCCGAGGGAAAGGGCGCGATCGAGGACAACCTCAGCGTGCTGCGGCGACCGGAGCGCGTTGTTCCCTCCGTCGACGATATCGCCGAGGTCGAGCTCGACCGGACCGCTCGCACCTCTTAGCCGCCATGGAACCAGCGCCGATTTGCGAGCGCGGCGACGGCATCGAGATCGCCTGCCACGTGCAGCCGCGGGCCAGCAGGTCGCGCCTGGTCGGCCGCCACGGCAATGCCATCAAGTTCCAGCTCGCAGCGCCACCCGTCGACGGGGCTGCCAACCGCGCGCTGATCGAGCTGTGCGCTGACCTGCTCGGGGTCGCCAAGTCGGCGGTGGTGGTCGCGCGCGGCGAGAGCTCCCGCCACAAGATCGTCCGGGTCCGCGGCGTGACCGCTGACCGCGCCAGGGCGGTCCTGCTGCCGCGATGAAGCGCCACCTCCAATCCCGAGCCTGGGCACCCTGGATCGCGGCCGCCGTCGCCGCCGCGGTGCTCGCCGCGCCGCTGCTGGCGGGCCTGAGCTACCACGGCTGGGACCTCACGGCCAACGACATGGGCTACCTGTGCGAGCTGAAGCGGCGGCTCGCGGCCGGCGAGCCGCTCTGGCTCAGCCCCCTGATCGGCAACGGCTCTCCCCTGCTGATCGACCCGGCGGCGCAGCTCTTCTACCCGCCGCGCTGGCTATCGCTGTGGTTGCCGATCGAGCTGGGCACATCGTGGATCGTGGTCTTTCACGTCGCCGTCGCCGCCGGCGCCACCACCTGGCTCGCCCGCGGCTACGGGGTGCGGCCCTATCCCGCGATCGGCGCCGGGCTGGCCTGCGCGCTGTCGGGCATCGTGCTCGACACCACCATCCACAGCGTCTACGCGATCTCGGCCTCCTGGCAGGCGCTGGCCTGGGCTGCCGGCCGCCACCTGGCCCGGCGGCCGCGCGACCGCCGCCTCTTCGTCGTCGCCTCGCTGGCGCTGGCCGCCAGCCTGCTCGGCGGCGAGCCGCAGTCCTTCGGCATCGGCTGTGCGCTGGTGCTGGGCGAGGCGCTGTGCGCCCGGCGCGCGCCATGGCGATCGCGAGCGGCCCGGCTCGCCCTGGCCAGCGGCGCGGCCGGCATCGCCTTCGCCGGCGTCTCTGCGCTGTGGCTGCCGGCGCTGGCCGAGCTGGCGCTGACGCCGCGCTTCGCCAGCCTGACGTCGGGGCTGGCGACCCTGTGCTCGTTTCGCTCCGAGTACTGGATCGGCGTGATCGCGCCCGGCATCTTCACCGAGCCGCTGCTTTCGGGCCGCTACCTGTGGGAGCTGCTGACCGAGACCGGCGGCAGCGGGATCGAAGGGGATCTGTGGAACCGGACGCCGTACCTCGGCCCGCTGTTCCTGACCCTGGCGCTGACCGGCGTGTCGCGCCGTCGTACCGCGCTGGTGGCCGTCGTGGCCGGCGGCGGCCTGCTGTTGGCGCTGGGCGACCAGACGCCGCTGTTCGGCTGGGCTGCCGCGGTATTTCCACCGCTCGGTTATTTTCGCTACCCGGCCAAATACCTGGTCGTCGTCGCCATCGCGGCGGCGGTCCTGCTCGGCCGCGGCCTGCAGGGTGTCGCCCGCGACGGGCCGCTGCGGCGCCGGTGGCGGATCGCGGCCGCGGTGGCGCTGACCGGCCTGTCCGTCGCCATCGCCGCGACCCTGGTCGCTCGCCGCTGGCTCGACGGCATCGACGAAATCGGGGCGGCAGCTCCCCTCGCGGAGGGAGGGCGGTCGCTCTCGGCATTGCTGGCGACCGGGCTGGCGCAAGGGGCGGCACCGCTCGCCGCGGCCCTCGCGCTGTCGCTGCTGCTGGCCGGCCGCCGGCGCGGAATCGCGCTCCTGGTGGCGCTCGACCTCGGTCTGGCCGCGACCGGTGAACTCGGCCTGGGGGCCGGTCTGGCGTCGCTGCGGTCGCCGCTGGCGCGCGCCGTCGCCGATACCGCGGCTCCGGCCGTGTTGTGTCACCACCCCGATCTGGCGAGGCGGCGGCTGACCATCCCGGGCACGTCCATCGACTGGTCGACGCTGGCGCTGCGCCGCCTGCTGGCGCTGCCCAACCTCAACACCTGCGATGGTCTCGCCACCGGCTTCGGCTACACGGTCTTCGCCTCGGCCCAGCAGTTGCGGCTGCAAAAGGCGCTGGGCGCGGGACTGCCGGCGGCCGCCCACGCGCTCGGGTGCACCCATCTGGTGACGCTGTATCCGACGGCGGACCAGACCGCCCGCCAGATCGAGCTGCCCGAGTTTACCGGCGGCGACACCCTGGGCAACGCGCTGCGCCTGTACGCCCTCGGCGATCTGCTCGCCCCGGCCTTCGCGCTGCGACGACCGCAGTGGCACGTCGACGACGACAGCGTCTACGCGCACGTGGTGAGCAGCACCGCGGTGGACCAGATCGTGCGCGCGGTCGATGACCCGATCGGGCGCCAGCCGCCGCCCGCCCTGCCAGACGGCGCGGCGGTCGGAGAGCTGACCGTCGACTGGCCGCGGCGCGACCGCGCGCGCGTAGTGGCCAGCGGTCGCGGCGGCGCGGTGATCGGGCTGCGCACACTCTTCCTGCGCGGCTGGACAGCGCGGCAGGCCGGGCGCGCGCTGCCCACCGTGCGCAGCGGCGGCAACTTCGCGGCCGCCGTCGTCGACGACGTTGCGGCGGGGCCGATCGAGTTTGAATATCGCCCGCCCCGGCTCGCCGTCGGCATCGCCCTGTCGGCCGCGGGCTGGCTGGCATTGCTGGCGCTGGTCGTATTCTGGCGGCGGATCTTCGCGCGCTGATCGCCGCCCACTCATCGCGCTGCTCACTTTTCTTGAGCCAATTTTTGGCGGGTCCCCGCTGATCGGCGGAAGTCTTTTTGTCGTCGCTACG
>JAFGSX010000477.1 GCA_016934455.1 Deltaproteobacteria bacterium
CTTCGTTCAAGCGCCCCGACCTAAACCCGTCCAGATCGAGCGCCGCGTACCTGAAACCCGCCGCGCGCACCGCAGCCGCCACCGCGGTCCGGAGCAGCGGATCGGCAAACCGCGCCAGCTCGGCGACGCCCACCTCGATACGACCGACGTCGCCGTGAAAGCGCACCCGCAGATCGCGAAAGCCGGCCTCGCGCAACCCCTGCTCGGCCGCGGCCACCTGCTGCAGATGGTCGGCCGTGATCCTGGTGCCATACGGAAACCGCGACGCCAGACAGGCGAGCTGCGGTTTATCCCAGGTCGGCAGGCCGAGCGCCCGCGAGGCCTCTCGGATCTCCTGCTTGGTCAGGCCGGCCTCGGCCAGCGGCGCGCGCACAGCGGCCGCGACCGCGGCGCGCCGCCCGGGCCGGTGCCTATCCGCCAGGTCGTCGGCGTTGGTGCCGATCAGCACCACACTGTCGGGCGCGGCCTCGGCGATGCCGCGCAGCGCCCGCAGCCGCTCTACCTGGCAGTGGTAGCAACGGTCGGGCTGGTTGCGGGCAAATTCCTCGCGCGCCAGCTCGCGGGTCTCGAGGTAGAGATGGCGCGCGCCCAGCAGCCGGACCAGCCTGTCGACCTCGGCTCGCTCCCAGGGCGGAAACGTCGGAGCCAACGCGGTGACCGCCAGGCAGCGCGCGCCGAGCGCGTCGACAGCCAGCCGGAGCAGCAGCGCGGAGTCGGCACCGCCCGAGAAGGCGATCACGGCGCCGGGCATGGACGCTATGGCGCGGCGAGCGGCCTCGAGCTTGCTCGCTGCCTGCGGTGGGAGCACGGGATCGGCGGCCATCACCCATTCGTATCGGGCAGCGCTCGCCCGCGCAACCCGCGTCGGCGGCCTTGACCGCCCGGACAAGGCCCGCGATAGTTGCCGGCACCGGGTCCGGGGGGTGAGAGATCGATGGCGACCGACGAGGAGATCCAGAAGGCCTTTGGCCAGGCGTTGGTAAGGACGCTCAAGCTCACCGAGATCGGCCAGAGGTACAAGGGTCCCGAGCTGCTGTTCCTGATCAGCAAGCGCTGGAGCCAGCTCTTCGCCGACGGCATCCTCAACCTCGAGCAACTCCACCACGACATGGCCAAGACGCCCGATGTCGACCCGCTGGAGCTGCTCGGCTTTTTTTTGCTCTTCCGCGACCAGGAGGCAGCGCTCGGGATCCAGATGCAGCTCCCCTCGGAGCTGATCCTGATGCCGCAGCTCAAGCGCGACAAGCTCTACCAGAACACCAAGAAGATGGTCGAGTCACGCCTGATGGCTCATATGGCGGCGCCTCCGGTCGCCGAGACACCCCAGCAGCGCGCTCAGAAAATCGTGCTCAGCAGCAAGAAGAGCCGGCTGCGGCTGGTGCTGATGGCGATCGTGATCGTGCTCACCACGGCGTCGATCTTAGTCAACATCTACTCCCACACCCCGCCCAGACCAGACACCAAGGCGGTGACCGACGTCGATCTCAATGCGATCGGCCTCACCGGCACCCTGTCGTTGAAGGGCAATATCTATGTCCTCAAGGTGCCTCCCGACGAATGGAAGTCGCTGCCGCGCGAGCTGCAGCGCACCCGGCTGCTGACGCTGGCCAAGCTGCTGGAGCAGCGCGGGCTCAGCAACCTCATCGTCATCGATACCGCGATCGTCACCCAGGCGGTCGTCACGCCGGCCGCGGTCTACTTCATCGAACGCAGGCCGTAGGCGGGGCAGCGCCCGCACGCGTCGACCCCGCCCGCGGCGAGCCCCCGCCTCCGATCACAGCAGCGCGGGCTCCAGCAGCGACCGCATGCGCTGGTCGACCAGCCGCTCGACATCGGGAGCCGTGCTGAGGCGCAGCGCCTCGGCGGCGAGGGCGCGGCACTCGTCCATGCTCACGCTGCGCACCACGCGCTTGATGCGCGGGATCGCCAGCACCGGCATCGAGAGCTCGCTGTAGCCCAGTCCGAGCAGCAACGGAAGATAGAGCGGCTCGCTCGCCATGTTGCCGCACAGCGCGAGCCCGATGCCGGCGCCTTGAGCGGCGCGCGCGGTCTGCTGCAGCGCCCGCAGCACCGCCGGATGAAGCGGGCGGTAGAGGTGGGCGACGAGCTCGCTGTCGCGATCTGCGGCCAGGATGTACTGGACGAGATCGTTTGAGCCGACCGAGAAGAAGTCGACCTCGGTGGCGAGCTGGTCTGCGATCCAGACCGCGGCCGGCAGCTCGATCATGGCGCCGACCGCCATCCTCTCGTCGAACGGTATCCCGGCAGCGCGCAGGGCGGCCCGCTCCTCTTCGAGCAGCACCTTCACCTCGCGCAGCTCGTGCACGCCGGAGATCATGGGCAACAGCAGCCGGGTCTTACCGTGCGCGCTCGCCTCGAGAACACCGCGCAACTGGGCGCGAAACAGATCGCGCTCGCGCAGGCAGTAGCGGACTGCGCGCAGCCCGAGCGCCGGGTTGGGCTCGCGCTGCCAGCCGCTGCCGACTGCGACCTTGTCGCCGCCGAGGTCGAAGGTGCGGATGGTCACCGGGAGGCCGGCGAGCGCCTCGACCACCTGGCGATAGGCGGCGCTGTGAGCTGTCGACGCCGTCTTCTGCTCCTCCAGGAACAGGTACTCGGTGCGCAGCAGACCGACGCCATCGCAACCCAGCGCCAGCAGCAACTCGACCTCGTCGCCGCGGTCGATGTTGGCCTGCAGCGCGACGCGTTGCCCGCACCTGGTCTCGGTCGGCAGGTGCAGTTCGGCGCGCAGCTCGGCGTCGAACTGGGCGCGCTTGTCGGCGACCTGGCGAAAGCGCGCCAGCACCGCGCGGCCGGGTCGCAACACGACCTCGCCGGTGGCCCCATCGAGGGAGACCAGATCGCCGTCGCCAGCCAGGTCCGAGATGTCTCCGGCGGCGACCACCGCCGGCAACCCGAGCGCCTGCGCCAGAATCGCCGTGTGCGAGGTCTTGCCGCCGACGTCGGTGACAAAGCCGGCGATCTTGCTGCGCAGCAGCCCCAGCGTGTCGGCCGGGCTCAGGTCGTGCGCCACGACCACCGACCCCTCCGGGGCCGAAGCCTCGGCCCCGCCGCCGGTCAGGTTGCGCAGGATCCGATCGCCCACGAAGTCGACGTCCGACCGCCGCTCGCGAAAATAGTCATCCGCGACATCGTCGAGCAGGCTCTTCACCTCGCGCAGCGTCATCCGCAGCGCCCACTCGGCACACAGCCGCTCGTTGGAGATGCGCGCGATCGTGCCATCGACGAGCATCGGATCGCGCAGCATCAGCCGGTGCGCGACCAGGATCGACAGGTGGTCGGTGCGGATCGAGGCCCGCCCCTCGGGATCGGTGCGGCGTCGCGCCGGGCGAGTGCGTTCGGCCTCGGCCGCGGTGCGCTCGATCGACTGTTGTAGCCGCTGCGCCAGCGCCTCGAGCTGACGCTCGCTCACCTGGATGGCAGCCAAAAAGCGCTCGATCTCGGCGGGTATCTGCCGCTGCTGGATGCGCGTCTTGGCGTAGTGCACGCGCCGCCGGTCGACCAGGTGCACCCGACCGATGCCGATTCCGGGCGACGCGCCCACGCCTTGAAACACGCGGTGTTGCACTACCATCAGCGGTCTTCGCCGAAACGGTTCTCGATCATCTTGGCGAGATCGTCGAGCAGCGCCCGGCGGGTCGCCTCGTCGCCGCCGACCGCGCGCACCTCGATCTGGGTACCCGGGCTGGCCGCCAGCATCAACACGCCCATGATGCTCTTGCCATTGACCTCGAGGTCATCGCGCCGGATGTAGAGCTCGCAATCGTAGCGATTGGCGATCTGGACGAGCTGGGCGGCCGCCCGCGCGTGCAGACCGAGCTCGTTCTTGATGGTGATGGTCCGTCGACTCTCGCCCTCCGAAACCGGCATCGACCGCACCTCCGCCGCACACTCACCCCGCCAGAACCGCACCTTCGTCGAGCAGCGCGCCGGCGATCACGATGTTCTTGCGGCCGCTGGCGGCCGTGTTCTTGGCCAGCTCGGCGAGGGAGGAGGCACGCGCGCGCGCGGTGACGGCGTGCAACAGCATCGGCATGTTGACGCCGCTGACCACCTCGATCTTGCTCGGTTCGAGCAGCGTCAGGCTCACGTTCGACGGCGTCCCCCCGAACATGTCGGTGAGGACCAGCACGCCGTCCGCGGTGGCGAGTTGCCCGACCGCCTCGCGGATGCGCGCCAGCGCCATCTCGTGGTTGTCGGCGGCATCGATCTTGACCGCAGCGACCCCCGGCGTCCGCCCCAGGATCTGCTCGCCGCACTCGACCAGCGCCTGCCCGAGATTGCTATGGGTGACGACGAGTATCCCGATCATTTCCAGCCTACCCCGCGGGCCATCATGGCCCAAACGGCGATTGGATGCAATCTCACCCGGATGGGATGTGCAACCGCGACTCGATTCCGAGCGGTCGCAGCCGGGCCTGGACCTCGGCCGCACAGGCTACCGAGCGGTGCACGCCGTCGCTGCACCCGAGGCCGACGGTCAGATACGACTTGCCCTCGCGCTGGAACAGCGGGAACAGAAAGGCCAGCAGCTCGACCGCGCGCTCCACCAGCCGCTGTGGCGCTTCGCCGCGGAACACGTGCTGCCGGACCTGCGGGTCCATCCCGGTGCAGCCGGCGAGCGCCGGCTCGAGGGTCGGATCCGGCAAGCAGCGGAGGTCGATGACGATGTCGACCTCCGGCGGAATCCCCTGGGGGAACCCGAAGCCGAGCAGCGCCAGCTCGAGCCACGGCTCGCTGCTTCCGTCGCTGCGCCGGACCACGGCCTGCCGCAACTGGTGCGGAGTCATCGCCGAGGTATCGATGATCTGCGTCGCGCGATCGCGGACCGACTGCAGGAGCTGACGCTCGCTGGCCAGCGCCTGCTCGATGTCGCGGCCCGCGCCGGCCAGCGGATGGCGGCGGCCGGTGCGCTCGAAGCGGCGTGCCAGGACGTCGTCAGCGGCCTCGAGGAACAGCAGGTCGACCAGCCAGCGCTGCCGGCGCACGTCGTCGAGCAGCGGCGGCAGCACCTCGCCCAGCGTCGAATCGCGCGCGTCGCAGACCACGGCCAGGCGGTCGATCTGGCCTCCGGCGGCGACCGCCAGCGCCAGCAGCTTGGGCACCAGCGCGCTGGGCAGATTGTCGATGCACCAGTACTGCAGATCCTCGAGCGCGTGCGCGGCGGTCGACTTGCCTGCCCCCGAGAGCCCGCTGACGAAGATGATGCGCGGCTGTTGCATGGCGCTCCGTCGACCCGCTGGTCACTCAATATCGGTCGCGGTCAACCGCGCCAGACGGCGGGAGGCCAGTACGCGGTTGAGCCGCTGCTCGAACTCGCGCCCGGTATGATGCCCTTCGAACTTGAGAAGCTGGTTGCGCACCGCCACCTCGACGATCGACGAGATGTTGCGGCCGTGGCGCACCGGGATGGTCACCAGCGGCAGCTCGACGTCGAGAATGGTGAAAAAACGCTCCGCGAGCCCGAGCCGGTCATAGTCCTCCTCCTCGCGCCATTCGACCAGCTCGACCACCAGCTCGACGCGCTTGCGCTCGCGCACCGCGGCGATGCCGAACAGCTCCTTGATGTTGAGCACGCCCAGACCGCGCACCTCCATGTGGTGCTTGGTCAGGTCATTGCAAGCGCCGTACACCACGTCGTGACCACGGCGCTTGATGTTGACCACGTCGTCGGCGACCAGGCGGTGGCCGCGCATCACCAGATCGAGCGCGCACTCGCTCTTGCCGATGCTGCTCTTGCCCAGGATCAACACACCCATGCTGAAGACGTCGAGCAGCACGCCGTGCATGGTGGTGGTCGGAGCCAACCGCTCGCCGAGAAACGCCTGCAGATTGTTGATCAGGGTGCTGGTCAGCAGCGTCGTCGTGAACAGCGGCACGCCCGCGCGCTCGCACGCCTCGACCAGCTCGATCGGAGTGGTCAGCCCTTTGGTCACGATGATGCAAGCCAGCTCGAGGCCGACGTAGGCCTCGACCGCCCGGCGCCGCGTCTCGGCTTCGAGCGACCGCAGATACGAGATCTCGGTGTTGCCCAGGATCTGCACCCGCCGCTTGTGCGCGAAACCGGTGAAGCCGACCAGCGCCAGACCGTACTTCTGAAC
>JAFGSX010000478.1 GCA_016934455.1 Deltaproteobacteria bacterium
CCGCGGCGGTTGGCTGCGGCGGCGGGGCAGGGGAGGAGATGGCCCGTACCCACGACAACAAGGACGCGCCGGCCGGCGAGTCGAGGCGCCCGCCGGCCGAGGCCGCGCCGATCGGCTCCGTCACCGCGACCCGGCGCGAGATCCGGCCGGCCATGCCGCTGCGCTCCACACGCGCCGCCAACGCGCCCGCGATAACGCCGGGCAAGGCAGCGCGCCGCCCGACCGTCGAACCGTCCGAGTCCGCGGCGTCGACACCGACGCCGCGCCGCATCGACCCCTATGCACGCCTGCGGGCCACCGACTACGACCTCGCGTTCGTGCTCGACCGGCTGGTCGAGGCCAAGCTGGTCTCTTCCGAGCTGGCGGTGCAGCTTGTGTCGCGCGAGAGCGTGACCCGCGCCCAGTTGGTGCGCGAGCGCTACGGCCGCCAGCGCGCCGGCAGCCGCCGGCTCGACATCTCTCCGATCGAGGTGGCGGCGGCATTCAAGCTGCCGCGACCGGGCCGCGAGGGCGAGCTGCTCGACGAGGACCAAATCACGCAGACCGTGGCCGGCGCGGTCGGCCTGCCGTACTTCAAGATCGACGTGCTCAAGCTCGACACCCCGCTCATCACGCGCACCCTGTCGCGGCCTTTTGCCCGCAAGCACGCGGTGCTGACCCTGGGCCGCGATGCCAATGCCCTGCGGGTGGCGGTGGTCAATCCCTTTGACCGCACGCTGTTCGAGACGCTGCAGACGCTGGTCGGGATCGAGGTGCGGCCGCATCTCGCCAGCCCGTCGGACATCCACCGCGCCATCACCGAGATCTACGGCTTTCGGCTGTCGGTGCGCGATGCCTCCAACCGGTTGCGGACGTCCGAGACCGACGTCAAGAATCTGGAGCAGTTTGTCAACCTGACCGCGGTCGGCAACCTCGAGGCCACCAGCGAGCCGGTGGTGGCGGCGGTCGAGTACCTTTTGCACTACGCCATCGAACAGCGCGCCAGCGACATTCACATCGAGCCGCGACGCGAAGAGGCCTTTGTGCGCATGCGCATCGACGGCGTGCTGCACGCGATCTACCAGGTGCCCAAGGTCGTCTACGCCGCCATCGCCAACCGCTTCAAGATCCTGTCCCGGCTGGACATCACCTCGCGCCGGCCGCAGGACGGCCGCATGCGCACGGCGCGCGGCGACGCCGAGATGGAGATCCGCGTCTCTACGGTGCCGACCGCGTTTGGCGACAAGCTGGTGCTGCGCATCCTCGACCCGAGCATGCTGGTCAGGGACCTCAACGAGCTGGGCATGGCGGCGGACGAGCGCGATCAGATCGAGCGCTGGCTCGAGCGCCCCTACGGGCTGATCATCGTCACCGGGCCGACCGGCAGCGGCAAGACCACGACGCTGTACGCGGTGCTGCAGCACCTGGCCACGCCCGAGGTCAACATCACCACCATCGAGGATCCGATCGAGCTGGTGCACGAGGGGCTCAACCAGATCCAGGCGGACTCGAAGACCGGCACCGGTTTTGCCGATGCGCTGCGGCACGTGCTGCGACAGGATCCCGACATCGTCATGGTCGGCGAGGTGCGCGACTCCGACACCGCGATGCAGGCGGCGCAGGCGGCCCTGACCGGGCACCTGGTCTTCACGACCCTGCACACCAACGACACGGTGAGCGCCATCTCGCGGCTGCGCCACCTGGGCGTGCCCGACTACCTGATCGCGGCCACCCTGACCGGCGTGCTGGCGCAGCGGCTGGTGCGCCGTGTCTGCCCCAACTGTGCCGAGGACGTGCAGCTCACGGCGGACGAGCTGCTCGAGGTCGGGGTCCGTCACCCCGAGGACCACGTCGGCCGCGTGCTGGCGCGGCGCGGGGTCGGCTGTGCGCGCTGCCGCTACACCGGCTACTACGGTCGCGTCGGCGTGTTCGAGCTGCTGTCCGTGCAGCGCCGGCTGCGGCAGCTCGTCGCGGATGGCGCCTCACCCGAGGCCATCCTGCGCACCGCGCGCCAGGATGGCCTGCGCACCTTGCGCGAGCAAGGGGTGCGCAAGATCGCGTCGGGGGTGACGACGTGCGAGGAGATCTTGAGCGAAATTCTATCGAGCGAGGCCGAGCTGCGATGACCGACCGCCAGCCACTCGACGAGATGTGCTCGTTGCTCGAGGCCGGCGCCGGTCTGGTGTGGCTGGCCACGCTGGAGGAGGGCCGGGCGCTGGCGCTGTGCCAGCAGGCGGCGGATCGCCTCGGCTGCACCCTGCTCACCTGGTCCGAGGCCAGCGGAGTGGCTCCGGATCGCCCCGAGCTCACCTCGCCGCTGGCGGCGCTGGATCTGTTGGCGACCGCCCGCACCCCGCTGCTGGGAGTCATGCTCGACCTGCAGGACCATCTGGCCAGCTCGGCGCTGCGGCGGCGGTTGCGCGACCTGCGGCCGCAACTGGGAGCGGGGCAGCGCCACCTGGTCGTCGTCGGGCCGCGCTGCGAGCTGCCGCCGGGGCTGGCCCAGGAGGTGGCGGTGCTGCCGCTGCCGCCGCCCGGGCGCGACGAGCTCGAGGCGCTGTTGAGGCTGGCCGGGGCGGCCTCGGCGGTCAGCGCCGAGGCAGTTCACCGCGCGGTGCTGGCGGCGACCGGGTTGACCGCGCTGCAGGCGCAGCGCGCCTTCAGGCGGGCGCTGGTGGCCGACGACGCCCTGGGCGAGCACGGGCTCGACATCATCGCGGAGGAGAAGCGGCGGCAGCTCGCGCTTGACGTCGGGCTCGAGTTCGTCGAGCAGCGCGAGGGTGCCGAGAGCATGGGCGGTCTCGAGTCCTTCAAGGCCTGGCTGCGAGAGCGCGGTCGCGCCTTCGACCGGGCGGCCGAGGCGTTCGGTCTCGACCGGCCGCGCGGGGTGTTGCTGCTGGGCGTGCAGGGCTGCGGCAAGTCGCTGGCGGCCAAGTGCACCGCGCGCGAGCTCGGCGTGCCGCTGCTGCGGCTCGATCTGCCGCGCGTGCTGGGTGCCGGCGGTGGCGGCGCCAGCGCCGAGGAGAACCTGGCGCGCGCGATCGCCGCGGTCGAGGCCATGGCGCCGGTCGCGCTCTGGATCGACGAGATCGAGAAGGCCTTTGCCGGAGCGCTGCGGTCCGCCGCCGGCGACGCGCGGACCGCCCGCGTGCTGGGGGCTTTCTCGACCTGGTTGCAGGAGCACCGGACCCCGGTCTTCGTCGTCGCCACCGCCAACGACGTATCGGCCTTGCCCCCCGAGCTGCTGCGCCGCGGGCGGCTCGACGAGATGTTTTTTGTCGATCTGCCGGATCCGGCGGCGCGGCTCGAGATCTTGAGTCTGCACCTGCGCCGGCGCGGCCGCGATCCGGCGCAGTTCGACCTGGCCAGCCTGGTGACTCAATGCCAGGACTTCACCGGCGCCGAGCTCGAGCAGGTGGTGGTCGGCGCGCTGCACCGGGTCTTCGCGCTCGGCCGCGATCTGACCGACGCCGACCTGCGCCGCATCGCCGGCGACCTGGTGCCACTGGCGCGGGTGTACGAGGAGCAGATCAAGGAGCTGCGCGAGTGGGCCCAGCAGCGGGCGCGGCCAGCCGGTCGCGAGGACGCGGTGGTCGATCTGTTCCGCCTGGCCGAACGCGCGATGTGATTGCCGGCCGCGATTGGAGATCGAGATGAGCAACGCGAGCGACGCCGCGACCAGAGCGCAACCGCCGACGCTCTTTCGCTGGACCGTGCTGGTGATGGTCAGCCTGGCGATGGCAGGCAACTACTACGTCTACGACTCGATCTCGCCGCTGGCGGATCTGCTGCGCGACCAGCTCGGTCTCAGCGACGACCGGATCGGAACCCTCAACGGTATCTACTCGGTGCCCAACATCTTCATGGTCGCCATCGGCGGTCTGATCATCGACCGCATCGGCACCCGGCGGGCGACGTTGATCTTCGGCGCGCTCTGCTCTTTGGGCGCCCTGATCACCGCGCTCACCACCAACTTCTTCGTCATGGCGGCCGGCCGTCTGGTGTTCGGCCTGGGCGCCGAGTCGATGATCGTCGCCGTGACGACGGCGCTGGCGATCTGGTTTCGCGGCAAGGAGCTGTCGTTCGCCTTTGGCGTCAACCTGACCATCGCCCGGCTCGGCTCGTTTGCGGCGCTCAATTCCCCGACCTGGGCCAAGGCGCTGTACGCGCAGTACCAGTGGCCGCTCTGGATCGCGGTCGGCATCGGCTCGCTGTGCGTGGTCGGGCCGCTGCTCTACTGGGGCATGGAGCGCGGCGCCGCCAGGCGCTACGACCTGGGCGTGGCGTCGGAACCTGACAAGATCGTGTTCCGCGAGATCTTCAACTTTGGCCGCAGTTACTGGTTCGTGGTGGCGCTGTGCGTCACCTTCTACTCGGCGATGTTCCCTTTTCAGACCTTTGCCGTGAAATTCTTTCAGGACGTGCACGGTGTCAGCCGCGACAGCGGCGGCTTCCTGTCATCGATGCTGACGCTGTTCGCCATGATCTGCACACCCCTGTTCGGCCTGGCCGCCGATCGCTTCGGCAAGCGCGCGACGCTGATGCTGGCCGGGTCGGCGCTGATCATACCGGTCTACCTGGTGATGGCCTACACCCGGATCCCGCTCTACCTGCCGATGGCGGCGATGGGCATCGCCTTTTCGCTGATCCCGGCCGTGATGTGGCCCTCGGTCGCCTACATCGTCGACCAGAGGAAGCTGGGCACTGCGCTCGGCGTGATGACGATGGTGCAGAACATCGGCCTGGCCGGCTACAACTTTCTGATCGGCTGGGCCAACACCCACTGGAACGCCTCGGCCGAAAACCCCGCCGGCTACGTCCCCGGCATGTGGATGTTCACCTGCCTGGGCGTGCTGGCGCTGTTCTTCGCGCTGCTGCTGCGTCTGTCCGAGACCGGCGCCAACGCGCGCGGGTTGGAGACGATCACGACCCGCAGCAGTGCGGAACCGGCCGCTGGTGTTGTCGGCCAGACCTGACGGCGCGTTGGATCTCGCCGTCGAGCTGCGCCGTATGATTGTGTTGCAGTAGAATACGTTGCGATGAGCGATCTGGAGCAACTGTTCGAGGCCCGGCGCGCGATCGACCGCGAGCTGTTCGAGAAGCACTCGCGCGAGGTCGGCGTGCTGTTCACCGACATCGTCGGGTCTACCCAGTACTTCGAGGCCAAGGGAGACATCGACGGGCTGGCGCTGCTGCGCCGCCACAACGAGCTGCTGTTCCCGCTGGTCGAGCAGTACGACGGCCGCGTGATCAAGACCGTGGGCGACGCCATCATGGCCATCTTCGAGCAGTCGGCAAACGCCGTGCGCTGCGCGGTGGCGATGCAGCAGGCGCTGGCCGCGGCCAACCGCGAGCCGGGCGCACCCGAGATCCACATCCGCGTCGGCGGCCACTGCGGCCGGGTCATGGTCGACAACGACGACGTGTTCGGCGACACGGTCAACACCGCGGCGCGGGTGGTCCACGCGGCGGCGGGCGACGAGGTGCTGGTCTCGAGGGAGCTGTTCGACCGGCTGCCGCCGGCCGAGGGTTACCAGGCATCGTCGCGCGGCGACCTTCCGCTCAAGGGCAAGGCCGAGCCGTTGCCGGTGGCGGTCGTCGACTGGCGCCGCTCGGCGCCGAGCGCGCGCGCCGCCGCGGCAGACACCGCCGCACCAGAGGTCTTCGTGCTAGAGATCGGGGTCGGCCGCGACGGATTGCGGGTGGCCGCCGTCGACGGCGCCTTGGACAAGGGCACGGTCAAGGCCTACAGCGAGCTGCCGATCGCGCTCGAGGCCATCGACGGGTTGGCCAGCGCCTTTGCGCCGTTCGTCGCCGGCACCGGCGCGATCGCCTACGCCGACCAGATCCGCGCCTGCGGCGAGGCGCTGTTCGCGCGCTGTCTGTCCGACCGCGCCCGGCGCCACCTGCTCGAGACCGAACTCGGCTTCGTGCGGCTGCACCTCGACGACCGGCTGGTGCACGTGCCGTGGGAGCTGGCGCACGACGGCCGCGCCTTTCTCGGCCAGCGCTTTGCGCTGGGGCGGATGGTGACGGCGCGCTCCGACGAGGCGCCATCCGATCGCGCCGGGGCTCAGGCCGCCGCCGGGCACGCCCTGGTGGTCTCCAATCCCGCCGGCGATCTCGAGCAGGCCGAACGCGAGGGCGCCGCGGTGGCGGCGGTGCTGGCCCAGGGCTTTGCCGGCGAGGTGCGTCACCTCGAGGGACCGGTGACGCGCGCGGCTTTTTTACAGGCGCTCGCCGGTTGCCGCTGGTTGCACTTCGCCGGACACGGCAGGCCTCTGTCCGACGTCAAGCCGGGAGGCCTGCAGCTTGCCGACGGGCTGGTCGCGCCGGACGAGGTGGCGGCCGCGGTCGGCGCCGGTGCACCCCGGCTGGTGTTCGTCAACGCCTGCCACGCCTCGACCGGCGGCGGCTGGACCGAGACCGCGCGCGGCGTCTACAACCTGGCCTCGGCCTTGCTCACCCGCGGCACCCGTCACTATCTGGCGCCGCTGTGGCAGATCCCCGACGACGACGCGCTGAGCTTTGCGCTGCGCTTCTACGAGCAGTTGCTGGCGGCGCAACCGGTGGGCGAGGCGATGCGATTGGCGCGCGGGCATCTCAAGGCGCCGGCGTCGGCTGGTGGCTATGCGCTGTACGGCGAACCGCGCGCGGTGATGCCCGACGTGATGGCCGCGCAGCCCACCCGCAAGGTCCGCTCGGCGCGCACCGGCACCTTTGCCGTGCCGAGGCGCATCGCCGGCGCTGGCGAGGCCGCCGCGGTCGAGCGGAGGCGCCGGGCGCTTGGCGTGCCGGTGGTCGCGCTGGCGCTGCTCGGCGCGGTGATCGCGGTCGTCGGCCTGGCGCTGGTGGCGCGGATCGCCATTTCTGCGCTGCGCACGCCGGTGAGCGCCAGCGCCACGCTTCAGGTAGAGACGCACCGGCCAACGCCGGCGGTGTCGTCGCCACGGACGGCGGCGGCAGTGGTGCCCGCAACCCCGCCGCCACCTGCCGCGATCGCCGCGGTCGAGCCCGAGCGCAGCGGCCCGGTGCGGCTGGCGATGCTGCCGTTCAAGAACCTGACCGGCGATCCGGCGCTGGACGTGGCGGCGGCCGCGGTGGCCGAGACCCTGACCACCGAGTTCGGCCAGGTGCGGCAGGTGAGGTTGATCGAGCGCGGCCAGATCGACGTCGACATTCGGGAGATCGAGTTTGGCCAGAGCAAGTACGTGGACCCGGCGACCCGCGCCGCGATCGGCAAGATCGCGGGCGCCGAGGTGGTGGTGCTGGGCAGCTTTCAGCGCGCCGGTCCGACGCTGCGCGCCAACGCGCGTCTGGTCGACGTGGCCAGCGGCGAGGTGGTGGCGGCGGTGCGCGTCGAGCAACCTCTGACGCGGCTGCTGCGGCTACAGGACGAGCTGGCCGCCTCCCTGCGCCAGGCCACGATCGAGGCCCTGCCGAGGCTGCGGCCGTGACCGGGCGCGCGGGGCTGGCGGCGATCGCCGCGCTCCAGGTCGGCTGGCTGCTGCTGGCAGGCCGCGCGCTGGCGCTGCCGAGCAGCCCGGTCGCGGTGATGCCGTTTATCAATCTCAGCGCCGACGCCGAGCTCGAGTGGCTGGCGCTGGGCATCGCCGAGACCATGATCGCGGATCTGCGCAAGAGCCGGACGGTGCAGGTGGTCGAGCGCGAGCAGATCGCGCGCGCTCTCGACGAGATCAAGCTGCAGGCCGAGGCCGGAGCCGAGATCGCGACCGCGGCGCGGGTGGGCAAGATCGTGGGCGCGCGCACCCTCGTGCTGGGTGGTTTTCAGCGCGTCGGCAAGCAGCTTCGCATCACCGCCCGCTTCGTCGCGGTCGAGACCGGCGTGGTGCAGGACACGGCCAAGGTCACCGGCGACATCGAGCGGATCTTTCTGCTGCAGGATCAGATCGTGGCGCGGTTGCTGGGCCGCAAGCTGGCCCGCGCCACCTCGGTCGACGGCAAGAAGCGGTCGAGCTCAAGCAAGACCGTCGATGCCTACCGCATTTACGCCCAGAGTCTGGCGGTAAGAGACGAGAAGAGACGCGCGCAACTGCTGCGCGACGCGATCGAGATCGATCCGGGCTTCAGCTATGCGCTTGACGATCTCGATGCGCTCGAGAAACGGCTGGTGCGATATCGCATCGAGTCGGATCACGCCGTCGACGACGCGGTTCGAACGGCGCGCGCCGCGCTGGCCGCCGCAGACATCTCGCCCGAGGAGAGGTCGAAGCGAGCCTTTGCCCTGTTCACGGCCGAGTTGACCGCCTTCAAGTACCGGGCGCTGATCGAGGACGCGAGCCGGTTGCGCCAGCTCGACCTGCCGCCCTACGGCACCATGACCGTGCGCGAGAGCGCGGACTACTACCTGTTTCTCGGCCACCTGATGTGCAAGCAGCTCGACCTGGCGCTGCAGTACGGCGAACGCTACCTGGCCAGCCACCCGGCCGGCATGTTCCGCATCGGCGTCGAGACGCAGATGCGAGCCACGGTGCAGGAGCTCCGCCAGCGCGAGGAGGGGCGAGAAACGGCGGTCAAGCAGCTTGCGGCCATCGAGGAGGAGAGGGCGAAGGCGCTGGCCCGGGCGACGCCGGAACGGCCGGCCAACGCCATCCAACTGATCGGTTTCGATCTCCAGCGCTGCGCTGCGGTGTTCCAGAACCACCAGTTTCCGGAGGCGGTCACCGAGTGCGAACAGATGGCCAGCCGGCACGCCGGGGACACGCTTCCCGAAAGCCCGCAGATGATCTTCACCGCGCACTGGTATCACCTGCTGGCGCTGGTCGAGCTGGGGCGGTTCAAAGAGGCGCGCGTGGCCGGGCAGCGCATGCTGGCGGACAATCCAGCCCAGGCGCGCAATTACAGCATCGATAGCATCATGGCGACCTGGCCGCGCGACTGAACGCGCCCGCGCCCGCTCGCTCCGCCATCTAGGCCGGCAGCGCGCTGTCGGTCGCCGGCTCCGGCACCTCGGACTGGTAGACCACGCGCACCACGCGCTCGGCGTCGATCGCGCCCGGCCGCGTCACCTTGACCTGGCCGTCGACGATGGCGACCACCGTCGACGCCGGGCCGGGCCGTAGATCGCCGGCTTCGATGAAGATCTCGATTCGGTTGGCGAAGTTCTTGCGCACCTGGGCGGCCGAGCCGGCGCCTTGCCGGGCCTCCCGGTTGGCGCTGGAGACCAGCAGCGGGCGTTTCACGCCGCCGACGATGCGGCGCAGCAACAGGCTCTGGGGGACGCGGACACCGAGGTTGCCGGTCGCCTTGGTGAGCTGCTTGGCCACCCGGGCCGGAAGACCGGGGTGCGGATCGAAGAGGATGGTCAGCGGCCCCGGCCAGAGCTGGCGGGCCAGCCGCAGCGTCACCGGATCGACCCTGGCCGCCACCTGGTACAGCATCTTCTCGCCGTCGATGAACACCAGCGACGGCGCCTGCCGGGTACGGCGCTTGGATTGCATCAACCGGTTGACGGCGACCTCGTTGGTGAGGTCGGCCACGATGCGATAAGTGCTTTCGCAGGGCAGGCACACCAGGCCGCCATCGAGCAATACGCCGCACACCTCGTCCAAGAGAGAAGGCTGCTGGTCTATCGCCTGCAGCGGGATCGTCTTCATGCAAAAAACGAATAGCGTTTTAAACGGTGTTGGTCAATCAAGGCGCTGGCTCGCGGGTCTCGAAGCGCCGGCAGCGCCTGTGCTCCCTCTGTCGGGAGGGAGTGTCGCGAGGTGCGTGCGGGTCACAGCAGCGCGAGCTGCTCGGGCGCCGGGTACTGCAGGCTGCGATCCTGGCGCAGCGCGGCGACCCCGATGTCCAGCCCAAGAGCCTCGACCCCGGCCCGCGCCGTTGCCAGCGCCAGGTCGGGGCGGTTGTTGGTCTGCGACAGGTGCATCAGAAACAGTTGCCGCAGCCGCGGGCCCGCGATCGCGGTCAGCGCCTGGACCGTCTGCTGGTTGGAGAGGTGGCCGACCTCGGAACTGATGCGCTGCTTGAGAAACGACGGGTAGGGGCCGGTGCGCAGCAGCTCGGGGTCGTGGTTGGCCTCGAGGCCGACGATGTCGCAGCCGGCCAAGGCTGCCAGCGCCTCGCGGTTGGGATAGCCGAGATCGGTGGCGAAGGCCGCGACCGTTCCGTCGGGCAGCGCAAAGCGGTAGCAGACGGGATCCGCGGCGTCGTGCGAGATCGAGAACGGCGTGATCGAGAACGGGCCGATCGCGAAGCTGCGACCCGGCTGCACCGTCCGCCGCTGGCACGCGGCGCGCGGTCCAAATTTGAGCGCCGCGCCGGTCCTGGCGGTGGCGCAAACCTCGACGTCGGGGCGCCGGGCAAACAGCTTGAGGCCGGCGACGTGGTCGCTGTGCTCGTGTGTGATCAGGACCGCCTGCACGCTCGCGACGTCGACGCCGCAGCCCGCCAGCCGTTGCCTGAGCGTGCGCGGGCCGAACCCACAGTCGAGCAGCACGCAGACGTCGCGATAGCAGAGCACCGCCGCATTGCCGCTCGAGCCCGAGCCGACGAACCGGATGCTCAGCCCCGGCTCGGCGATCCGGGCGCGGCCGGGCGGGGAGGATGAATGCGGCGACCGCGAGGCTCGTCTCAAGGTCGTACTCGTTCGGCTCGTTCGCTGGCGCAGACGGCCGAGGCAATTCATCGCGACAGATTGCGCGCCGACCACGGAGTAGGGAGGTTGAGATGAAAAAAGCAACTCGAAACACGCTGGCAGCTCTTTCTTGTGCGGCTCTTCTGGTCACCGCCGGCAGCGCGGCGGCTTATCCGGTCGTCACGGTGAGCGCGCCCGTGCCTGCGATCACATTCCAGGTCGGTCCGCTCGCGGTGACCGCCGCGCCGTACATCGTCGGCCCCTATTACGGCCAGGGAGCCCCGTTCTACGCCGAGGGCGCGTGGTGGATCCTGGACGGCGGCCAGCTCTTCCAGATCGGCTGGTACGGCGGCCGGCGGGTGCTGGTGCTTCCGTATGCGTATCCGCTCTGGCAGCGCCAAGTCATCGCTGACTACGGCTGGTATCACCGGCATTACCGCAGCGTGTCTTACGCCGACTTCTATCGCCGCAGCGACTGGCGCGCGTCTGCCCATCAGGGTCGCTCCCACAACCGTCCCGAGTACCGGGCCTTCGAGCAGCAGCAGCACCGCGTGACCTCGATCACCAACAGCCGTGGCCGCGCAAATGGCTCGGCGCGCGGTCACGACAACGGTCGACACAATGGCCGAGGCAACGGCAACGGTCGCGGGAACGCAAACGGTCATGGCAACGGCAACAGCCATGGCAACGGCAACAGCCATGGCAACGGTCTCGGCAACGGCAATGGAAATGCCCGCGGTCACGGCAAATAGATCTGGGTCTGGCACCGCATCGCCCCCGAACCCTTCGTCCGTCGTTCAGCAACCACTCAAAATCGCCGCAAATCGTCCCCCAACCGGATATTGAGTCTCGTCCGCACCATAACTCGCGGGGAGAGACGACAATGCGCGGTCCTGGGTTGGCAATGCTGTTGACGATGGCTCTGGCATCGTGTGGCGACTGCGGCGGCACCACCACCACGACCTGCACCACGCACAGCGAATGCGGCAGCGGCAAATGGTGCAACAACGGGGTCTGCACGACGGGCACCGCCTGCACCTCCGACGAGAGCTGCGGTCCGAACCAGATCTGCACCAACGCGGTGTGCGTGCCGGGTTCGCGCGACTCGGGCATCCTGGTCGACAGCGGCGGCGGCGATGCAGCCGGTCGGGATGCCGGCGGCGACGCGGCCACCCCGCCGAGCTGCGCGATCACCTTCGATCCGAGCCCGGTCGATTTTGGCGCCGCGCGCATCAACGTGCCGGTGGTGCGCGTGGTCACCATGCGCAACGACAGCCAGACCGCGGTCACCGTCTTTTCGGCGCAGATCACCGACAACAGCGCCTCCTTCGAGTACGCGATCGACCCCGCCAACTCATTCACCAGCGGCGTCATCGGCATCGGTCAGAGCCAGTCGGTGACCGTCGTCTACACGCCGCGCGACGGCATCCCCGACAACGCCAACCTGCAGGTGACCACCCAGTGCCAGCCGACCGCGGTATTCACGGTGGCCCTGATGGCCAGCTTCAAGTTCGACCCCGAACTGGCGGTGACCGAGTACGCCAACACCACCTCGCCCAACCTGGTGACGCTGGATTTCGGCGACGTGCGGCAGACCGTGATCGCCGAGAAAAAGGTCTACATCAAGAACACCCGCGCCGAGTCGGCGCTGGTGGTGTCGAGCGTCGTGCTCTCGCCGTCCACCGGCACGGATTTTCGGATCACGGTCGACCGCCTGCTGCCCGCCTCGCTGTCGCAGTGGAGCTCGGCTTGCACGCCGCCGGCCGTGGGCTGCGACACCGGCCAGAACCAGACCTGCACCGAGGGCGCCTGCCAGGAGGCCTCGGGCGCGTGGGTCGACCAGGTGGCGGTGACGGTGCAACTGGTGCCGACCTCGCTGGGCGCCAAGAACGCGCAGCTCCGCATCGGCACCAACGATCCCGACGCCACCGACTCCAACTACGTCATCTCTTTGACGGGCAACGGCATCGCGGCCTACGACTGCGAGGTGCGCGACAACGCGCTCGGCGCCTGGGATGGCCAGAAGTGCGTCTGGACCTGCAAGCCCAACTACGTCGATCTCAACGGCGATCTCAATCTGTCGCAGACTCCGGGCTCGTCCAACGGCTGCGAGTACGCGTGCGCGGGCGACATCAACGCCGCCGATCCGCCCGATCTCAGCGGCCTGGACGCCAACTGCGACGGCATGGACGGCAAGCCGAGTGAGGGTTATTTCGTGGCGTTGACGGCGCCGCCGGGTGGCGACGGCAGCATGGCGAACCCGTTCAACACGTTGAGCGCCGGCATCAACGCCGCGGACACCAGCCCGACCAGAAAGAAGGTCTACCTCTCCAACGAGACCTACAATCTTTTGACCACGCTCAACCTGCCCGACGGTGTCTCGCTCTTCGGCGGCTATCTCTATCTCGGCGTGGCCGCGGATCAGCGCTGGCGGCAGCGCACCGGCGTGACGACCCTGAGCGGGACCACCACCGCTCTCTACGCCGATCACATCGCGACTCCGACGCTGCTGCAGAAGATCGTCGTCAATGCGGCGCAGGGCAACGGTACCGACCGCACCTCGATCGTGCTGCACGCGGTCGACTGCACGGCGTTGACGCTCGAGGGGATGTCGCTGATCGCGGGGCAGGGGGCGGCCGGCGCGACCGGTTCAACAGGCACTTCCGGAGCCAATGGACTGCCGGGGGCAAACGGCTCCGACGGCTGCGACCTGAACACCGGTGGCTCGAGCTGCGCGATCGGCGGCGCCGGGGGCGCTCCGCAGTGCACCGGTGCCCAGGGCGGACTCGGCGGCAATGGCGGGTTTTCGTTCTACGATCCCAACACATACACCATCGCAGCCGATGGCAGCAGCAACTCCATCGACTCGACGGTCTACGGCGCCGGCACCATCACGGCGGCGACAAAGAGATTCAGCATTTCGGGATCGCCATTTGTCGTGGACCACGTCAGTTACTACGTCCACGTCGGGACGACATCTCAACTGGAGAGCTATCGGTTTCGCCGCATCACCCAGGTCCCGACCGGTTCGAGCGTGGTGCTCGGCTACGAGTACGACCTGGTAAATACCAGCGTCCCGACGTGGCAGCTCGTCAACAACAATGGCGCCGAAGAGGGCAAGGGCAATTCAGTTCACGATGCAGGTGGTGCTCCCGGCGATCGTGCGGGGTCGGTTGTGCCACAGTTTTGCATTGGCACCAACGGCGGTACGGGCGGCAACGGCCGCAACGGCACCGCCGGCCAGGGTGGCACATCGGCCGCGTCCAGTGTCACCGTCGCCGATGGCTGGGCAGAGGGCGATGGCGTGGCCGGGCTCAACGGGGTCAACGACGCCACCGGCGGCACTGGCGGCGGCGGCGGCGGTGGCGGCGACTGCAGTTGGAGCCTATGGCCGGAATACGACTGCACGTATGCCGGACTCTGTGCTTCGGACTTCGGCGGCGGCGGCGGCGGCGGCGGATCGGCCGGCTGCCCGGGGACCGGGGGCGGCTCCGGGACAGGCGGCGGCTCGTCGATCGGCATCCTGGCCATCCGCTCGCCGATATCGATCATCGGTGGATCGATCACCACCGCCAACGGTGGAGTCGGCGGCGCCGGTGGCGCGGGGGGAGCGGGCGGCGTGGGCGGTGGCACGAGCGGGCTCGGCGGCGCGGTGGC
>JAFGSX010000479.1 GCA_016934455.1 Deltaproteobacteria bacterium
GCCGGACCGCGATTGAGCGTCGACAGCAGGTCGATCAGCACGATCTGCCGGTCGAAGCGACTGAAATGGTCGCGGTAGAACGGCGCGACCACCTCCGCGCGGTAGCGATCGTAGCGACGGCGCATCAGATCGCGCAAGCTGCCGCGCGGCGCCTCCCCCGGGGGCAGCGGACAGAACCCCAGCAGGTCCGGGTCGATCGCGTCCTCCGGCATGGTGAAGCGTCCCGGCTGGAGCAGGCCGAGACCGGCCTCGCGCTGGCAGCGCCGCAGATACGCCTTGTACAGCTCGGCCGCCCGCGCCGCCTCCTCGGGATCTGCCGGGGCCGCTAGGTCCAGGGTGCCGAGGTAGCGCCGCCATTCCTCGGCGAGCGGAGCACGGGGCGGCGCAGCGGCGAGGTCGAGGGTGGCCGCCGACCACGCCTCGTAGCTCTGCTCAAGCAACGGCAGATCGAGCAGCCATTCGCCCGGGTAGTCGATGACCACGAGGGTCAGCGAGCGATGCGGCCCCAGGCGCCGGCGCAGCATGCCCCTGATCGCGAAGCGCAGCTCGAGGCGGAGCGCGCTGAGCGACCGGGTCGGCTCCGGCCAGCGCGGCGCAGCGGCGGTGAGCGCATTGCGCGCCTCGACGAACGGGAACTCCGGCAGATCGCCCGGTCGCGGCGACA
This sequence comes from Deltaproteobacteria bacterium, assembly GCA_016934455.1. Lineage (GTDB taxonomy): Bacteria > Myxococcota > JACRCW01 > JAFGSX01 > JAFGSX01 > JAFGSX01. The sequence continues at coordinate 665 of JAFGSX010000479.1, forward strand.
GCAGCCGGGCGCCGAGCAGCCGGCCCTCCTGGGCGGCGCCGAGAAACGGCAGCTCGCGGCCGCTGAGCAGATGGTGCACCAGCGCGGTGACGAACACCGTCTTGCCGCCCTGGCGCAGGCCGGTGACCGCAAGGCGCAGGATCTGCTGGCGGGCGAGCCCGGCGAGGTCCCCGACGCCGCGCTGCAGCTCCCCCGCCGACGGCAGGCTGATCGCGTCGCGCAGCGCGCTCCACGACGCGCGCCGGCGTGGCGTCAAGGTCCGACCTTGCCGGCGAGCAGCGCCAGAAACACCAGCCAGCCGAACTCGCGATTGCTGCGAAAGCGCACGAGGCACGACCCGACGTCGTCGAGGTCGAGGGTGCGTACCTGCCAGGCGAGGTGAACGCCGGCCGCGACCAGCACCAGGAAGAAGCCCAACCGCATGCCGGCGAGCCAGCCGGCCACGCCGATCAGGAGCAGCGCCACGCCATAGAAGATCCACAGCCAGCGCGGCGTCGCATCGCCCAGCCACCGCGCGCTGGATTTCACCCCGATCAGGGCGTCGTCGACTTTGTCCTGATGCGCGTAGATCGTGTCGTAGCCGAGCGTCCAGAAGAAGCCGGCGACGTACAGGGTGAGCGCCGGCGCCGCCAGATCGCCGGTGACCGCCGACCAGCCGACCAGCGCGCCCCAGTTGAAGGTGAGCCCCAAGAACGCCTGCGGCCACCAGGTGATCCGCTTCATGAACGGATAGGCGATCACCAGCGGGAGGGAAGCGAAGCCGAGCAGGATGGTGGAGGGGTTGAAGCTGAGCAGGACGAGCAGCCCGACCAGAAGCTGCAGCGCGAGAAACGCGAGGGCCTGGCCGATGGTGAGCTCGCCGCTCGCCAGCGGCCGGTGGCGCGTGCGCTCGACCCGGGCATCGAGGTCGCGATCGGCGAGGTCGTTGATCACGCACCCCGCGCCGCGCATGGCCACCGCGCCGATGGCGAACAGCGCGAGCAGCCTGAGGTCGGGCCATCCGGGCGCCAGGGCGAGTGCCCACCAGCACGGCCACAGCAGCAGCCAGGTCCCGATCGGTCGGTCCCAGCGGGCGAGAACGGCGAACGGGCGCAAGCCTTCCGGGAGTCGATCGACCCAGGTGAGCTGACGATCGGCGACGCCCGCGCTGCGGTCCAGGCCTTGCCTCACCATGCCGACACTTCTAGCTTGCGGGCCTAACCACGACAAGCGAGCCGCTCATGATCCGGGACGACGCGCCCGCCAAGATCCGCCTGTATCTCGACCTGCCGCTGGGTGACGGGGGCCTTCTCGAGCCGAGCCCCGCGCAATGCCATTATCTGCTCACCGTGATGCGCCGGCGCGACGGCGATACGGTGGCACTGTTCAACGGGCGCGAAGGGGAGTGGCTCGCGCGGATCGAGGTGTTCGAGCGCCGCCGCTGCCGGCTGCACATCGAACGGCAGTCGCGGCCGCAACGGCCCGAGCCCGGCCCGGCGCTGCTGTTCGCGCCGCTGAAGCGCTTCCGCCAGGAGTTCCTGATCGAGAAGGCGACCGAACTCGGCGTCGCGCTGCTCGCGCCCGTTCTGTGCCGGCGCTCGGTGGTCGACCGGATCAACCGCAACCGGCTGGTCAGCATCGCGATCGAGGCGGCCGAGCAGTGCGGCCGCCTGACCCTGCCGGAGGTCGACCAGGCGATGCCGCTGGCCGAGCGCCTGGCTGCGCGCGCCAACGGCCATTGCCTGTTCGTCGGCGACGAGACCGGATCCGGGCAGCCCGTGGCCGACGCGTTCGACGAGCACGGTCTGGGCGATCTCCTGATCGGCCCGGAGGGCGGCTTCGATCCGGAGGAAATGGCCGAACTGCGCGAGCACGACGGCGTGATCCCGATCAGCCTGGGGCCGCGCACGCTGCGCGCCGAAACGGCCGCGCTCGCGGCGCTCGCGTGCTGGCAGGCCCTGCTCGCCGACGACTGAGCCGGCGGCGGCGCTCAGACCGCGACGACCCGCGGCACCATCGCCGCGTGGCTCGGCTCCCATACCTGAAAGTGGGCCGGTCCGGCCGCCTTGGCCCGGTACAGTGCCTGATCGGCGATCTGGTGCAGCTGCTCCGGCGACGTGCCGTGGTCGGGGAACAGGCCGATGCCGATGCTGGCGCTGATGCGCAGCGCCTGCCCGTCGATCGCGATCGGCGCGTCGAGCGCCGCCAGCATGCGCTCGGCGAGCATGACGGCACCGGCCCGGCCAGCCGGGTCCGACTGCACCACCGCGAACTCGTCGCCGCCGATGCGCGCGAGCGTGTCGCTCTCCCGCACGCACCCCGACAGGCGCTGCGCCACCGCGATCAGGAGGCGGTCGCCGGTGACGTGACCGAAGCTGTCGTTGACCGCCTTGAAGTCGTCCAGGTCGAAGTAGTGCAGCGCGACCATCTCGCCCTGGCGCTGGCCGCGCCGCAGGGCTTGGTCCAGGCGATCGTTGAACAGCCAGCGGTTCGGCAGATCGGTCAGCGGATCGTGATGCGCCAAGTGCCAGATGCGGTTGCGCGCGGTGGTCGCCTCGGCGAGCAGGCGCCGGACGTGCCTGGTCTCGCCCATCAGCATGCCGATCAGGATGCTGCCGCTGACCAGAATGCCCA
>JAFGSX010000480.1 GCA_016934455.1 Deltaproteobacteria bacterium
GCAGCAGCGCCGCCAGCGCCTCGGCACCCTCCGCGGCCGGCGGCCGTTGCCACAGACCGGCGACCAGCCGCCGGCCCCAGACGCACAGCGCGTCGGCGTCGAGCGCCGGCTGCGCCATGCGCTCGGCGACCAGCTCGATCAGCGCGACGCGGTCGATGAACAGAAAGCGATCGAGCTCCTGCTCGGGCTCCAGGTCCTCGGCTGGTATCGCCCGCAGCGCGTCGCGCCAGGCGTGCAGCGCGGCCAGCACCCCGGCGTTGGCATCCGCGCCCGCCGCCGGCAGCCGGCGATCGCATTCGAGCTCGCCCAGGGCCGAGCCGAGGTCGGGCGCGATCGACGCCAGCGTCCGCACGTGGGTCTGATTGAGGTTGGCCCACTTTTCTTGGTTCATCGACACGCCCCGCGGTTTGGCGCAGCAACTCTAGCCAACACTCATTTCCCGTGCAAACCTAACCCCATGGACGATCGGGGCCCCCCATCGACCTTTGATATGAACGATCCGTGTGCATCAGAGCACAATAAGACGGTGGAGGAAATGAACATGCTCGCGCGCCCCTCGCCGCAGCGATCCCCGGAAACCCCCGCCGGGGAGCGACCGGCAGCGGTCGATGCCGCCGCGGGCCTGGTGGCGCGCTGCCAGGAGGGAGACCGCGACGCCTTTCGCGAGCTGTTCGACCGCTACCACGAGCGGGTTCACGCGACGGTCTACCATCTGGTCAGCCAGCGGGACGAGATCGAGGACGTCGTACAGCTTGTCTTTCTCGAGGTGCATCGCTCGATCCGGCGCTTCGAGGGGCGGTCGCTGTTCACCACCTGGCTCACCCGGGTGGCGATCAACGTGGCGCGCGCGCACGAGCGCAAGCTGCGGTTCTTCAGGCGCGGGCTGGAGCGCGCGAGCGGCGCGGCCAGCCGACAGCTACGCCTGGTCGAGGGCGGGCTCGGCGGCGCGCCCGACGAGCGGCTGGTGCTGCGCGAGCGCGCGCTGGCGGCGCGCGAGCTGCTGCTCAGGTTGCCGGAGAAGAAGCGGGCGGTGCTGGTGCTGGCCGAGATGCTCGAGATGACGGCGCCCGAGATCGCCGACGTGCTCGACATCCCGCCCGCGACCGTGCGGACGCGGCTGTTCTACGCGCGGCGCGATTTCGAGCGCCTGGCGCGCCGCCATCCGGCGCTGGCCGAGCTGGGCCAGGGGAGGCGCCAGCCATGACCGGGCACCTCGACGACCGCCAGCTCGAGGCCATGCTCGACGGTGCGGACCCGGCGGGCGCCCGGGCCCATCTGGATGTCTGCACCACCTGCCGCGCCGCGATCGCCCGCAAGCGCGCGCTGCGCCAGGCACGGCGTACCTCGCTGCCGAAGTTGAGCGCGGAGCAATCGGCGCGCATGGCGCAGCGATTCGCCCGGGCGATCGCCGCTCCGCCGACGCCAGCGACCCGCCCGCAGCCGCGCTGGTATCTGGGCGCGGCCTCGCTCGCGGCGCTGGCCGCGGCCGCAGCGGTGCTCGCCCTGGTCTTGCCGGCGCACCGCGAATCCCCGCCGCAGAGCGTCGCCCGGGCGCCGGCGCCCGTGTCGCGGGCCGTGCAACCGCCGGCCGAACGGCCAACCCCGGCCGAGCCGGCGCCCGCGCCAGATCCGAGCCCGCTGGTCGGCGTCGGCGCCGCCACCCCGTCGCCGACGGCTTCTCCGGCCCCGGTGGATCCCGCCGCTGCAGACCAGCGCGCGGCACAGGAGCCCTTTGCCGCGGCGCCAGGCCGTCAGGTGTCGGCCGCGCGCGAGCAGACCGACCTCGACTCCGTCGCCGGCGGCGACACCGCGGAGCTATTGCACAAGCACGCCAACCGCCTTCTGCAGACGGGCCAGCTCGAGCAGGCCGCCGACGTCTATCTGGCCAGCCTGGCAGCGGCCGAATCGATGGACCAGATCGAGCCCGCGCTCCGCGGCTACAAGTCGCTGGTCAAGCTCCACCTGCGCGACCTGGAGCCGCGCGCCATCGCCGTGCGCGCCGAGTACATCGCGAAGCTCGTCCTGCCCGCGCCCTACGCGGAGGAGGCGGGCCACCTCGCCTGCGAGAGCGCGCTGGCGGCCAAGAGCTATCCGTCGGCATACCAGCTCTGCCGCCGCTATTTGGAGCTGTTCCCGGGCAGCGCGCGCACCCGCGACGTCGCCTATCTGACCGCCAGCGTGGCGCGCCTCTACCTCGGCGACTGCCAGTCCGCCATCCAGTTCTACTCCGAAGCCCTGGTCTTCTCGGGCACGCTGCAGTCGTTCAACGACGAGGCCTACCTCGGGCGCGCGCTCTGCCACGCGCAGCTCGGCGATCTCCAGGCCGCCCGCAGCGACCTCGATCTCTACCTGCATAAGCGACCGGACCAGGCCGCGTCCGAGGCCGTTCGCGACCTGACCCGACGCCTCCAGGACAACCAGCCCTAGACCCTCAGCTCACTTCAGTCGATCCCGTTCGGCAGGGGGCCGGCGAAAGGCTTTTTTCTGAGCTTGCGAAGATAAAAAGAC
>JAFGSX010000481.1 GCA_016934455.1 Deltaproteobacteria bacterium
AGGCCAAACGCGAGGGCAAGAACCGAGTGGTGGTGGGCGAACGCGCGCGCTGACATTTTCTCCTGTGATTCCAACGCAAGTGAGGGCGGTTGTCGGGCTGTTGGGGGATAGTCAGCGATGCCCATCAACATTTGCCAAATCCCGCCGATAATCACGAAAATGGGTCGGCAGGTCTACCCGCTGGAGGCATGAGGAGGTCGAGCCATGGCGGTCACAAGCGTTGCAAAGTCGCAGAGCGGCAAGACTTCGCAGGTGCAGGAGCAATCCGCGACAACGACCCGCAAGGCATTATCCTCCGCGACTGCCGAGCAGGAGGTTCAGCTTCGCACGCCGGCCAGCGCGGACACGGTCGCGGCCAGCCGGACCGTGGCGGCCCACGACATCACGGCTGCACAGCTACGTACCCAGGCTTTTGCCCAGATCGATGATGGAGGCGCCGGCGGCACCAGCGGGACAGGCGGGACCAGCGGCACCGGCAGCGCCGGCGCGCAACAGATGCCCGACATCCCGCCCATCGACCAGCACATCATCGGCAAGCCCTTGGACGTCCACGCCTGCGGTGCGACCGGCCTGGCGATGATCCTCAAGGGGTTTGGCCTGGACGGCGGCCTCTCGGACAAAGATCTGATCAACACGCTGGCCGCGGAGATGGGCACCGACAGCAGCGGCACGGGCTGGAACAAGATCAAGGCGGCGGCCGAACAGCGCGGTCTCAACGTCGACATGCTCAACGGCTACCACAACGCCGACGAGATGATGGCGGGCATCAACGCCCAGCTCGACCAGGGCAATCCGGTGATGGTGAGCGTTGGTTTCAATGCCCTGCACCCGGACCAGGGCGGAGGGACCACCCACTGGGTCGTGGTCACCGGCCACGAAAATGGTCAGTACACGGTCAACGATCCCTGGACCGGCGAGACCACCACCGTCAGCGACGCGCAGATGGCCGAGGCGCTCAATCAGGCCGCCGGTATCAAGGGCTGGGGCGAGATGCGCGCGCTGGCTTTTTCAGACCCCAACCGCGCTCCGCCCGCCCCCAAAGAGCACCACTGGCCGCACGGACACATTCCGATCTAGTTGGTTCTCAGTGCGATAGCCGCAAGCAAAAACGCGCCCGAAGACGTGAGGCCGCTTCGCGACCAGCGCCATCGTGGCATCCATGAGTCTCTGGTGAGCAGCGCTATCAGGCGCCATCTTGCGTGCCGCCGTCCACCTGGGGCAAGCGCGCCGGATCGATCAAGCCGAAAACGGAAAGCCGCGCGGTCGAGCCCTGGATCTTGAAGCGGGCGAGATCCTGGCGTTGCTCGTCGAGAGGTTGCCATGACGAGCCCGCAACCGCCCCGACGTAGAGCGCATCGCGATCAACGACGCCAGCCACCGCTGCTTCGTCGAACTGATAGGTGACGTAGACCGGAACCGAAAGCGTCGTGCCGGCGGGACTGACGACATAGACGTCCTGGAGGTATCCGTCAGGGGCTCGCGGCGCGAGGTCGATGGTGACCCGGAGTGTCGTCCCCAGGTCGACCGCGCCCTCTGGAAACGCCACCGTCAGCGCTCCCCCCGTGATGCTGCCGCCCGCGAAGTCAAAGGTCGCCTCGGCGAGGTGTTTGCTCTCGGGCGGCGGGATGATGATGCACGCGCTCGCCGCGGCGAGAGCCAACCACGACAGGACAAACCTGGGCACGTCTCCTCCTCCAGGAAAAGCGTCACGGAGCAGAACGAACGCAGAGCACTGAACCGCTACTGTCTTTGGCCATATCATTGACGTAGCCGAGAAAGTCGAAAAAAACGACCCGGGCGCTACTGGGATAGCCAGCGCAGGTCGTCGACGACCAGAAACCACCAGAGGGCAGCCCCGGGAAAGCCGCGGTGTCGATGGCGGGTTGCGCTCGGCGGTTGTCCACGATGCTGTGCAGCTCCTTGATGTCGGGCAACCGCCAGTCGTCGTAGCCGCCCCAGGTCAGTCCTTCGCAGTAGCTCAACGCTAGCTGCCAGGTTCGGGACGTGCTGTTGCCGGACCCGCAGTCGTCTCCGGTCTCGCCGGCTGCACAGCCCTGCCACATCAAGCGGGTGGCGCTATCAGCTACCACCGGTTGTCCGGCCACCGGCGACGTGCGCGCAAAGCGCGGCGCTGCCGCGACCGCCAGCGGAAAAACAACGGTCAGCACCACAACCGACAACTGCGCGCGCTTCACGACATCGCTCCTGCCAGATGGGCGAAAAAAAGAGTCAGGTTCCCGTCCGCACGCAGCGCACCGGGCTGGCATTTTCTTTGCTGTTGCTGTTCAAATCACCGTAAGAAAAGTTTACATAAAAGCCGTGATCGCTGTAGTAGGCGGTGGACGACGAGGTCCAGAAATAATTGGATGGCGTTGCCGGAAAGGCATCGACATCGATGGCAGGCGCCCCCCGCCCGTAGTCCACTATCGATTGCAGCTCGTGTTCGTTGGGTAGATACCAGTCGGTCAAGTTGCCCCAGGTCAGGCCATCGCAATAGGTGCGAGCATCCTGCCAGTTCTTGAACTCGACAGTTCCGGCCGAGCAGTCCCTCCCGTGTCGACCGGCCGCGCACCCCTGCCACACCAGACCGGTCACATTGTCCCGGACGATCGGTTCGTCGTCGACAGCAGTCGAGCGGCCGAAACGCGTCGACGAGCCGTGGCTGGTATCCCAGCCATACTGAAAATCCTGCCCAAAAAAAACCTGGCTTGGGCTGGGACAGGGGATCGTCGCGGTATCGCTGTAGCACTGTCGCAGGTTGGTGTCGGCCAAAGTGAAGGCCGGCCTCGAGAAGTTGCAAAGAGCCTGCTCGCAGGTTCCCGGCAGATAGCACCGCGTTCCGAAACAGATCCCCACACCGTCATGGCAGGCTTTATAGTCGTCGGTCGCTGGGCACCCGATGGGACCGCTGGCGTCGACTCGCGCCGTGTCAGGGGCCAGGTTGTCGACGGCCCCGGCGTCGCTGGCCACGCTGGCATCGGCGGCGTCCGCCTGGTCGCTGGGGCCTCGATCGGGCCACCCGCGATCTGGCCACCCGCTATCGGGCAGCGCTCCGCTGTCCCGTCGGTCGCCGACCGTTGTGTCAGCCGGCCGCACATCGGCCACGACCAGGGTGTCGCGAAGAGCGCGGTCAAGAGCCAGATGATCGACGGTCGCGCGATCGGCGATGCCAACATCGGTACCAGCATCGCGGTGTGTCCCGATTCGGCATAGCCCATTGATGCAGATCGCGGACGCTGGACAGTCGAGGTCACCCTCGCACGGCACGATCGAGCGGCATTTCCCTTGTTCGCACATCATGTCCGACGGGCAGTCCTCGTCGGTCGAGCAGTCGAGACTCGTGCAGTCCTGGCAACCGACGGACAGGAGCAGCGCCCCGATCGAACCCAGCCGGCCCGGAGGCAGCCGCGCGGATGAGCTGGAACAGTGCGCCCTGGCCATTTGCTGCCCCACTTCCCGGCCACGAACGTCGAGCCGACGTTCGGCTCGCGTTGGTATTTTATGCCATCCACCGCAGCAGCGCTCGGGAAAAAAAGGAGACGCGACGCGAGGGCGAAGGCGAGAGCCCCCGAAAAAACAGCGCGCCCGCGTTTGCGGATCAGCGTAATACGAAATCGTCTTGAATCGACCATGTTGTGGGGCCCCGCCTTAACCGGCGACCCTTTTTGTCCTCGTCCCTCGTCAGGGATTTC
>JAFGSX010000482.1 GCA_016934455.1 Deltaproteobacteria bacterium
GACCTCACCCCTCCCGGCGGGACTCCGAACATCAGCTTTTCAAACCGGGGATGCAGCAGCGCCAGCGCGTCCGGCGCCTGGCTCGCGCGCAGTTGCTGCGCCTCTGGCAGATTCGGCGAGAAGGCCAGGTCCTGCAGCGCGCGCTTGAGCGGAGCCGCGGCATCGTCAAATGCGGCGTCGACGCTGATCACGAAGGCGCCACCGCGATCGTGGCTGCGCGCCAGCACGATCGCCCAGCCGCCGACCACCGGCACCAGGGCGCTCAGGATCAGACCGCGCGCCTTCTTCTCTCCGGCGAGAGCGCTGGCGAGGCTGATGGCCTCGACGCGGCGGCCCGAGGTCTCGAGCTCCTGCCGGAGCTGGCGCTGCAGAGCGTGCGCGGGCAGCTCCAGCAACTGCTCTTCGACGCGCAGCCGGCCGCCCGGAGAAAGCTGAAGCGCGCGCTGCACCGGCGCGTGGCCAGCCGCGCCCAGCCAGACCAGGTGCAACCCCTGCCCGACCTGAGCCGTGGTCGGGGTCTGGCCCTGTGGAATGCCGTCGATATAGACGATCGCGCCCGGGGGTGTCGTCACCAACTGGATCTCGCAGCGCGGCTCGGCCTGCACGCGAAGCTTGGCATCGGCCAGCGCCTCGGCCACCGCGGGCGGGTAGCGGCGAAGGTCGATCTCGAGGCCGGGCCGCAGCCGCGCCACCCGGTCCAGGCTGTTGCGGGCGAGCATCTGCTCGTTGACGCCCAGGTACAGGTTGGCCAGCGCCAGGTGAGCGGCGATCACCGGCTCGACATCGCCGATCTGCTCGAGCTGCCGCTCGAGCGTGTCGACCAGCTTGCGCTGCAGCTTGACCGCGTTGCGGTACTCCACCTGGCGCAGCGAGGCGTCGGCGCGCTTCTGCAGCTCGGCCAGCTCGTCGGGCAAGCCGCCGGGCGTCGGCCGCACCGTATCAGACGGCTGTTCCCAGGCCAGCGCGCCGATTCCGGCAGCTCCCCGCGCCTGCTCGAGGTGGCGCTCGAGCTGGCCCAGAGCGGTCGAATCGGCGGCGTGCCCCGAGGCGTTGGCCAGCGCCAGCGGGGGCAACAGCAGGATGTCATCGTCGGCCGCCAGCGTCGGCGAACCGAGGCCTGACAGGCAGCAGGCCAAGAACAGCGTCACTTTCACGTCCATCCTCGTCACCGCGATTCCGCGATCGTCAGCGGGCACGCCGCTGCCGCCCTCGCCAGCCGCGAGCGAGCGCCAGAGCGAGCAGCGCCAGCCAGGTCGTCGCTCCCAGGCCGCCGGCGGGCGCGCGGCAGGAGCAACCCCCGGGCTCGCTGGCCAGCGGCTCGCCGCCGACCTCGATCTCCCATTCCTGCGCCACCGCGCCGGCTGCATTGCGCGCCACCAGCACCACCTCGACCTTGCCGATCTGTTGCCGCGTGGGCGTCCACGCGATGCGGCCGGTCGCGGCGTCGACATTCATGCCGTCCGGCGCTCCCACGATCTGGTCGCCCACCTTTTTGCCGAGCGACCAGGTCAGCGGGCGGTCGCCGCGGGCGGCCGGCGTGTCGTCGGAATCGTAGTGGTAGGCCGTCTCGGCCTCGACCCGGGTCGCCGGGATCGACAGGATCTGCGGCGGATGGCCGCCGGCGGCGTCGCTTACCTCGATGTCGAGCGCGGCGCTGGCGGTCAGACCCTGGTCGTCGGTGGCCTTGACCACGACGTGGTAGGCGCCTGCCATCTGGAAGGTGTGGGCGACCGCGACCTCGGCGCTGCCCTCGCCGTCGCCGAAGTCCCACGCCACCGCCACGACGTTGCCATCGCTGTCGCCGTAGGTGGCGAGGAAATCGACGGCCAGCGGCGCCGGCCCAACCAGCGGCAATCCCTGCGCCACCAGATAGGGCGGCTCGTTGCCGTCACCGGTCACCCGGATCACGACGCTGTCGCTGGCGGTCAGCCCGGCGGCGTCGACCACGGTCAACCGCACCTCGTAGCTGCCGGCGCCAAAGGTGTGCGTGACCTGGCTGGCCTCGGAGCGCGTGCCGTCGCCAAAGTCCCACAGGAAAGCCTCGATCGGTGCCGTGCCCTGGCTGCAGTTGCAGGAGAAGTCGACGGTCAGGCTCTCGGCGCCCTCGACCTGCGTCACCAGGATGCGCGCGGTCGGCGGCCGCTGGCCCTCGGCGAGCACGGTGATCACCAGCGCGCGGTCGGAGAAGGCGCCGGCGCTGTCGATCACGCGCAGCCTGGCCACGTAGCTGCCCGCCATCTGGTAGGTGTGGGTCGCGGTCGGCCCGTAGCCCAGCGGCGTGCCATCGCCGAAATTCCAGCGGTAGTAGCTGATGCTGCGGCCCGGGGCGGCGTAGCTCTGCGAACCGTCGGCCGTCACCTGCAGCGGGGCGTTGCCCTCGCTCGGAGTGATCGTCGCCACCGCGGTCGGATCGGGGCCCGCGCTCTCGCTCACGACGACGGTGAACGTGTACTCGTCGCGGCCGTGGCTGTTGGCGGCGGCGAGCGTGACGTCGACGCTGCCGGCCGCGGAGGGCAGCCAGGTGACGACGCCGTTTGCCGGCTCGATCTGGAGCTCGGCCGGCCCGGCCACCTTGCTCCAGACGATCGGCGTCGCGCCGCTGGCCGAGGCGCTGCCGTCCTCGTCGTAGACGTAGAAGCGGTTGACCGTCGCCACCGGGCTGGCGGTGTGCGCGATGTGCGGCGCGCCGCTGACGTCCGGTGCCACGGCGACGGTGAAAGACTGCTCGTCGTAGCCGTAGGCGTTGGTCGCCCGCAGCGTGACGTCGACGTCGCCCTCGCTGCTCGGCGTCCACTGCACGAGGCCGCTGCTGGCGTCGACGGTCAGCTCGCCCGGTCCGGTGATGACCGAGAACGAGATCGGCGCGTCGCCGGTCGCCTCGATCTGGTCGTCGGCATCGTAGTGGTAGGCGGCGCCGACGGTCGCGCTGGTCGCTGGAGCGCTGGTGATGGTCGGCGGCACGCCGACGGGCTCGGACACCGCAACGGTGAAGCACTGCATGTCGTTTCCGAAGTCATTGGTCGCCCGGATGCAGATGTTGACCTCTCCGGCCTGGCTGGGAGTCCAGGTGACCAGCCCGCTCGCGGCATCGATTTCAAATCCGGTCGGTGCGACGGCGACCGACCAGGTGATCGGTGAGGTGCCGCTGGCCTCTGCTCGGTTGTCGCCGTCGTAGACAAAGGCGGTCCCGACCGTGGCCGCCGTGCCAGCGGTCGAGGTGATCGTCGGCGGAGTGGCACTGCTCGCCGGGACAACCGTGACCGAGAAGCACTGTTGAGCGTCGCCCACGGCATTGGCGACCCGGATGCAGACGGAGAAAGTGCCCTCGCTGTCCGGCGTCCAGCTCACGACGCCGGAATCGGGATCGATGGAGAAGCCGGTGGGAGCGGTCACGACGCTCCACGCAAAAGGTGGGGTGCCCGAGGCGCAAGCCCGATCGTCGGCGCTGTAGTGGTAGGGCTGGCCGACGACACCACCCGTCGCCGCCGACGTGGTGATGGACGGGCGCGCGTGCACCGTGACCGAGAATGTCTGTTGCACCGAGCCCACGTAATTGCGGACCTCGATGACGAAGGAGGTGACTCCCTCCGAGGTGGGCGTCCAGGTGAGGGCTCCGGTCGCCGAGTCGATCTGCGCCTGCAGCGGGCCGCTGATGAGGCGCCAGATCAGGGTCGGCGAGCCGGTGACCGTGGGTTGGTAGACGAAGAGATCACCGGCCACGGCGACGGTCGGCGGTGTCGAGGTGATCGCCGGCGCCTCGTTGGCCGCCGTCTCCGCGATGGAGCCATCGCTGCCAGCGGCGCTTCCGCTGCCGCCCGAGAAATCCACAGATCCGGTGTGGCTCTTGCTGGCGTAGCTGACGTTGATCAGTCCGCCTGCGCCGCCACCGCGGTCGCTGCTGCCGCCGCGCGCGAGGAGCACGCCCGCGCCGGTCCAGGTGCCGAGCGACAGCACCACGCTGCCGCCGGCGCCACCGCCACCCTGACCGCCACAGCCGCCCGGGTCGGGATTCAGTCCATTGGCGGTGATCTGGCCGTTGTGGGCAAGCACCGCGGCCGAGATGCGGATCAACCCTCCGCCGTTGCCGCCGCGGCTGTTGCACGAACCCTCGCCGCCGCCGCCGCCGTGGTACCTCGGATCGGCGACATCGTCGTAGGTGGCGGCGAGCGCATAGGCTCCATCGGCGAGACCTCCGGCGCCGGCATGGCAACCACCGTTGTAGCGGCCGCTGCCCGAGACCTTGGTCAGGGTCACCGGGTCGAGGGTCGCGCCGTTGTCGCCGAAGCCGGCGTTGGGCCCGGCGCGATAGCCGAGCCCGGCGGCGTCGACGCTGGCGCCCTGCTGCAGATCGAGCGTGCCCTCGACCACCAGATTCATGGAGTTCACGCCAGCGGTGTGCGTGATCCGGGAGCCGTTGACGGCGGTCAGCGCCGGTACCTGGAAACGGCGGTTGACGACGAGAGTGCCGTTGATCACCAGCGTCTCGGGAAAGACGGTGTCGGCTTCGATCTGCAGCGTGCCGGCGATCGCGGGGTCGATGCTCAGGCCGACGAGCGCGGTCGAGCTGGAGAGAATGACCTTGGATCCAACCGGAACGACGATCGGCTCGGCGACATTCGCAGCGCCCTGGATATCGAGGACGCCCTGCGGGCCCAGGAGCACCGACTGGTAGCTATCTCCGCTGGTAAGGACGTAGATGCCACCTACCACGTGCAGGATCCCGCTGTCGGAGTCGATCAACTCGACGGTGCCGGAGGCGCCCGGCGCACTGCCGCTGCCGCCGGTGACCAGCACCGCGCCCGAGAAGCCAGACGTCTGGTAGTCGATCCGCACCCGGCCGCCGGAGCCGCCGCCGGCGCCCCGACCGCCGCGCGCGGCGATGGTCCCGGTGCCGCCGAGGGCAGTCACCGAAACCAGGATGCTGCCGCCCGAGCCGCCGCCGCCGTCGGCGCCGCAACCGCCGGGGTCGGCGTTGGTGCCGTCGGCGAGGAGCAGGCCGTTCAGCGTGAGGGTGAAGGCGCGGATCGAGATCCTGCCGCCGCCATGGCCGCCGCGAGAGCTGCAGCTTCCCTCGCCGCCGCCCGACCCCAGATGGTCTGGGGCAGCGGCGTCACCGTACGGCGCATTGACCGCTGCCGAGCCGCTGTACTGGCCGCCGAGCCCGCCATAACTGGCGCCGTTGTAGGGACCCGATCCCGACACTGTGGCGAGCGTGTAGGGATCGATGCAGGCGCCATTGTCGCCGTAGCCTGCGATCGGACCCGGCCGCAGGCCGCGGCCGCTGACGTCGATCAGTCCTGCGGCCTGCACCTCGAGGGTCTGGCCGACCTCGATATCGAAGGAGGTCGCTCCGAGGTCGTGGGTCACCCGGCCATTGCCGACGACAGTGAGGTCGCCGGTCACGGCAAGCGCCTCGTTGACGACGAGCTTGCCGCCGACGGTCAGACTCGAAAAAGTGGTCGGGGCATTGATGACGAGCGTGCCGGCGATGTCCGGATCGATCGTGAGCTGGCTCAGGGAGTTGGCGGCGTTGAGCCGGATCGTGCCGCCGGAGGAGACGATCACGGTGTTGACGACGGCGCCGGCGCCGTTGATGTCGACCGTTCCTCCCGGGCGCAACTCGATCGAGCGATAGGAGTCGCCATCGGTGAGCGAGAATATGCCGCCCTCGACTATGATGTCGCCACCGGCGCTCTCGCTGTGCAGGCTCCCGTCTTCTCCGGCTAGCGTCCCGCTGCCACCCACCAGCGACAGGGCACCGCTGAAGTCGTTGCTGGTGTAGTAGAGCGCGATCCGGCCGCCGCTGCCGCCGGCGTAGCCGCTGCCTCCCTTGGCCGAGATCATGCCGCTGCCGGTGAGGGTCGCGACGTCGACCCGAATGGCGCCTCCGGCGCCACCGCCGCCTGCATTGCCGCATCCTCCCGCGGCCGCAGCCTCGCCGTCGGCGCGAACCGTTCCGTCGACGCGCAGCGTCGAAGCCGCGATCGCCATGCGCCCGCCGCCGTTGCCGCCGCGGCTGCTGCAGGAACCGTTTCCTCCCCCCGAGCCGAGGTGGTGTGGATCCAGGGCATCGCCGTAGACGCCGGTGGCGGATCCGCCGCCGCGACCACCGTAGCTGCCGCCGGTGTAGTCCGGCGTGCGCGATACGATCGAGTAGTCGACTGGGTTGTAATAGTAGCCGTTGCGCAGACCGCGGGCGTTGAGGTCGATGACGGCGCCGGGTTTGACCCAGACCACACCCGTGACCGAAAGCGCAGCGTCGTCGTCGCCCTGGTCATGGGTCACCTTTCCGCCCGGTTCCACCGTCAGGTCGCCGTCGACGGAGAGCAGGTCGTTGGCGGCCAGCTCGCCGAGCACGGTCATGCTCTGCCCCCACACGAAAGGAACCGCGACCTCCAATCTACCGGCGATGCTCGTCGAGAGCGCCATCGAAGTGAGCGCGGCGGCGTCGTTGAGCACGACGGTGGCGCCGCTGGGCACCAGCACCTGTTGCACCACCTGCGCCGCGCCGTTGAGGTACAGCACGCCGCCGGCGCCGACCGAGACCGACTGAAACGAGTCGCCCCCGGTGATGGAGGCCACACCCGCGGCGACGTGCAGAAGCTGGCCGCCCTCCAGGACAAAGGCCGAGCCCAGTCCGCCGGCCGGAGAGCCGGTGCCGCCTGCCGCGCCGATGGCGCCGGAGAAGGAGAGAGTCTGGACCGCGAGCGCGATGCGTCCGCCGCCACCGCCGCCGCTGCCGCTCGCCCCGCCGTTTGCACTGATGACACCCGCACCCTGGAACAAGTCCGCGCTGATGTTGATCGCGCCGCCGGCGCCGCCTCCGCCCACGGCGCCGCAGGCGCTGCCCGCCGGCCCGTCGCCATTGGCGCGCACGCTGCCGTCGACGATCAGGGTGCTGGCGTGGATGATGATCCGCCCTCCACCGTTGCCGCCGCGGCTGCTGCAGGAGCCATTGCCGCCGCCGCCCCCGAGAAAGTTGGGATTGCGCTCGTCGCCATAGGGTGCCACGCCGTTGCCGCCGCGGCCGCCGTGGCTGCCGCCGGCGTAGTTGGTGGGGGCCTCGATGACGATCAAGTTGATGGGATCGAAGGTCTGCTCTGCGAACAGCCCCTTGCTGCTGACGTCGATGCTGCCGCCCGGTTGCACATCGAGCGTGCCGTTCACATCGAGCCGCATGCCGACCTGACCCTGGTCGTGCGTCACCTTGCCGGTGTTCTCGATAGTCATGTCGCCGTTGACGGTGAGGATGGCATTGACGACCAGTGTGCCGCTGTTGCGCACGGTCACGCTGTCATATGTCTGGTTGGAGTGGATGTTGGTAGTGGTGGCGTCGACGACCAGGTCCTGGGCCGTCGCCAGCGACGGAAAAAGGGAGACAAGAACAGCAAGATATCTCATCAGACCACCCATGGTGAGTGAACCGCAGAAGGAGATGCTACCAAATACCACGGCCGCTTGGCGCGGCGATTCGCAGGTCGATCGCCAGCCGCGGCACTGGCAGCGGCGCGCTCATCCGACGTTGTCGTAGGTGCGCAGGCGAAACCTCACCTTGAGCTCGCTCTCGGCGATGGCGCGGCAGCGCTCGATCGCGGCGACGTCGAACTCCGGCAGGCCGACGACGGTGGCGGTCGTCTCGATGCCGGAGTCGCGCACCTCGGCGATGAACCTCTTGACCGCGTCGTAGGCGGCGGCTCCAAACCTGGATGGACAGATGCGGGCATAGGTCTCGGCGTCGGGCGCGTTGAGGCTGACGCTCACCGCGTCGATCAGGCCCACCAGCTCGCCGGCGACCGGTCGCCCGTTGACCAGGCTGCCCAGGCCGTCGGTGTCGAGCCGCACCCGCTTGCCGCGCTGTTTTAGCCAGCGCGCCACCTGCTTGAGCAGATCGAGACGCAGCGTGGGCTCTCCGAGACCGACGAACACCACCTCGCGATAGGGTGCGAGGTCGCCGCAGGCCGCCTGGATCTCTTCCAGCGTTGGCGGACGGTCGAGCTTGAGCGGGTGGCCCTTGACCACGTACCGGTCGTGGCGCTTGACACAGAAGGTGCAGGCCAGCGTGCAGGAGTTGGTGATATTGAGGTACAGGTTGTCGCGGATGACATAGGCGATGCGGGCGGCCTGCTCTCCCTCCGGCAGCGCAAGCCCGAATAGCCGAGCCGCCGCGCGACCGGTGGTGCGGCGCACGTCCTCGACGCTGTTGCCGGTGAGGGCTGCGATCTTTTCGACGGTCTGCGCGACAAAGGCGGGCTCGTTGCGCTGGCCGCGGTGCGGCGCCGGCGCCAGGTAGGGCGCGTCGGTCTCGACCAGCATCGAATCGAGCGGCAATCGCCGGACCACCTCGATCAGCTCTCCCGGCTTCTGATAGGTGACCACTCCCGGGATCGAGATCGACAGACCCAGATCGAGGCAGCGGTGCGCGAAATCGAGGGTACTGGTGAAGCAGTGCACCACGCCGCGCAGATCGCCTTGCCCCTCGCCGCGCAGCAGGTCCAGGCAATCCAGCTCGGCCTCGCGCATGTGGATTACGATCGGCAGCGCCAGCTCGCGCGCCAGACCGATCTGCTCGGCGAACAGCCGTCTCTGCACGTCGCGCGGGCTCCGATCGTAGTGGTAGTCGAGCCCGATCTCGCCGACGGCGACCACCCGATCGCGCTGGCTCAGCGCGCGCAGCCGGTCGAGGTAGCCAGCGGGTGCGGCCCTGGCGTCGTGAGGGTGCACGCCCACCGTGGCGTGGATGTGCGGGTGCCGCGCGGCGATCGAGATGGCATTTTCACTGCTCTCGAGGTCGGTTCCGATCGTGATCAGATCGGTCAGGCCGGCGGCAAAGGCGCGCTCGATCACGGCGTCGCGATCGGCGTCGAACCGCTCGTGGTCGAGGTGGCAATGCGAGTCGACGAACATCGAAGGCATCCTGCGGCGGCGACGGTGACGGCGGTCCCTAGCGGATGCGCTCGCCCGGCTGGGCGCCCGGCACCTCGACCAGGTGCAGCTCGCTCTCGTCCTCGCCCGAGGCGAGCACCATGCCCTCGCTCAGTCCAAAGCGCATCTGGCGGGGCTCTAGGTTGGCCACCACGCCGACGATCTTGCCGACCAGCGTTTCGGGGGCAAAGCTCTTGCGGATACCGGCGAAGATCTGCCTGGTCTTGCCCTCGCCGACGTCGATCTCCAGC
>JAFGSX010000483.1 GCA_016934455.1 Deltaproteobacteria bacterium
CGGCGGGGGGAGGCCGCAGGGCCTCCCTAAAAAAATAAAGCGCCGCCCCGATCAATCTCCGTCCGGTCCGGACTTGGTTGGCGGTTTGGTCCAGAAGTCGAGCTCGCCGGTGGTGTCGACCGGCACGTCGATGCCTTGTTGTTTAGCCTGTTCGGCCTTGCTGCCGGATGCCGGGACCGCGGCGGGTTTGGCCGCGGCTGGCGGTGCGGTCGGCTGTGGCACGGCAGCCGGCTTGTTCATGACGCCGGTGATCGGCTGCGGTACGAACTGACCGGTGGTCTCGGGCGTGCCCCGGACCAGCGGTATCGAACCGTTCTCCACCGGCCGGTAGGCCGGAACCGTCGGCGGCGGCGGCGCGAACGGCGCTCCCGGCTGCAGGGGCGCTCCGGTCTGGGAGGCAGCGGTTGCCGGAGCCGCCTCGAGATCGGGCGCCGTGGGCGCGTCGGGGGCCAGGCCAATGGGAGTTAGCTCGGGTGCCAGCGTCGGCATCGGCGCGGTCACCTCTGGCAGGCCGCGCTCCGGCTCGGCGCGCGGCAGCGGGTTCTGCCCGGGCGGGCTCAGCTCCTCCGGGCCGGTCCGGAGGGCTGGCGCGGCCAGCGGCGAGGGCTCGGGTGCGAAGGGCTGGCGCGCGGTGTGCTCGTCGCCGGTGAAACCATGCACCGCATACAGCTTGAGCGGCTCCTCCTTGCCCTTGACCAGTATGGTCGGCAGCTCGTCGGCGACGACGGAGCCGGCGATGGGCTGGTAGGTCGATTCCGATATCAGCAGCATGCGGTGCAGTTGCTTGGTCTCGGCCTCGATGCGCTTAGCGATGTTGACCGCGTCGCCGATCACCGTGTACTCGAGGCGATCGGTATGACCGATGTTGCCGGCGACCGCGAAGCCGGTGCTGATGCCGATACCGATATCGATCGGCGGCTCCCGGCGCGCGGCGCGCCTATTGTTGAGCGCGCTGAGCGATTCGATCATTTCGACTCCGGCGCGCACCGCCCGCATCTCGAGCTGATCCTGGTCCAGCGGAGCACCCCACACCGCCATGATGGCATCGCCGACGAACTTGTTTATGTAACCGTCGTGACGCATCACCACGTCGACCATGTCTGTGAAGTACTCGGTGAGCTGGGCGACCACCTGCTCGGGCAGCAGCTTCTCGCTCATGGTCGTGAAGCCGCGGATGTCCGAGAACAGCACGGCGACCCGGCGCGTCTCGCCGCGAAAATGTATGGTCGTGCCAGACGACTGGATCTTGTCGAGCACCTGCGGCGAGACGTAGCGCTTGAAGGCGTCCTCCAGCCGCTCTCGCTCCTCCAGGCCCCGGACCATGTAATTGAAAATCTCGGCCAGGGTGCCGATCTCGTCGTGGCGTGCCGGCTTGACCTGGGTGTCGTACCAGCCCCGGCGTACGTCATCCATGGCGCTGGCCAGCGCCTTGAGCGGGTTGAGGATGATCCAGCGAAAGAAGAACAGCAGCAGCACGATCAGCAGCGTCGCGCCGATGACGATCGGGACCGCTAGCTGCCAGTTCAAGATCTGGCTCCACAGGCCCCCGCGGATGCGCGCCAGCGAGTAGCCGAGCTTGACCTCGGCGAAGCGCACGCGCTTGTCGCCGACCGCGCGCTCGAGCGGTGCCACGGGTTTGAAGAAGTCGCCCTCGATGCTGTCGGCGTGGGCAAAAAACCAGTCGCGGATCTCGGCATCGGTCTTGAGCTCGGCCGGGTGATTGACCAGGTGCGCCCGCAACTTGCCGATCACCACCTGGCCGTTCTCGCCCCGGACATAGGCCCAGGCCAGGTCCCGGTAGGTGTAGGTCTCGGAGAACCAGTTCTCGAGCACCGTGTCAACGCCGCTCAGACTGTGGTGACCGCGCTGCTGGATGGCGTCGGCGTAGAGCTGCGCCAGCTCGGCGGCGGCGCCGCGCGCGCGCAGGTAGGCCTCGGAAATGCGGCTCTCGGTGCTCCTCCAGGCGACGAATCCGGCCATCACCGCGGCGCTCGCCACGAACACCAGCACCACCACCAGTGTGATGAGCACGCGGATGCTGATGCTGCGCTTCGGGCGTCGCCGCCAGCGGCCGGTCAGCGAGATGTTCTCCGCCAGCTCGTCTTTCCTGGACACCCTGCGCTCCGTCCGCGGTCTTGCCGACCCCGGGGGGTACGCTTCACCCGCGGCACATTCCCAATGTGATACCAGTTTATGCCATAAAGAACAGCGGAGGTAGCTGCAATGGTGATCGGGAGGCGACTGGTCAATCTGCTGCGCGCCGAGATCAACGCTCGGATCGGCCGGTTCCGGGATCTTGACGCGGCCGACGGCGAGGCGGGCGATGGCGCGCCGCCGGAGCCGCCCCGGCGACCTCGCGCGCGCGCCGAGCGGCTGCGGCAGTACTACGCCAACCTCGAGCTCGCCGACGGCGCGAGCTGGCCCGAGGTCAAGAGCGCCTACCGCCGGTTGATGCGGCGCTATCACCCCGATCGCCACGCCGCCGACCCGGCCAAGGCGCGCCTCGCCAACGAGCTGAGCCAGAAGCTGCGCGTCGCCTACGAGGAGCTGCGTCAGGAGCTGACCGGCCGCTAGCGCGCCCTCATTCGAGCGGGACGCGCTCGCCGCTCCAGCTCCAGTCGATGCGCTCGACGGTGCGCAACCCGAGCGCATTGCAGGCGCCGGCCTCGTCGCTGACCCGGCGCTCGCTGCCGCTGATCCGGTCGCCGTCGATGGCGAGGTGGAGCTGGTCGTCGATGGTGTAGACGCAACCGGCGCTACCCTCGTGGCGGGAGCTGCGCTCGAGCTCGAGCGCATCGCCGTCGCGGTCTCCGCAATAGGCCCGATCCATCCCGTCCGCGGGGTCGGTCGCGTAGAGCGTCACCGCCCCGCCGGCGATCGACTCGACGACGGCGGGGACGATCGCGACCGTCGCTTCGGGATCGGCGCAGGTCTCGTCGCTGGCCGTGTGCGCGGTGCAGTGCTCGACCATGGCGATGGCCACCCGGAAATGCTCGATCGAGATCTCGGGCTCGCAGGCGCAGAGCGCGAGCGCGGCGACTGTCGCCGCCGCGGTCACCGGCGCCGGCAGCAGTCTGGTCATAGGTCGGTGATCTCCGTTCCGGTGAGCTGGTAGCTGCGCCGCTCGCCGTAGGGCGTCTGGCCGCAGGCGCCGCTCGGCCCCTCGGTGGTTTCCTGCTCGCTGTAGCCGCCGCTGACCTCCCCCCACCCCTGCTGCAGCGAAAGCTGGTGCACGCTGCGGCTCTGACAACCGGAGTCGTCGTGCCGGGTCTCGACCGTGCGGGTGGCCGCCAGCTCGGCGCTGGTGGCGCCGGTCACGAACAACTGGTCGCCAAGCTGCAGCAGCACCGCGTCGCCTCGCGGCTCGATCGACAGCGTGCTGGTCATCCGTTCTCCGGCCGGCGCGTCGCAGCTCTCGACCCCGGCGCGGGTGATGCAGCGCGTCTCGAGCGTCAGGTCGACCTCGTAGCTGGCCGCGGACGGCCCGCAGGAGCCGACCAGGGCGGCGAGCAACACCGCGCGCGACCGGCTCACGGAGCCTCCGCCAGGCGGGTGGCCTGCACCACGAAGCCGATGTCGCTGACGCTGGCCGTGCCGCACTCGGCGCTGTACGACGCGTAGACGCGGCGCTGGCCGGACAACCCGTCGCCATCGGTCACCAGCTCCACGATCTCGTCGCTGCTGGTGGTGCAGCCGGTGTCGCTGGCGAGGCGTTTTTCGAGCCAGCGAAAGCGCGCGCCATCGCTGTAGCTGCGGCCGACGGTGGTGCGCCCGTCGACGTCGATCAACCGCAGTCGGCCCCACTCCAGCTCCTCGATGAGGATGGTCCCCCGGTGCGCGGCCGGGTCGAGCGCCGCGTCGCCGTCGCACGCCATGCCGAGGTTGCCCGAGGCCCGGCAGCGGTGGTCCATGATCTCGCTGACCTGCCAGGTGCCGACGGCGACCGGCGGGCCGCAGCTCGCGGCGCCGGCGATCAGCACGAGCCATGCAGCGCGCGATGCCCTCATCTGTCGAGCACTGGCGGCCGGCGCCAGCCCGACACCGCCGCCGGCGGCGTCTCGGCCGGACGGGCCGCGGCGATGCGCTACGGTAGCGGCACCGGCATGGACACCGGCAGCGCGAAGGTCATGCCGAACAGCGAGAACGGATTGCCGTCGCATATCTGGTACGTGTAGTTGTCATCGGTCGAGGTGCCGGTGCCGCAGGTGTTGCCGTCGCAGTGGCCGCTCTCGCACTGCTCGTCGCGGTAGCAGGTTCCGCCGTTGGGCTGCTTGGGGTTGCATACGCTGTTGGTCCAGTCGCAGTCCCAGCTCTCGCACTCCTCGGCGTTTGTACACGACTGGCCGGCCGGCTTCTGGACGCGGCAGATGTCGGTGCTGTCGCAGTAATGACCGTCCGCGCAGTCGCCCCCGGGCGTGCACGCCTCGCCGTCGCGGGGCGGCGCCTTGCAGGTGCCCTCGACCGTGATCAGCACCTTGTTGGGGTCCTCGGATTTCTTCTCCTCGCACTCGGCCTCGAGATCGGTGCACTCGGCGTCGATGAAGCAGGTGCTGCCGTTGGCCACCTTGCCCTGCATGATGTCACCGCGCAGGTCGCAGCCATCCACCTCCTTGGAGTACTCGGCCGCGTCGCACTCGCTGACGCCCTTTTCCATGTGCTCGTAGCAGCTCTTGGCCACGTCGTCCTTCCAGGTCGCTCGCCCCTGGGCCACCGCCTCCGAGTAGACCTGGAACTGCGGGCACAGGTGCTTCCTGTACTCGGTCTTGCACTCGTCCTCGTTGCGGAACCCGAAGTAGAGCATCATGCTGCCCAACTGTTCCGCGCGCTCGGCGGCGTTGCAGCACTTGAAGTAGTACTGGCACTGCAAGTCGACCAAGTGGTCGCAGAATCCGTCGGCCGAGTACTGACCGGGGCAACCGGTGACGGCGATGGCGAGGGACAGTGACGCGATCAGCAGGGCGAGGCGCTTCATGGGGTACTCCTTGTCCAAGTGGGACGGCGCAGTGTACAGCGCGTCGATGAGGGGTGGCAAGCCGTCGCTTGCGCCGACGCGCGCGCGTCGTCAGCGCTCGCCGAGCGCCAGGCAGGAGGCCGCGATCACCTCCGGCGACGGGGCCGGTGCCGCGGCCAGGGTCAGCAGCGCGGCCGCCGCCTCGGGCGCGGTGTGCCAGTCGTCGCCCATGGCCTCGGCCAGCGCGGCGTCGAGCGCCAGTCCGCGCTCGAGCTGCGCCAGCAGCTCGGACAGCCTCGGCCGGCCGGCCGGCAGCGGCAGCCCGAGCGGGTCGGGGAACGGCCCGCGCCAGCAGAGCGCGCTCGCCACGTCGTCCCGCTCGTCGAGGATCTCGGCGGCGGCGGCGGCCAGCGCGCCCGCGCTGTCGTCGTCGGCCTCGCTGTAGGCCCACAGCCGGCCCAGCAGGCGCACTGTGCTGGCGCAGCCGGCGCGCGCGGCGTCGCGGGCGGCGCCGCGTCCGAGGCCGGCTCCGCGCCACAGCCCGGCCGAGCAGAGCCGGCCGACCAGGGCGCCGCCGAGCAACCCGCCGAGCGTCCGGTCCCGGCCCCCGAGACCGCGGCCGAGCGCGACCGCGACCGAGCGCGCCGTCGACAGCGCCGGGTCGGCGCGCACGAACAGCGTGAGCCGGTCGGCGCGCCGCGGGTGTCGGCTGCAGAAGGCGACCGGCGCGTGGCCGACGCCGTGGCTGACGACGCCGATGCTGCATCCGCGCTCCTCCGCGAGCGACTGGATCAGCGGCCGCAGCGAGGCGCGCCAGGCCTCGATCGGCAGCGGGGCGATCTCCTGCCGCGACCGGACCAGCCGGTGCTGCCGCTGCCGATCGCGCCGGGTCGCCGCGACCAGATCGCGCACCTGTCCAGAGCTGATCGCCGAGACCGCCGACTGTGCGCGAGCGGCCTGGTCGTCGCGCAGCGAACGATACGCCTCGTCGAGCGGCGCCAGGGCCACCCGCCGGGCGTCGGCGATCGCGGCTGCGATGGCTTGCCAGCGCTCGCGATCGACGGTGCGCCACAGCTCGGCGAGCGCGCTCTCCAGCGGCAACGCGCGATCGTTGCCGGCGACCGCGAGCCCGGCCAGGGCGCGGGTGGCCCGTTGCAGAGGCTCGGAGACTAGCGCCAGCTCGGGAGGGAGCGAGCCGGGGAGCGCGCGCTCCAGGTCGAACCGGTCTTCGGCGCCGAGAAAGAAGCGCGCGGCGGCCTGCGCGCACGCGCTCTCCCGCAGCTCGATCTCCTCTTCGGCGGTGTCCATGCCAGCGACCGGGGGCCCCGGGGAGGGGGCGCGGCTGGACAGTACCAGACGCTTCCGGGCCGCGCACCTGAGGAGGCGGCTTTTCGCTAGACTGCTGCGGCACAAGGATTATAACGCAATACGATCTCGGTCGCCGTGCGGCGGGCGCTCGCCCGACGGCCCGGCAGGAGTCGACATGGAGCAAGCAGACGTCAAGCCAAAGCCCAAGAAGGTCCTCAAGTATCTGGGCACCACGTTTGTCAAGACCGAGCTGTGCAAGGGCTGCGGCTTTTGCATCGAGTTCTGCCCGACCAAGGTGCTCGAGTTCTCCAAGGCATTCAACTCCAAGGGTTACCATTACCCGGTGATGGCGTACGAGGAGCTCTGCAACGGCTGCGATCTGTGTGGTCTGTACTGCCCCGACTTCGCCATCTTCGGCGTCAAGTACAACAACCCCGAATACAAGCCTGCAGCCGGCGCTGCCAGCAAGGACGGACAGGTTTAGGAACGCTGCTCGGGTGAAGTCGGTCGGGATTCACTCCCGACCGACGACCCTTGGAAGTCCCCGCAGGGGGACGAGGGGCTGGCCGACAGCCCATGGAAGTGCTGCTTGGGTGAAGTCGGTCGGGATTCACTCCCGACCGACGAGGGGCTGGCCGACAGCCCCTAGAAAGGGTAGACATGAAAGCCGATCCGCGGGGGGTGCTCAGCGGTTCCCATTACATGGACGGCGATCACGCCTGCTGCGAGGGCGCGCTGGCGGCCGGCTGTCGTTTTGTGGCCGGCTATCCGATCACGCCGTCGACCGAGGTGGTGGAGCGCATCGCGCAGCGCTTCCCGATGGTCGGCGACGGCATCTTCATCCAGATGGAAGACGAGGTCGCATCGTCGATCGCGATCCAGGGCGCGGTCTGGGCCGGCAAGAGGGCGATGACCGTGACCTCGGGGCCGGGTTTCTCGCTCATGATGGAGCACATCGGCCTGGCCGCCATCATCGAGGCTCCGTGCGTGTTTGTCGACGTGCAGCGCGGCGGCCCGTCGACCGGGCTGCCGACCCTGCCCGGCCAGGCCGACATGATGCAGGCGCGTTGGGGCTCGCACGGCGACTATGAGGTGATCGCGGTCTGCCCCAACTCGCCGCAGGAGTCGTTCGACCTGACCTTCGACGCCTTCAACCTGGCCGAGAAGTACCGGGTGCCCGTGATGGTGATGCTCGACGAGTGCGTCGGCCACATGCACGAGCGGGTCGTCATCCCGCCGGCCGACCAGCTCGAGGTGGTCGAGCGAAAATGGACCACCCAGAAACCTGGTCACTACAAACCGTTCGAGGTCACCGACCAGACCATGGTGCCGCCGCTGATCAAAGCTGGCGACGGCTACCGCATCCACATCACCGGCCTCACCCACGACGAGCGCGGCTACCCGGTGATGAACGCCGTTGCGCAGGAGAAGCTGGTTCGCCGGCTGGTCGACAAGATCCGGTTGCAGGCCGACGCGATCGTGCGCTTCGAGGAGATCGGCGTCGAGGAGCCCCCCGGCCACGTCGCGGATGTCATCGTCGTCGCCTACGGCATCACCTCGCGCGTGGCCATGCGCGGCATCGAGCTGGCGCGGCAGAAGGGCGTCCGGGTCGGACTGCACCGGCCGCTGGTGGTGTGGCCGTTCCCCGAGAAGCGGGTCGCCCAACTGGCGCAGAAAGCCAAAGCCATCGTCGTGGCCGAGATGAACTACGGCCAGATGTATTTCGAGGTGGAGCGCATCGTCGGCGGCAGGTGCTCGACGCGGCTGGTCGGCCACGGCGGCGGCAGCGTGCACGATCCGCAGCAGATCTGCGACGCAATCGTGGAGGTGTCGAGATGAACGGCGTGTTCGAGACCAAGCCGACGACCGCGGTCAACCCGGTCGATCCCTACCTGCGCATGGACCGCATGCCGAGCATCTGGTGCGGCGGCTGTGGCATCGGCACCACCGTCAACTGCTTTACCCGCGCCCTCACCGAGTGCGGGCTCGACCTCGACAAGGTGGCGATCGTGTCCGGCATTGGCTGCTCGGGCCGCGTGGCCGGCTACCTCAATCTCGACTCTTTTCACACCACGCACGGCCGGGCGATCCCGTTTGCGACCGGCCTCAAGCTGGCCAACCCCGAGCTCAAGGTGGTGGTCTACTCGGGCGACGGCGACCTGTTCGCCATCGGCGGCAACCACTTCATCCATGCCGCGCGGCGCAACATCGATTTGCTGGTCGTCTGCGTCAACAACCACACCTATGGCATGACCGGCGGCCAGGTGACGCCGACCACGCCCGAGCCCGCGGTGGCGTCGACCACGCCGTACGGCGCCTTCGAGTTCCCGTTCAACCTGCCCCACCTGGCCGACTCGTGCGGCGCGGTCTACGTGGCGCGCTGGACCACCTACCACGTGCGGCAGATCGCGCGCTCGATGCGCGAGGCGCTGTGCAAGCGCGGCCTGAGCTTCATCGAGATCATCTCGCCCTGCCCGACGCTGTACGCGCGGCGCAACAAGCTGGGCGACGGCCTGGATGCGATGAAGTACTACAAGCAGAAGAGCGTCATCAAAAAAGGCGCGCCGACGGCCGGGGTGGGCATCGGTTTCCAGGGCGAGATCGTGTGCGGCACCTTCATCGACCGCGAGCGCGAGACCTGGATCGAGGCCTACAACAAGCGGCACCAGGCGGCGCTGGGCGCCCGGTTCGCCCCCTACCCGACGGGCTTCGTCGACGCGAAGGTAGAGTAGAAAAAATGTGTGCCGCTCGGGTGAAGTCGGTCGGGATTCACTCCCGACCGACGACCC
>JAFGSX010000484.1 GCA_016934455.1 Deltaproteobacteria bacterium
CGAAAAGCTGTACATCAGAGCCGCGGCGAGCGCCGCCCGCCACCAGACGCGCGTCTTGTGGAACGTGTACAGGCCGACGAGGACGATGCTGCCCCACACGATCAGGCCCTCGCCGATTGGCAGACCCTGCTTGTGGTTGAAGAGCAAAAAGGTCGTGTCGCTGAAAAAACTCTCCTGGTAGCGGTAACTGAAATTGCCGCGGCCGTAGACCAGGATGTCGACGATCGGCGGCAGGATAGCCAGGGTCAGGGCAAAGGCCACGATCTGCACGGCGCGCTGCCAGACCACCTGCGCCACGTGAACGAGAATGGCGGCGATGCCGTAGCCGAGCGCCAGGTAGAAGCAGAGCCAGGAGACCAGGGCACCGTGATTGTCGAGAGGCAGCGTCCGCACGTCGTAGACAAATGCCTTTTCCTCGAGAAAGCGCACGCCCGTGACCCAGGTGGCGGCGTACAACATGAGCAGCGGGTGAAAGGGACGAGCCTCGGCGGCGCGGATCAGGCGGTCAAGCAGGGCCACGGCTCCACCTCGTTGGTGTCGCGAGCAGGTGCAGCATATGGGGGGCGCCAGGTCGGATACAACCCGCTATCTGGACCGGTGTCACGCGGCGCGGTCGAGAGAACCGGGTGCACTCCGGCCACGGGTTAGCGCTTGTGAGCGCCACGACCGTCCGGTAGAAAAACGGCATCACTGGGCAGGAGCGCCCATGGCCAAGCCGTTGCTCGAGGCGCTGCAGCGCCGGTTCCCGACCGAGGTCCTGCAGTGCCACGACTTTCGCGGCGACGAGACCGCGATCATCAGGCGCGACCGCATCGTCGAGATCTTCACCTGGCTGCGCGACTGCCCGGACACCGATCTCAACCTGCTGGTCGACGTCACCGCCGTCGACTATCTTGCCGAGGGGCTGTCGGGCAGCCCCTCGTCCGTCGAGAGTGAATCTCGACGGACTTCACCCAACCAGCATCAACCAGGTAAACCCTGGTACCAGCCGCCCGCTCCCGAGCCCGGGGCGACCGCGCGTTTCGAGGTGGTCTACCACCTGCTGTCGCTGGCGCGCGGCTGGAGGCTACGCGTCAAGGTGCCGCTCACCGAGCAGGATCCGCTGGTCGACTCGCTGGTGCCGGTCTACCAGAGCGCCGACTGGTTCGAGCGCGAGGCCTGGGACCTGTATGGCATTCGCTTCGAGGGCCATCCCGATCTCAAGCGCATCCTGCTGTACGAGGAGTTTATTGGTCATCCGCTGCGCAAGGACTACCCGATCAACAGGCGGCAGCCGCTGGTGCCGATGAAGGATCCGACCGCGTGACTGGAGCGACGACGTGAGCGAGAGAAGAGAGCAGGGATGGGTGCGCGAGGAGGGCGCGGATCACGTCGCGCCGGACTTCGAGCCCGATCTGCAGGGCGATCTGCACACGCGGCACCTGACCATCAACCTCGGCCCGTCGCATCCGGCCATGCACGGCACGGTCCAGCTCAAGGTCGAGGTCGACGGCGAGACCATCGTGCGCAGCGAGTGCAACGTCGGCTACCTGCACCGTGCCTTCGAGAAGTCGTGCGAGGCCTCGACCTGGACCCAGGTCTTTCCCTACACCGACCGGCTCAATTACGTCTCGCCGCTGCTCAACAACATCGGTTACGCGCTCGCGGTCGAGAAGCTGCTCGGCCTGAGCGGGCGGCTGCCCGAGCGCGCTGGCTACCTGCGGGTGATCCTGGGCGAGATCAGCCGCATCACCGACCACCAGACCTGCATCGCCGCCCAGCTCATGGAGCTGGGCGCGATGACGCCCTACTTCTGGCTGATGGAGGGCCGCGAGGCGCTCTGGGATCTGATCGAGGCCATGGTCGGCGCTCGCATGACCACGTCGTGGTGCCGCGTCGGCGGCCTGGCGACCGACATGCCCGAGGGCTGGGACGGCGAGCTGCGCCACGCGCTCGACCGCTGCCTGGGCATCCTCGACGACGTCGATGCGCTGGTCAAACGCAACCGCATCTTCATCGATCGCACCCGCGGCATCGGAGCCATGTCAGCCGCCGAGGCCATCAACCGCGGTTGGAGCGGGCCGCTGCTGCGCGCCTGTGGCGTGCCGTACGACGTGCGGCGCTCGATGCCCTACCTGGTCTACGACCGCCTCGACTTCGAGATCCCGATCGGCGGCAGCGGCGACGTCTACGACCGCTACCTGGTGCGCATGGAGGAGATGCGGCAGAGCGATCGCATCATCCGGCAGGCGCTCGAAACGCTGCCGCAGGGGCCGCTCTGCGTCGACGATCCGACCGTCGTCCTGGTTGCCAAGAGCCAGGCTCACGGGTCGATCGAGGGCCTGATCAACCATTTCAAGATCATCATGGACGGGATCCAGGTGCCGCCGGGCGAGGTCTACAGCTACACCGAGGCGGCCAACGGTGAGCTCGGCTTCTACCTGGTGTCGTCGGGGGCGGGCCGGCCGTGGAAATGCCGCTGCCGGCCACCGTGCTTTCCGATGGTGCAATCGCTGCCGCGCATGGTGCAGGGGCTCATGATCGCCGACGTCGTTCCCTGCTTCGGCTCGATCAACATGATCGGCGGGGAGTGCGACCGCTGATGCCGACCCTCACCATAGACGGCAAGCGGGTCACGGTCGAAGCCGGCACCAACCTGGTCGAGGCGGCCAGGCTCGCCGGGATCGAGATCCCGGTCTTCTGCTACCACCCGCACCTGTCGATCGCGGCCAACTGCCGCATGTGCCTGGTAAGGCTGACGGTCGGCGGCCAGCCGGCGCCCAAGCCGGTGCCGGCGTGCCAGACCGTCGCCGCCGACGGGATGGTGGTCGACGCCTCGAGCGACGAGGTCAAGAAGCTGCGCCAGGCGATCCTCGAGTTCATATTGCTCAACCACCCCCTCGATTGCCCGATCTGCGACAAGGCTGGCGAGTGCGACCTGCAGGACAACTACTTCAAGCACTCGAATCGCCCGGCGCGCGTCGAGGCCGCCGACAAGGAGCAAAAGGACAAGCGGGTGGCGCTGGGGCCGCGCATCGTCTACGACGGCGAGCGCTGTATCCTGTGCACGCGCTGCGTGCGCTTCATGTCCGAGGTGGCCAAGGACAGCCAGCTCGGCACCCTCAGGCGCGGCGATCGATCGGTCATCTCGACCGCGCCCGGCCAGCAGTTCGACCACCCTTACAGCGTCAACACCGTCGACATCTGCCCGGTCGGGGCGCTCACCGACGTCGAGTTTCGTTTCAAGCAGCGGAGCTGGTTCTTGCGGCCGACGCCCTCGATCTGCGGCGGCTGCGCCCGCGGCTGCAACATCCACATCGATGTCAGCGCGCTGGACAACCGCGTCTACCGGATCCGGCCGCGGCTCAACGACGCGGTCAACGGCCCCTGGATGTGCGACGACGGCCGGCTGTCGATCCGCGAGACCGACGATGGACGGCTGGCGACGCCGCGGCTCCGGCGGGGCGGGTCCGCGGACCTGGCGACCGCGATCGCCGCCGCCGCCGAGCGCCTCAAACCGTTTCACGGCGCCGAGGAGATGGCGCTGGCGATCAGCGCCGGTGTCACCTGCGAGGACGCGTTTGCCGCGGCGCTGCTGGCGCAGAGGCTGCTCGACCCGGGCCGGGTCGCGGTCATCGGCCGACCCGACTGGCAGGGCGACGCCTTTCTCAGGCTGGCCGATCGCAACGCCAACCGGCTCGGCGTCACCGAGGTTCTCAAGGCGCTGGGGCTGGATGCGAGGATGGCCCCGGCGCCGGCGCTGCTCGAGGCGATGGAGCGGGGAGAGGTCAAGGCGCTGCTCGCGATCGGCAATCCCTGGCCGGTGGCCGACGGGGACCGGGTGGCCGCCGCGATCCGCGAGCTCGAGGCCTCGGTGGCGCTGCTAAGCCACGACGATGCGGTCGCCGCCGCGGTCGACGTGGCGCTGCCGATCGCCGGCCTCGCCGAGCAGGACGGCACCTACCTCAACGCGACCTGCAGATTGCAGCGCGTGCGGCCGGCCCGAGGCTGGCCGAGCGCGCCGCGGGGCGTGAGCGAGGGCACCGGTGCGTCGGGAGTGCCGGCGGCGGTGCAGCCGGCCTGGTCGATCGTGCGCGCGCTCGCGGGCGCGAGCGGCTCGCCGCTCGGATCGAGCACGCTGTCAGAGCTGTTCGGGCTCATGGCGGCGCAGGTTCCGCGTTTCGGGGGGTTGAGCCTGGATGCGATCCCGCCCGAGGGCGTGCCCCTGGCGGGCGAGACGCGCGCGCCGAGGTGCGTGGGCGACTGGGCGCAGCAATATCGATAGCGCGCTGGTCGGGTGAGGCCGACGGGACCTGCGCCCGGCGGCCGAGGGGCTGCCCGACAGCCCCTAGAAAGCGCCGATGCCAAGCTGGTGGTGGCTGCTGATCGAGGTGCTGGTCAAGGTCGTCCTGGTGCTGGTGCCGCTGCTCACGGTGGCGGCGCTGCTTACCTGGGACGAGCGCAAGCAGTCGGCGCTGATGCAGGACCGCCTGGGACCCAACCGCGCCAACATCGGGCCGTTCACACTGTGGGGGCTGATCCATCCCATCGCCGACACGCTCAAGCTGTTCTTCAAGGAGGACATCGTCCCGGACCGCGCCGACAAGTTGCTGCACGCGCTGGCGCCGATCCTGGCGCTGGCGCCGTCCCTGATCGTCTACTGCGTCATCCCGTTCGGGCCGGCGGTGCAGATCCCGGGCATCGGCCGTCCGATCGCGTTGCAGGTCGCCGACCTCGATGCCGGGCTGCTGTTCATCTTTGCCATCTCGTCGCTGGCGGTGTTCGGCGTGGCGCTCGCCGGTTGGGCGTCCAATAACAAGTTCTCGCTGCTCGGCGCCCTGCGCGCGTCGGCCCAGATGTTCAGCTACGAGATCGTGCTCGGGCTGGCGGCCGTCGGCGTGATCGTGGTCTTTGGCAGCGTGCGCATGAGCGAGCTGGTGGCGCGCCAGGCGACACCGCTGTGGGGTGGTTTGCCGAGCTGGGGCATCCTTGTGCAGCCGCTGGGTTTCGTGTTGTTCATGGTGGCGGCGCTGGCCGAGCTCAAGCGTTCGCCGTTCGACGTCCCGGAGGGCGAGAGCGAGATCGTGGCCGGTTTTTGGACCGAATACTCGGGCATGCGCTGGGGCATGTTCTACGTCGCCGAGTTCGTCGAGGTGTCGGTGCTATCCGGCCTGCTGGTGGCGCTGTTCTTTGGCGGCTACCACATCCCGGGCGTGGATCCGGGCTGGGCACTGACCGGTCACACCGTCGCCATTCCGTTCACGAGCCACGGCCTGGCGATCGCGGGCTGGGGCTGGGGCCTGCTGATGATGCTCGCCTTCGGTCTCAAGGTGATCGTCGGCGACGTCGTGTTGCAGCAGATCCGCTGGACCTTCCCGCGCTTTCGCTACGACCAGGTGATGAGCCTGGGCTGGAAGATGCTGTTGCCGCTGGCGCTGCTCAACGTCTTAGTCACCGGCGCGATCGTCATCAGGTAACGCCGCCGCGATCGGGTGCGGTGAGGTGATCTAGCGGACGAGCTGCCCGCTGCGGGCGTCGACCACTACCAGCAGCCCGCTGTCGGTCAGCAGCGCAAATGCTGGCAGCAGCGAGTCGGATCCCGCCGCCACTCCCCAGGCGGCGCTCGCACCGACGATGCGCAGCGGCCCCTTGGCGGCGAGCGCCAGCTCGGGCGCCGCCAGCCGCAACGCGCTCGCCACGTCGAGCGTGGGCTCCGGCACGGGCTCGCTTTGCCGCTGCGGCCAGTCGACGGTCCAGGCCACCACGCCGCGGCCGGCGATCAGCGCGCTCAGATGGTCGGCCACGCCGTTGCCGCGCAGCGGCAGCCCGCCGAGCACACGGCGGAAGCGCACGAGGTGGCCGGCGACGCGCGCCGGGCCGTTCTCTCGGCTCGACAGGACGGGGGTCACCCGATCCAGCTCTGCGCCCTCGGGCCAGGATGCGAGCTGCTGCAGCAGGAAGGCGCGGGCGCGGTCGCGCGCGCGCTTGGCCGTGCCGGCGCCATCGGCGAGCAGGCTCCAGCCGCCGGTCGCGATCTCGCGCGCTCGCGGCACGCTGGCGGCCGCACCGGTCGTCGCATCGACACCAGCCGGAAAACGGCGGCGATCTGCGAGCAGCGCCGACAGCGCCCATACCACGCCCTGCGGGTCGAGCGCCACCGAGGGGGGGGCGAGGGCCATGGTGTTGGCCGGCCGCTGGTTCGCACGCGCCGAATATTCGACGATCGAAGCGCCCTCTCGCACGTAGGCGGCCCAGCGGTCGCTCAGCGAGTACTGGCCGGCGTTGGCGAGGTACCAGGCCTGCAGGTACCCCTTGCCATTGCGCAGCGCCGATACCATGTCGCCGGCCACCTCGTCGTCGACGTAGTCGAGCGAGACGTCGGTGTAGCCGAACAGCGACTGCGCGGACTCCCCCATGGAGGCCAGCCAGGCGTACGACTGTAGGGTCAGGCAGGTGGCAAAGACGGTGTGGCGGATCTGGATGGTGCTGTCGCCGGCGTCGTAGGCACCGTCGTAGGTGATGACCATCCCGGGTTCGCCGTGGCCGGTGTGATAGTGAAAGGTGGTGCTGCGGCCGAGCGCAGTGGAGAGCTCGGCGGTGGTCACGTTGTCGTCGCGCAGCGCCTGTGTGAAACCCAGCCCCGGTAACCCGCTGGCCACCACGTCCAGGTCGCCGGAATCGAGGTTGTCGCGAACGGCGGTCAGCGCGAAGCTCTCGTCGCCGGCGGGCGTGGGATCCCAGCCGCCGCAGTCAGCGCTGTCGTTGTAGGCTCCGGCGCCGAGCAGCGCGGCGCACGCGCTCTGATCGCAGGTGCCGTTGCCGGCGCGGCCGCAGGGATCGCTCGCGGCGCAGGTGCAGGTGTCATAGGCGCCATTGCCGCAGGTGCCGTTGCAGGCGTTGGCGGGGGGCGGCGGCGGGCCGCCGCAATCGGCGCTGTCGTCGAAGGCGCCGCTCGCCAGCACCTGCGCGCAGTCGGC
Source organism: Deltaproteobacteria bacterium (assembly GCA_016934455.1). Taxonomy (GTDB): domain Bacteria; phylum Myxococcota; class JACRCW01; order JAFGSX01; family JAFGSX01; genus JAFGSX01. The sequence goes on from JAFGSX010000484.1 coordinate 6,957, forward strand.
ATCGCACGTGCCGTCGCCGGCCCAGTCGCAGGGGTCGCTCGCGCCGCAGGTGCAGGTGGTGTACTCGCCTCGTGCGCACGCCCCGTTGCAGGTGTTGCTCGAGTTGCAGTCGGCGCTGTCGTCGAAGGGATTGCTGGTCACCTGCAGGCAGTATGGGGTGTCGCAGTAGCCGTCGCCGATCCAGTTGCAGGGATCGCTGACGTGGCAGGTGCACACCGTGGCCTGCAGCGCGTTGCACTCGCCGTTGCAACCGGGCGTGACCACGGTGCCTTGATCCGGGCTGGCGCGGTCGGCGGCGCTGCCGTCGACCGTGGAGGAACCGCTGTCGGCCGTCCCGGCGTCTGGTCCAGGCCCGGCGTCGGCGACCGGTGTCGGGCCTTTGACCTCGGGCTTGCAGGCCAGGGTAGCGGCTTCGAGGAGGATGAGGACAGGCCAGATCCGGCAATCGGTGCGCATCCGGTGGCGCGGCATCGAGGCTCCAACCCCCGCCCGAGAATCGTCGCGTTGGCCAGCGGCTTGCCAACGCAAGCCATTACCACGCTATCCATTTTGCGGTGCGGACGTCAACGCGACCTAGGCTGCCAGCCCGATCTCGACCAGGAAGTCGCGGTAGCGCTTGGCCACCGCCTCGACCGGGACCAGCGCCACCACCCGCTCGAGCAGCTCCAGATCGTCCTCGGTGCAATCGGCGCTGAGCCAGATACCCTCGACCAGCACCTCGAGCGCATTGCGGTGTCGCGTGCTGGCGCGGCTGGCGTCGCCCATCGCAGCAGCGATGTCGGCCTCGGCCAGCACCAGCTCGACCACCACCCGCACCCGCGCCACCTCGCCGATCACCTTGGCCGCGCTGGCCGCATCCATGGAGTCGAGCATGCCCGGATCGATCGCGAGCAGCTCGCGGTAGCCGCGGTTCACCTCGTCGAGCGCCTGCTGGTAGCGCTGTTCATCCTTGAGCCGGAACGCCACCTTGAGCAGCTTGGCCAGCTCCTTGATGATGCGCATCATGTAGTCGCGGGTGAGCATGTTCGGGTCGGCTCCCTGGCCGTCATTGCGTAGCAGAGTAATTGCCGCGGTTACTCAGGTCGTGTAGCCGCTTTGGCCACGGCGCGTTGGCCAGGCCTCCGCTATCGCTGCACACCGCGTAGAAGGCGCTGGTCGTCTGGACGTAGATGGTGCCGTCGCTGCTGATGGTCGGTGCATACCCGTTACCGGGCAGGTCGACACGCCATCGCTCCGAGCCGTTGCTGGCGTCGATGGAGTAGAGCTTGTCTTCGGCCGCGACGTAGAGGTTGCCGTCGGCACCGATGGCAGGCGCCATGTGGATTGCGAAATCGAACATCGCAAAGGGATTGCTCCACTTGGCAGTGCCGTTGGAGTTGACTGCGCTGAGGTGCATGGTGGTCGGGGTGGCGCCGTCGCCCCAGGCACCGGCGAAGAAATAGACCGCGTTGTCGGCTCCGACCGTCACCGCCGATTCGTGCATGCCCACCGCATGGTTCTCGAGCCGGTGGTGCCAGCGCTCGTGGCCATTGGTGGGGTCGAGCGCGTAGAGCGTCGTCGAGTAAAAGCCCATCTGGTTGCCGATCTGGCCATCGAAGACCACGTAGACCGTGCCGTCGGCGCCGATCGCGGGCGCCGCATTGGCGATGATGCCCGCCGTGTCGTACTCGCCGCTCGACTCGGGCGGCTCGAACTCCCAGACCACGCGGCCGCTGGTGCCGTCGTCGGCGATGGCATAGGCCCGCTCGGGCGGTGAACCTCTGAACTTCCAGGTCACGGCGTAGATCGTGCCATCGGCCCCGATCGCCGGATCTTCGCGGAATTCGGAGCCACCGGTCTCGAGCACCCATTTTACCGAGCCGTCGGGATTGATGGCGTAAAAGGCGCCGCAGCAGGCGGTCTCGCCGAAGTAGATCGTCCCGTCGTCCCCGACCGCGAGACCCTGTGGAAAGACCCCCACCGGGAGCCTGATCGCTGTCGGCGACGTGCCGCTGCTGTCGATGATGTAGATGGCATTGCTGATGTCGGAATAGGTCCCGCCGCATGACAAATAGATTTTGTTGTCCGCGGTCACGATCGGTGCATTGCAGTAATCGGCGTACTGATCATAGGGTACGAACTCCCACATCGGAGCACAGGTCGCGGGGTTGATGGCCACCAGGCTGGGCTTGGTGTTGTCCGGAGACCGCGACGGCGTGTAGATCACGCCATTGCCGTCGATGGCCGGCATCCCGCTCGAAGCGCCGACCTGGTACGAGCACTTGATCGTGCCGGGTGTCTGCTGGCTGCAATCGACCTGCTGGCAGATGCCGTACTCGTCGGTCTCGCCGTCGCAGTCGTTGTCCTTGCTGTCGCAGGTGAACTCGAACTGCTCGTAATCGGCCACACCCGAGTAGTCGCAGAACCAGTGGCCGTGGTCGCATATCATCTGTACGCCGGTCGCGCACACCCCATCGCTGTGGCACGTTGCGTCGGGCGCTTTTACCAGCCCCTCGTCGACCTCGCCGTCGCAGTCGTTGTCGAGGTTGTCGCAGCTCACCTCGGTCTCCTCCCAGCCGGCGACCGCCAAATTGTCGCACTGCCAGTGCGTACCGACGCAGGCCGCCGGCACGCCCGCGGCGCACACGCCCTGTTCCAGGCAGGTCCCGGTCGGCACCTCGATCTGCTCGTCGGTCTCGCCGTCGCAGTCGTTGTCGAGCCCGTCGCAGACCTCGTCGCTTGGCGTGCCGATGACCGCATCGCAGACCAGATAGTCGCCGTCGGCGGCGCAGATGGCGATACCGGTTGCCTCGCACACACCCTTGCCAATGGTGCACGGCCCACCGAGACCTTCAAGACCCTCGCAGCGGCGCAGCAGGTTCTCATCGCCGCATTCGCCGCATCCCGCGGTCATCAGCACCGCCAGCAATCCCCAACCCAAGGAGCCAGAGACCGTCGAGCACATCATGGTCTACCCCTTTTCAGGTTGCCAACCTGGCTTGATAATGGCTCATCTATGCAGGCGGTCAACGGCTTGACAACCTAGAAGATTCGGCGTCGAAATCGTCGGATTTCTAACCTAATTGGGGGTGACATGAAGATCAGCGCTCGCGCTTTGATAGTCGGCTGCGCCTCGCTGGCGGTGATCTCGTTCGGCGCCTGCTCCTCCTGCGAGCCAGAAATCCTGATCCACGAGAACCCGCCGGCGATCTCGGTCAACGTCGACGTCCTCGACTTTGGCGAGGTGCCGCTCGGCGCCATCGTCTCGCGCCCGATCACCGCGCTCAATCCGGGAGGGGAGCTGCTGACCATCAGCTCGATCGGCATCTCCGGGAACAACGCGTCGGCCTTTGCCGTCACTCCGGCGGAAGGCCTCGTCGATGCCAGCGAAGAGCTCGAGATCGTGGTCACGTTTTCGCCCAGCCGCAGCATCGGCGTCGCCGCCTACAGTGCGCTGCTGACCATAGACAGCGATGCCAGCAACAGCCCGAGCAAGACGATCGAGCTACGCGCCCAGAGCATCGCCGACGCCGTGTGCGCCGACTGCAATACACCGCCATCGCCGCGCTGCCTCTCGTCGAGCCAGTCCCTGAGCTACGAACCGGCGGGTTCCTGCCCGGGCGGCGATTGCCGTTATCAGGCGCGGGTGACATCGTGTGGTTTCGGCTGCGATCCGGACACGGGCCTGTGCCGGCCCGAGCCCCTCGACGCCGGCGTCGACAGCGGGCCCGTCCCCGATGCCGCGATGCGCGACGCCGCGGTCTCCGACGCCGCCGTTTCGGACCTCGGCAGCCCCGACACCGCCGGCCTGCAGTGCAGCATCGACATCGATGTCACCTGCGGCACGCCGTACCCCGGGTACCCGGCGAGCTACCGCATCCGGGTCGCCAACGCCGATCCGGGCTATGTCTACTTCAGCGCGCCCGACATGCCCGAGACCGTCAACTACTGCACCGTCGATGTGGGGCCGCTCAACACCTCTGTCGCCAACGGAATCATCAGCGCCCGCTACGAGATCGGCACCTGTGTGCCGCAGAGCCACTCGACGGACAACGCGTGCTCGGCGTCCCGCAGCTATAGCTGCGGAGGTGCTTTCGACTGCGCGGCCGCCGGAGGTAGTGAGGCGCTAGGCTACTGCTGGTTCTTGTCGCCCTACGTGAGCCCGACCGGCAACTGCGCTGCTCTCTCGTGCGATCAGCTCTGCGAGCACAACGGCGCGACCTGCGATCTGGCCGGCCTGCAATACGTGGTCAACGACCGGTCGCGGTTTCTCGCGGTGAGCGCGGCGCTCGGCAAGCCCGGCAACGAAGCGGACTATACCTGGATCGACAACGTCGAGGCGGCCAATCCCTACGGGGTGTACGATCGCGTTCCGCCGTATGCGTTCTACAGATCCAACCTGTACGACATCACCCCGGACTGCAGCATCCGGCAGTGCGTGGTCGGCGCCCAGCGCTTTTGCCCGTGCCACTGATCTCGGTTCGACGGCCGGCGACCTCGACGCCAGCGGTGCGTTTTGCAGGTCTTGCCAGCCGCGGAGAAAAGCGAAATTGTAGGCGCCAGCGCCAACCGAGCATCGCGGCGGCGCGGGGAGCTTGACGATGAATCCAGTCGTGGTCAGTGGCAAGAACCTGCGGATCGAGGACGTGGTGCAGGTCGCGCGCGAGAACGCCGGGGTCGAGCTGGCGCCGGAGGCGCTCGAGCGCATCAGGAGATGCCGCGCCATGCTCGAGAAGAAGCTCGAGGCGCGCGAGGTGATGTACGGCACCAACACCGGCATCGGCGAG
>JAFGSX010000485.1 GCA_016934455.1 Deltaproteobacteria bacterium
GCAATGGGCTCGACGACGACTGCGACGGCGGCATCGACGAGGGCTACCCGACCGTCGGCACGGCCTGCTACTCCGGCGTCGGTGCCTGCCGGCGCCCGGGCAGCACGGTCTGCGCCAGCGATGGCCACGGCACGGTTTGCAACGCGGCGCCGGGAGCCCCCGGCGTCGAGGAGTGCGGCAACACCGTGGACGAGGATTGCGACGGCCACCTCGACAACGGTTTCGACATCGGCGCTGCCTGCACCAACGGCACGGGCGCCTGCCAGCGCAGCGGCGTCAAGATCTGCGCCCAGGACGGTCTCGGCACCGTCTGCGACGCGGTGCCGGGAACGGCCGGGACGGAGCTGTGCCAGAACGGCGAGGATGACGACTGCGACGGCTATACCGACGAGGGCTTCAGCAATCTGGGGCAGAGCTGCAGCGCCGGGGTCGGCGCCTGTCTGGCGGCCGGCAGCTACGTCTGCTCGGCCGATCTGCTCGGCACGGTCTGCAACGCCACACCCGGCTCGCCGACCGGCGAGCGCTGCGACAACGTCGACAACGACTGCAACGGCGTCGTCGACAACGGCTGCGACGACGACAACGACGACTACTGCGACGCGGCCATGACCCTGGTCGGGGTGCCGGCGATCTGCCCCAACACCACGGGTGTGGCCACCCTGGACTGCAACGACGGCGACTCCGCCATCCACCCGGGCGCGGCCGAGATCTGCGGCGACAACCGGGACCAGAACTGCGACGGCAACAACAGCGAGGGCTGCCCGGCATGCGATACCCGCGTCGACGCCGACCTGGACGGCAGCAACCAGTGCGACGACTGCGACGAGACCAACGGCGCGGTCCACCCCGGGGCGACCGAGCGCTGCAACGGCGTCGACGATGACTGCGACGATCAGATCGACGAGGACTTCGACGGCGACAACGACAGCTTTACCACCTGCGGCACGGTGCTGCCGGGCGGCGGTCTCGACCCCGCCTACGTCGACTGCGACGACGGAAACGCGGCGCGCCACCCGTTCGCCTGCGAGCTGTGCGCCCTGGACGGGGTGACCGTGGCCTGCGGCGCCGAGAACGACGGCGGCAACAACGTCGACGAGGACTGCGACGGCTGGCGCGACGAGGGGTGCTCGCCCTGCGACCCGGTCGATCGCGACGGCGACGGCGTCAGCGAGTGCGCCGGCGACTGTCTGCCGGGCGACGGCGCCGTGGCGCCGGGCCGAGCCGAGCTGTGCGACGGCAAGGACAACGACTGCAACGCCTTTACCACCGAGAACTGCGACGTGGGCGATCCCTGCCACTGGCCGACCGAAGGCACCGACGAGTGCCGCGAGCGGTTGATATGCGTCGAGTCGCTCGGCCCGAGCGGCCGGCCGACCGGCGATTACACCTGCACCTCGTTCTGCAACTTCAGCCAGCTCGGGCTGGGGCTGGGCGACGGCTGCGCGTCCAACCAGACCTGCTCGTCGTCGCTGACGCCGACCGCCAACCTGCACGGCTGCTCGGTCGCCACCGACTTTGGAACCAAGGCCTCGGGGCTCGCCTGTTCCCGCGACACCGAGTGCCGGTCGGGCAACTGTTACTCGGACGGACGCATCCCTCAGCTGAAGCAGTACTATTGCACCGACCTGTGCGGCAGCGACGCCTACTGCGCGAATGGCACGACCTGCCAACTCTGGGGCTCGTACACAGGTCACTGTTACAAGCCTCTGGCAGGCTATCAGACGCTCGGTTTCGGTGTGGCCTGCAGCAGCACGACTGCCACCAAGTGCGTCAACGGCAACCTCGCCTGCGTTGAATTCAGCACCGGCAACAAAAAATGCACCAAGCCCTGCTGCGACAACAGCGAGTGCCCGGCCGGCTACTTCTGCTCGCTCAAGGGCAACGACGCGGCGGGCCCCATCGGCGGCTACGACACGGTGCCGGTCTGCTGGCCCGAGGCCACGGCGACCGAACACGACCGCGTGGCAGGCCAGGCCTGCTCCACCAACAACCAGTGCGCGAGCGAGTTCTGCGACCGGACCCTCGACGTCTGCGTCGACATCTGCTGCAACGACAGCAACTGCCCGCTCGGCCTGAGCTGCGAGTCGGCGCTGGTGACGCGCGCCAACAACCACCAGAGCTTCGCCCGCGTCTGCGTCAACCTGACGCCGGCCGACGCGCTGCAGCCCAAGTGAACGGGGGGCGGACATGAGCAAGCTGATGGATCAGAGGAAGGCACAGGCGAGGGAGCTGTCCAGGGCGCACCGGATCGAGCTGCTGGCGCTGGCGACGGCGGGGGTGCTGCTGGCAGGCGCGGGCTGCGGCGGCTGCGAGGACGACGACCTGCGCGCCGTGCGCCCGCAGATCTCGGTTTGCGCCGCTGCCGCCGCGCCGGTGGCCGAGTGCAATCGGCCGTTCGAGCTGGGCGACAAGCCGATGGGCGCGGTGGCGGCGCTCGAGCTCTACCTGCTCAACCGCGGCGACGGCGCGCTGCAGGTCACCGCCATCGAGAGCACGGCGCCCGCGGTGACGGTGGCGCCGACCGGCGCCGAGGTGCAGCCGGGTGCCTTTGCTGCGATCGAGGTCGCCATCACGCCCGACGCGCTGGGCCCGACCGCGGCCGAGCTGGTGTTCGAGAGCGACGACGAGGACAATTCGCCGCTGCGCGTCGAGCTGCGCTGGAACGGGCTGCCCGAGCCCACACCCAAGATCGAGCTGTGCACTGTTCTCGCCACCGGCATCGTCTGTGGCAGCGACATCGCGGTCGAGTTCGGCTCGGTGCGCCGTAGCCAGGTCGAGAGCCGGACGGTCGAGGTGCGCAACGCCGGCACGGCGTCGCTCGCCATCTCGCAGGTGGTGACCGTGGGGCAATCGTCGATGGCGGACGAGATCCGGGTCGGCACCTCGACTCGGCCCGGCGAGCTGGCGCCGGGCGCCAGCGCCGACGTCATCATCCTGTACCAGCCGGCCGACGGCGTGCCGGACGCGGTCGAGCTGCAGTTTCACAGCGACGATCCCGCCAACGCGATCGCGCGGGTGAGCATCAGCGGCTCCAGCGTAGACAACCTGCCGCCGATCGCCGACGCGCGCCATGTCGGTACCGGCGCCACCAGCGCGGTGGTGGCGGTGAGCGACCCGGTGCTGATCGACGGTTCCGGCTCCAGCGACCCCGAGGGCGATCCGCTGCGGTTCAGTTGGACGCTGATCCCGCCGGCGCAGAGCGCGGCTGCGCTCGACGATCCGGGAGCGGCGTTGGTCCGCTTTGTCCCCGACGTGGCGGGCAGCTACCGCGTCGAGCTGCTGGTGGTCGACTCGCTCGAAATGCAGAGCACGCTGGCCGCGGTGGTGCTGATCCAGGCCCGGCCGCGCCACGCGCTGCGCGCCGGCATCACCTGGCAGAGCGGCGGCGATGTCGATCTGCACCTGGTGGCCAGCGGCGGAGATCTGTTTGGCAGCGGCGATTGCTACTTCGAGAACCCGCGGCCGGACTTCGGGATCGCCGGCGACGTCGGCGATGACCCGGAGCTGCTCGGCGACGCGCAGCGGGCGCCGGGCAGCGAGGAGGTCGTGCTGGTCGCGCCGGCGGCCGGCCGCTACCGGCTGTACGCCCACTACTACGACGACGACGGCGCAGGCGCGGCGGTGGTGACGGCGCGGGTGGTGTTCAACGACGCCAGCTTCCCTGCGCTGCAGGAGACGCGCAACCTATCGGAGAGCTGCGCGCTGTGGTACATCGGCGACGTCGTGTTCCCGGATGCCCAGTTCAACCCGTCGGGCGCCGCCAACGAGCAGCGCTGTCCCTGAACCGCCGCCGGGGCTGCGCGTGGACTTTGGCGCAGTGCTGCACTACGATCTCAAGCCATTTGAAGGGCGCGAGATCAATGCCGACGCTGCGCAAGACCGATCGCAAGGACTACCTGTCAGCTCTCTGCCGCACCGTGCCGTACCACATCGTGGAGGCGGTGCTGGCCAGCCCGACCGAGCTGGCGATCGGCCACCAGACATACGAAGGCTGCGTCATGTACGCGGAGGTGGTCGGCTTCAGCTCGATGTGCGAGCGCCTGGCCAGCGCCGGTAGCCAGGGATTGAGCCAGCTCTCGCAGGTGCTCGACCGGTTGTTCGAGCTGCTGCTCGAGCGCGGCGTATTCCCTTTTGGGGGCTACGTCATCCATTTCGGCGGCGACTCGATGGCGGTCATCTTTTACGGCCGCGACGCGCCGCGGCGCTGCATCGCGGCCGCCATCTCGCTGCAGCAGATCATGTACTCCGAGATCGGCCGCCTGCTCAGCGACGCGCGGCGCGAGCTGATGCTGCGCATCGGCCTTGCGCACGGCGAGATCCACCTGCCCGTGCTGGGAGACCTGGCGCGCCGATTCGTGGTCTGCGCGGGCGAGGCCGCGCAGCGCGCGCTCAAGCTGCAGCAGCAGGCGCAACCCGACGAGATCATGGCCGACGTCGACACCGTGGGGCCGCTCGGCTCCCTGGTCGACGCCTGGGAGAAGTCGCCGGGCTGCTTTGTCGTGCACAACCTCAACGGCTGGCCCGAGCGCGAGCCGATCGCCGAGCTGCTCGACCGTATCGAGGACAACGTCGAGGAGAAGATCGCGCTGCTCGAGCCGTTCGTGCCGCAGCCGCTGGCGCAGCGGCTGCGCACCACCCCCCACGGCTGGCGCATCGAGGGCGAGCTGCGCGAGGTCGCGCTGCTGCACCTCGAGCTGACCTTTCCGCTGCGGGACGGCATTCCGGCCGAGGCCGCCATCAACATCGCGCGCTCGCTGCCGCGGGCGATGCGCAAGTACGACGGCATCCTGTCCAAGGTCGACCTCGGGCCCAATGGCCACCGCGCGCTGGGCATCTTTGGCCTGACCGGCCCCAGCGAGAACAACGGCGAGCGCGCGATCATGGCGGCGCTCGAGATAAACAGCCGCATCCGCGGCTTCACCATCGATCGCTCGGTGACGGTCGAGCTGCGCGTGGGCGTCCACGTCGGCCAGGTCTACTTTGGCGCCATCGGCAGCACGCACAAGCACGACATCGCCGCGGTCGGCGACGCGGTCAACATCGCCGGCCGCACCAGCGCGGCGGCGCAGCCGTTCGAGGTGCTGGCGACGTCGACGGCGCTGGAGCCGGTGCGGCTCAAGTTCCAGCACTCCGAGCGCGCGCTGCTCAACGTCGCCGGAGCCGACCGGCCGCTCAAGCTGCACGTCATGCACGGCGTCGCCACCAGCCGGGCCCACTACGCGCAGCGCCGGCGGCGCCGGCGGTTTTTGGCCGGCCGCGGCAGCGAGCTCGAGCGGCTGCTGGAGCTGACCGATCTCTCCTTCAACGGCGAGTCAAAGCTAGTCGGGCTGTGCGGGGACGCCGGCACCGGCAAGAGCGCCCTGCTGTCGCAGATCATCGACCGCTGGGTCGAGAAGGGCGGGCTGGGCGTGGTCGGCCGCTGCCACTACGCCACGCAGTCGACGCCGCTGGCGCCGATCGTCACCATGTTCGCCAACTTTCTCGGCTTCACCAGCGACGACAGCGGCTCCTACCGCCGCGATCGCATCCGCGGCATGTTGACCGGGTTTGGCATCCGGCATGGCGCCGACGAGCTGGTGGCGCTGCTGCAGCCGGTCGAGCGGCCGGACGGCACGACCGAGGCGTTGCTCGACCTGGCCGACGCGCACGCGCGCGAGCGGGTGCTCGACGCGATCATCGGTTTCGTGCAACAGCGCATGCGGCAGGAGCCGCTGCTCTACGTGATCGAGGACCTGCACTACGCCGACACGTTGACGCTGCAGTTGGCCCGCCGGCTGGCCGCTTTCGAGCGCAAGGCGCAGTTCTTGGCTGTCGTCACCTACCGACCCGAGCCGGTGCTGGCCGAGCTGCGCAGCGCTCTGGATCAGGAGCTGCTGCTGGGCACGCTCGAGCCCGAGCAGGCGACCGACCTGATCCTGCACGAGCTGCGCGCCGAGCACATCGAGCCGGAACTGGCGCGCTTTCTGTTCGAGCGCACGCAGGGCAATCCCCAGCACCTGGTCGAGGTGCTGCGCTTCGTGACCGAGCGCGAGATGATCCGGGTGCGGGCGGGCTCGGTGATGCACGTCGGCACCAACCTCGATCTGCTCAACGAGGCGGTGCCGCGCACGCTGGCCCACCTGGCGCTGGCGCGGCTCGACAATCTGGGCGAGGCCGAGCGCCGCCTGCTGCGCACTGCGGCGGCGATCGGGCGGCGCTTCAAGCGCAATCTGCTCGAGCGCGTCTCGGCCAGCGAGATGGAGCCCGACCTGCTCGAATCGGCGATCGCCGCGCTCGAGAGCCATCACGTGATCACCGCCGACGCCGAAACGCAGCCCGGCTACTGCTTTCGCGACGAGGTGATCCGGGCCGTCGCGTACGAGATGATCCCCGAGCAGGAGCGGCGCCATGTGCACCGGCGCATCGCCGATGCGCTCGAGAAGATCCCCGACGCCGGCACCCGCGGCGGGGCGGTCGCGCTGGCCATGCACCGCGAGCGCGCCGGACAGACCACCGAGGCGGTGCTCTGGTTCGAACGCGCGATCCAGCAGTCGGCCGCGCTGGCGCTCGATCGAGAGGTGCTCGAGCTGATCGCCCGCTGGGAGTCTCTCCAGGCGCAGCTCGGCGGCAACCGGCAGCCGACCGCCGAGCGGGCGGCCCGGGTCGGGCTGTACAAGCTGGTGGCGAC
>JAFGSX010000486.1 GCA_016934455.1 Deltaproteobacteria bacterium
ATCCTGTGCGGGCTGTGCGTGCGCGTCTGCGAGACCGCGGCCACGTCCGCCATCGCCACCACCCAGCGCGGCCGCAAGCGCGAGGTGGGGGCGCCCTTTGGCGACGTGCCGCCCGACTGCATCGGCTGCACCGCCTGCGCCCAGGTCTGTCCGACCGGACACATCGTCTACTCCGAGGAGGATGGCGTCCGCACCATCTGGGGCAAGCGCTTCGAGATGCTGCGCTGCCAGAAGTGCGGCGCGCCGTTCATGACGGTCGAGCAGCGCGACCTGCTGCTCAAGACGCGCGACCTCGACGCCGGCTACTACGAGCTGTGCCCGAGCTGCAAGCGCCAGCGCACGGCCGAGACCATGGCCGACGTGGTGCTCAAGACGCACCCGCACTTCGTGCCGAAGCCGCTCGGTGGCAGCGATATGCGCTGGTCGGGCGGAGCCTGCCCGGACCTGCGCCGGGCGGGCGAGGGCGTTCCCGAAACGCCCTCGAGAAAGGCGGTGCGGGCATGAAACGGCTGATCGTCCGCCCGACCGAGTGCACCCACTGCCGCAACTGCGAGCTGGCGTGCTCGTTCTACCACTCGGGGACCCCGTCGCCGATCGGGCCTCACGTGATCGAGGTCCGGCGCGTGCGCAATGTGCCGGTGCCGCTCACCTGCCTGCAGTGCGACGACGCGGCCTGCGTGCGCGCGTGCCCGGTCGACGCCATCCGCCGCAACGAGAAGACCTGGGCGCTCGAGGTGACCGACCGCTGCATCGGCTGCCGCGCCTGCGAGCAGGCCTGTCCGTTTGGCGCCATGTACTTCTACGAGCAGGCGCACCGCGCGCTCAAGTGCGACCTGTGCCAGGGCCAGCCGACCTGTGTCGCTTTCTGCCCGACCGACGCGCTGAGCTGGGCCGAGTGCTGATCGCCGCCGCCAAACCCAATATCCGGGTATGTTGTCTACAATGTTCTCCGTAAGATGACCGACTGAATTGAAAGGGGGGATATCCATGCTTCTGCGGCTGCGACTGCCATGTATCCTTTTGGGCGCGGTCAGCATCACCATGTGCAATTGCCCGGGCCCCTCCGACGCCGACGGCGGCACTGGGCCGGATAGCGCCGCGGCAGATGGAGCGGTGACAGACCTCGGCGGCACCGACCGCGGCGCTCCGGACACATCGCCTGCCGACATCGGCGGCCAAGATCAGCGCCTGCCCGACAGCGCCGTGCCCGATGTCGCTGGCGACGCCGCCGCGGATGCTGGCAGCGACTCCGGTTACGACGCTGGATTCGACGCTGGACTCGACGCGGGACTCGACGCGGGCCGCGATGCAGCCTGGGACGGCGGTCTCGACGCGGCCCAGGACGCGGCAGCCGATGCCGGAGTCGATGGAGCGGTCGTCGACGGAGCCTCGCCCGACTCAACTGCCGACGCCGGCGCCGCGGCCGACGCCTTGGCCAGCGATCGAGCCGTGATCGACGCCGCCAGGCCAGACGGAGGGTATTGCGTGTCGAGCGGCCAGTGCGAAGACGGGCTGAACTGCACCAGCCATAGCTGCATCCCCGGCGATCCGCAGGCCGACGAGCGGGGATGCGTCACGATCGCCAATGACGCCGTGTGCCAGGACGCCTTCTCCTGCACGGTCAACCGCTGCGCTCCGCTGGAGCCCGGTGCCGACTACCTGACCGGCTGCCTGAGGACATCCGACGACGTGCGGTGTCCGAGCGACAACCGGAGCTGCACCATCGAGCGGTGCGATCCCGCGGCGGGCGGAGCCGATCCCGCGACCGGCTGCATCACCATCCAGAACCACGCGTCGTGCGGCGACGACGGCTTTAGCTGCACCGCCGTGACCTGCGACCCGGATCTGCCCGGAGCCGACTCCGTGACCGGCTGCGCGCACGTGCCCAGCGACCCGGCCTGCGACGACGGCATCGACTGTACGCGCGACACCTGCGCTCCGACCGATCCCAACGCGACCGCGCTTAACGGTTGCGTCCGCATCGGCTGTGCCTGCCAGACCCGCACCGACATCAGCGCCGGCGGGACCTTCAGCGCCTCGACCGCCGGCGGCATCGACCAGATCAAGCCGCCGACCGGGTGCACGACGTCGAGCGCCGCGCCCGAGGTTCTTTTTCTGCTCACCGTGAGCCAGATGTCGTACGTCATCCTCGACGCGTCCGGCTCCAGCTTCGACACGGTGATGTACGTGCTGCGAGATTGCGCGGTGCCCGCGATCGCGTGCAACGACAACGGCGGCACCGCCAACGGGGCGCGCATCGCTCAGTTGCTAGGCGCCGGAACCTATTACGTGGTCGTCGACGGAGTCGCTGCGGCGAGCGGCAGCGTGTCGCTCGGCGTCACCATCGCGCCCAGCGGCGTCGCGCCGTCGCCGGGGCAGTTGGTCATCACCGAGTTTCTGCCGGATTCCGTCGCTGTCGCTGACGGCAACGGCGAGTGGGTCGAGATCTACTCGACGGCGCTGGCGGACGTGGATATCAACGGCTGCACGCTGCGCGACGACGGCGTCGAGAGGCACGTCATCGACGCCGGCGGCCCGCTGCTGGTGCATCCGGGCAGCTATATCGTGCTCGGCCGCGACGGCAACACGTCGACCAACGGCGGCGTCACCGTCGACTACGTCTACAGCGACTTCTTTCTCGGCAACGACGACGACGAGATCGTGCTCGAGTGCGGTGGCGTGCTCATCGACCGCGTGGCCTACGACGGCGGCCCGCTGTTTCCGGATCCGTCAGGAGCCTCGCTGCAGTTCGATCCCGATGTGTTCGCCGCGCCCAATCCGGAGACCAGCAACGATCTGGGCAGCTCCTGGTGCGAGACCCACTCGAGCGTCTTGATCAGGACCGGCGGCGACAAGGGCAGCCCGGGCCGGGCCAACCCGACCTGCACGCGGCACAACGATTATTGCGCGAACGCCCAGCACATCGAGCTGGTCGACGGTGCCGGCTCGGCCCAGGGCGACACGACCAAGGCGTACAACGATTTCGAGACCACGCTCTACTATTGTCTCAACTTCAACTATCCTTACGGCAAGGACCTTTTCTATTCGTTCGATGCGACCGCGGGCAACATCTACGAGGTGACCGTCGATCCCGCCAGCGGCTACAATCCGATCGTCTATATCTTCGAGCAGTGCTCGAATGCCTACTCGACCTGTATCGACGGGATGGGCGCCTACAGCGCGGGAACCGGTGGCAACGAGACGGCGAGGTTCATCGCCCGGACGAGCGGCCGGCGCAGGGTCGGCGTCGATGCGACCAGCGAGAGCAGCAGCTCCTATTACGGCCCGTTCGAGCTGAGAATCCGCTCTCGTCCGTACGTCTATCTCGGAGCGGCGCTTCCCGGCCAGCCGGTCTCGGTGCTCGGGGCGACCATTACCACTGCCGGCACGTCTCTCGACTACCTCTTCGACGTCGAGAAGAACACCGTCGTCTACATGTACGTGGACGGCAACGGAGGCAACCTCGATCCCGCGCTCACGCTGTGGAGCAGCGCGGTGCGCGTGATATCGACCGTCGACGCGACCGGCGAGGGCAAGGGCGAGCTGATCCGCGAGGTGGAATCGTCGACCACCTCCCGCATTTTCCGGGTCGCTGACGCATCGGACGGCGGCGGGCCGACCTACACCTTTGATCTCGTGATCTACGCCGTGCCGATGTGGTCGCGGATACCGGGCAGCGGCACGCCGGTGGCCATCCCGGACAACAACAGCGCGGGCGTTTCCAGCAGCGCGGAGATGCCGCCGGGCACCATCCGCGATCTCAATGTCGAGGTCAACATCGAGCACTCGTACACCGGAAATCTGGTGGTGACTCTGCGCTCATCGGCCGCCAGCGACGTGCTGCTTCACAACAGGACCGGCTCCAGCAACGACGATATCGAAACCATATATGATTACTCGCGACAGCCGGATCAGGGCAACGGCGCGATGAACGTGTTTCACGGGCTCGCGGGAGGCGGCACTTGGACTCTCAACGTGGCCGACCTCGCCTCGAGCTATACCGGGACGTTTAGTAGCTGGGCCTTGCTCGTCGATGGCATCAGCACTGCGGACTACTGCGGTCTGCTCGGTCCGGCCACGCTCTCGGTCCGCAGCGGCGAGCGATCGGCATCGATCGAGGGCTGGATCAGCGAGGCCGGCAAGACCGATGTCTCGGTGGGCGGGCCGGCCGCGGGCATTACCGCCGAGGTGGGCTATGGCCCGGCGGGAACGACGCCGTCGTCGACCGGCTGGTACTTCTTTCCGGCTTCGTTCATCCGCGAGGACAGCCCGACCGGTGGCGACGACTACGACGTCTATGGCGCACACGTGCTGACCGCGGCAGCGGGCTCCTATGACTATGCGATTCGGTTCATGGTCGACGGAATTGGCTATCTCTACTGCGATCTCGACAGCAGCGGCGGCAGCAGCGACGATTACCAGGCCGTAAATGCTGGCCATCTCACCGTCGTCGAGTGACGGCTGTAGCTTGCATGCGCAGCTCTGACAGCAGCTCGCGACGACGGCTCGACTGTTCGGGGACGGCATGTGGCCGCCGCGCGCTGGCCATCCTGGCCCTGGCGTCGACGTCGTGTCTGCGGGTCGGATTCGGAGATGCGACCGGCGCTCCGCCGGTCTGTGAATGCGGGACCGAATGCGGCGATCTCGACGCCGGCGGCGATGCCGGGCACGATGCCGGGCACGATGCCGGGCACGATGCCGGGCGCGATGCCGGGCGCGATGCCGGGCGCGACGCCGGGCGCGACGCCGGCCGAGATGCCGGCGCCAGCGACAGCACCGCAGCGGATCGCGCCGACAGCGGCGCCAGCGACGGCGCGCTGACCGACCGGACGACGGCGGACAGCGGCGATGCCAGTGCAGTGCAGCCATGTCCGGGCAGCGGTCGGACGACGCCGTGGTACAGCACCGAGGTCTGCGTGCCCGGCGGATACGCGGTGCAGGGAAGCGATCGCAGCGACCCCGACGCCGAGAGCGACGAGCGACCCGAGCATGTCGTCTGGATATCGGCGTTCTACATCGACCAGTACGAGGTGTCGGTGGCGCGCTACCGGGCCTGCGTGCAGGCCGCGGCCTGCTCGGCCCCGGCTGTCGGCGAGGCCTGTAACTGGAGCCCGATGCCGGCCAGCCGCGAGAACCATCCGATCAATGGCATCGACTGGAGCCAGGCC
>JAFGSX010000487.1 GCA_016934455.1 Deltaproteobacteria bacterium
CCGTTGCACTTGTCGTGGTCGACGTAGGTCGCCTTGCGCCGGATGCGGATCTTGTAGTTGCCCGCGTAGCCGCTGACCTGCTCCACCTCGCTGCTGGTCATGAGCGTGACGTTGGGATGGTGTCCGACCGAGACCATCTTCGGGGTCAGGATGCAGGCCGAGCAGTCGAGCGTCGGAAAGGTCTTGTCGAGCATGGCCATGTGCCCGCCGACCGACTGGTTCTTCTCGACCAGATAGACCTTGTTGCCGGCGTTGGCGCACTGCAGCGCAGCCTGGATGCCGGCTATGCCGCCGCCCACGACCAGGATCGCCTTGGTCACCGCGACCTCGGCGGTCTTGAGCGGTGTCAGGTGGCGAGCCTTGGCGAGCGCGGCGCTGACCAGGGCCATCGACTTCTGGGTCGCGGCGGCGCGATCCTCGTGCACCCAGGAGCACTGTTCGCGGACGTTGGCCATCTGCAGGCAGTAGGAGTTGAGACCGGCGCGCGTGCAGACCGTGCGAAAGGTCGGCTCGTGCATCAGCGGCGAGCAGGAGGCCACCACCACCCGATTGAGCCGGTGGGTCTCGATGTCCTGGCGGATCAGATCCTGGCCCGGCTCCGAGCACATGAAGAGGTAGTCGCGCGCGATCTTGACATCGGGCTGCTGGGCGGCGTACTCGGCGACCGCCTTGGCGTCCACCTTGCCGGCGATGTTGGAGCCGCAGTGGCAGACGTAAACGCCGATTCTGGGTTTCATGGCGACCTCCGGTCTCAGAGAGCGGGTTGCTGTTCGGTGCGCGCGAGCGCCCGCCGGCACGTCTTTGGCATCAGCGCGCGCTGCAGTCCGAGCTCGCGCTCCGACAGCCCCAGGGCGACGCCGATGAGCTGGGTCAGGTAGAGCACCGGTGCCAGCGCCCCGCCTTGCAGAATGCCCCGGTTCTGGTGCTGCGCCATCTCGAGCGTAACCTGGCACAGCGGGCAGGGAGTCACCACGATGTCCGCGCGCGCCGCCCCGATGCTGCGCAGCAGGTCGAGGCACATCTCGCGCCCGAGCTCGGGGCGGGTGGCGACCAGGGCGCCGCCGCAGCAGGAGGTCTTGAGCGGGAAGTCGGCGACCTCGCCGCCGACCGCCGCGATGACCTGCTCGAGGTTGTGCGGATACTCGGCGTCGTCGCCCTCGGCCACCGGCCTCACCACCTGGCAACCGTAGTAAGGAGCCACCCGCTTGCCGGTGAGCGGGGCGGTGACCGCCTGCGCCAGCCGCTCGACGCCGACGTCGTTGACGATGACGTCGAGCAGATGGCGGACGCGCACGCCTCCGCCGTACTTCAGGTCGCCGGCCTCGAGGCAGCTCTGGACCGGTGCCGCCGCGGCGCCGCCGTCCTGCAGCACGTGGTTGGCCTTGTTCAGGGTCAGGCAGCAGCTCGGGCACGGGGTGACGACGGTCGGCGCTATCTTCTCCGCCAGCGCCAGGTTGCGCGCCGACAGAGCCAGCGACAGCACCTGGTTGACCGACAGCGCAAGGCCAGAACCACAGCAGTTCCAGTCCGGGATCTCCGTCAAGGTCATGCCGAGGCGCGGGGCCACCGCCAGCAGCGATTCGTCGTAGCCCCTGGCAGTGGCGCGCCCCGAGCAACCGGGGTAGTAGGCGTATTCGGTCATGGCTTCACCTCGTCGAGCTCGCGCGCGCGGGCGACCAGCCTGCGAAAGCTCTCGAGCCCCTGGATCCGGTGCGGCAGCAGTGGCATCCGGCCGCGGCCCATCATCTCGAGGCCGACGGCGGACTTGCCGAGCAACCTCCCCGGATGGCTGAACATCATGTAACGCATCATCGCCTCGAACTCCGAGGCACGGCCGTGCGCGCAGACCACGTCGGTGAATTGCTCGGCGAAGCGGTTGGCGTCACTCTCCTTGGGCTGCAGGCCCTCCTTGATCGCCATTCTTTTGAGGGCGTACATGATGTCGGTGATCTTGATCCCGGCCGGGCAGTTGACCGTGCAGGCGTAGCACGAGGAGCACACCCATGGGGTCAGGCTCGTCAGCACTTCGCGCTTCATGCCCGCGCGCACCATCGCGAACAGGCGCCGGGGCGTGTGCTGCAGGATCCGCGCTACCGGACAGGTGCCGCCACAGCTCCCGCACTGCAGGCAGGAGCGCAGGCGCTCGCCCTCCGGAAGCGCGGCCACGGCGTCGTAGAAGGTGGGATCTTGCTGCGCTTCAAAGACGATCTCGGGTTCCATTTGCTGCTCTCCCGACAGCGCGTCAGGCTGAAGTAGTGGCCAGCTCTCGCACGATGATCTGGGCCAGGTTCTCGGTGATGCGGGCGTCGTAGACGAGCGACGTGCCATCGGTCGCCGGTGGCTGGACCGCCAGGGTCGATATCTTGCCCTTCACCGCGTCACCGGCGGCATCGACGATCTCGCTCGGCACGTCGCGGACGAGCGAGCCGGGCAGTTGCCCCATGTCCCGGGCGCCGAGCAATACGAGCTGGTCGACCTCGCCGGCCTCCTGCCTCAGGTGCAGCGGCGAGAGCGGGTCGTTGCCCAGGCCGAGCGTCAGCGGAAAACCTTTTTCGAGAATGGTGCGAACGAGCATCTGCCCGAGACCGTCGCGCTCGCGAATCAGTCCGCGTGCCGCCAGCAGCGACACCTTTTTGCCCTGGCGGTTGGTGATGCGGATGCGGTTGATCCAGAGCGGGATGGCCGAGGTCAGCGGGGCCAGGGCCTTTCTGGCCGGGGGCCGGTAGACCGTGCACAGGAGCTCGGTGAGCTCCTTGCCGGCGAGCGTCTCCACCGCGTAGTAATGGATGCGCGTCCGGCGGTAGGCGTTTTCGAGGGTACCGGCCGGATCGCCGATCACCACCACCTTGACGTCGGGAAGCGCCTGCCCCACGGCCTGGACGATCTGAGGTCCCTGGTCGCCGAAGCTCCTGCCGTCGACGACCAGCAGCGGGGCGCCGACCTCCCTGAGCCGGGGCAATATGTCCTGGCTCTCGCGGGCGACGGTCACCTCGCAGCCCATACCGGCAAAGAGGTTGCGCTGCTGGCCGGACTGCAGATCGTTGACGGCGGCAAAGATCATGCGGCGGGGGCTCGCTGCAGCGCTATCCTCGTCGGTGGCGCTGGGCTTGATGCGGGCGATCCAGCCGGTCTGACACGGGTCGCCGATGAGCGCTGACAGGTCGTCCTCGAGCCGGCGGTTGACCTCGAGCACCTCTCCGGTCAATGGCGCCGGCAGCACGTGCTGCGAAGTGCCGGGCCCGTTCAACGCGGCCAGCGGCAGGCCCCGATAGACAACGTCGCCGACGCGGGGCAGGGTGATGCTCTCGACGCCAGCGCTCTCGTCGGGCGAGACAAAGGCGCCGACGCGGACGCTGCCGTCGGTCCCGAGCTGCTGCCAGCTCTCGTCGACAAAGCGGTATTCGGGCGCCGCCGCCTGCCACGTCTGCGCGGCGTGCTCAGGCGCGGGCTCGCTCTTGGCGACGACCAGCTCCGGTTTTTTGGGCACGATGCGCCGCACCGCGGTTGTGATCTCGTCGGGCGTGAAGGGTTTGGCGATGTAGTCGGCGGCGCTCAGGCGCATGGCCGCGGCCGCGCTCTGCACGCTCGAGTAGCCGGTGATGATGATGACCGGGATCTTGCTGTTCTTCTGGCGCAGCCGGTCCAGAAACTCGAGGCCGTCCATGCCGGGAATGCGAATGTCGAGCAGCACGGCATCGTAGTCTTCTCCGCTCGCCAGGCGCAGCCCTTGCCACGAGTCGGTGCAGGTATCGACCTTGAATCCCTCGGACTCGAAGATGCGCTCGCAGCTCTTGCAGACCACCTGCTCATCGTCGACGACCAGAAGCTTGGGTGCAGTGCTCATCGCCGTTTCTCCGCCGGTTGAAAGACACCGCAGCGCTCTGCACGCTCCGGGCCAACCCGCGGCGGCAACTCAACTGCCGCAAATTACGTCTGATCGGCGATCGCAGGTGGGATCGGGCGCGGCCACGATGTCCGTCGCGATCGTACGCCCCGGCGACGAGCGGTGGCCGGCAGAGCGCGATCCCGGATTTCAACCGGCCGACATCGCTGTCATTTGTGCCGGCACCCGGACTGTACAGCCGAGTTGTACAGTGTACGACGGCTCACGGCTCGTCCGTCGCCAGCCCGTGCTTGCGCATGAGAGCGTGAAAGTTGGTCCGCTGCATGCCGACTTCCTCGGCGGCGCGCGTGACATTGCCCTCGGAGCGCTGCAGCGCCTCGAGCAGGAAGCGGCGCTCGAGGTCGTCGGTCGCGGCCTCGCGCACCCGGTTCTTTAGCTGCTTGAACTCCTCCCACTTGCGGGGCAGGTCGACGGCCACTGTCCGTGTGGAGAGCTGGCTCACCTCGGCCGGCAGGTGGCGCGGCTCGATTCGCTCGGACTCGCACAGGATGGCCATGCGCTCGACGATGTTCTTGAGCTCGCGGACGTTGCCCGGCCAGGAATAGC
>JAFGSX010000488.1 GCA_016934455.1 Deltaproteobacteria bacterium
GTTGCGGGCGAACAGCGCACCGTCGATTCGCAGGTCGCCGACAAAACGGATGTCGGCCTGCGGCGCGTAGATGGCGCCGGCAAAGCGCGATCGGCCCATCAGCGAGACCGCGACCGGCTCGCTGCCGCCGATGTAGATGCGGACCGCGTGCGACGCCGTGGTCATGTCTCCGACCCCCAGCCAGCCCATCTCGCGAACCGCGCCGGCGATGTACAGATCGAGCTGCGCCCCGTCTGTCAGCTCGAACTTGGAGGCCCCGGCCAGGTTGACGTCGCCGTCGATGTAGATCTGCACCGCGCCGTCGATGACGATCTTGCTGTGGCCGAGCCAGGTGGTGCCGTCGGAGTCGTAGTAGGCGCCAGCCGTCAGCATCAGCACCTGCTGGCCCCACCCCCGGGCCAGCGCGAGCGGTGTGGCGTTCGCGTTGGCAGCGACCGTCGCCGCCACGTCGAGCAGCGTGGCCGGATCGCAGTCGCAGGGCGAGCGCGGCGCGACCGCGGCCCCCTCTGTCACGTTGCCGCAGTAGAGATGTCCCAGCAGCGAGACGTCGCCGGCCACCGCCAGCGAGCCAGCCACGGTCATTTGGCCGAGCACGCTGAGGTCGCCGCCGATCTGCGCGTTGCCTCCGATCGAGGCGTGGCCGGCGTGCTGCCAGTCGGATCCGGCCCAGAGATCGCCGGTGGTAACCAGGGGGCCCATGCCGCGGATGAGCCCACCCACTTCCAGGGCGCCGTCGATCAGAAATTGCCCGACCGTGTCGAGGCCCTGGTTGATGCCGACGTCGCCGCGGTGCTCGGAGTCCCGGAGATTGCCAAAGGAGGAGAAGCCGCCGGTGGTGACGCTTGCGAATTCTCTGACCTGCTCGCAGACGCAGATCGCTTTCTGAAACAGCAGCGCATTGGGATCTGCCGGCACGCATTGCGACGCCAGGCTGCTGGCGCTGCTGCCGGTGTCCAGGCTGTCGCCACCGCCAGCACCGTCGTCGCTCGCGATGGCGTCGTCATTGCCGCGCGATCCCGGATCGAACGTGGGGCAACCCGCTGCCAGCGCGACAACGGATACGGCCCCCAGGATAACCTGTGCCAACGAGGTGTTCTTCACAATGCCCTCCTGTAGCGCATCACCAACTGCGCGACCGAGACCTCTGGAAGAATCGTGCCCGATAAAAAAAATGCGAAATTAACCATTTTTTTCATGCAATTACGGTGATGGATTCAAGTCATATCGACATTTCAATGTGGTCAAATGTCACACCACCGTGTCAGTCGAGATCGATCGCAAGCGGTTTCTGCGACATGCGGTCAATCCCCCGCTACAAAAAGATATTCTTTGGCCACATGCGGGATCTGGATGATGCGGCTCAAAAAAACAAGTCACGCGCGTGTGACAACACGGATCGATGGTACGCCGGTTGCCGGAACACCTGGGAGCGCGCGAGTGGTAGCATGGCGAGCCGTCATCCAGGCAGCGAGGGGTGAACGCGATGCCGTCTGACACGGCCCGATCCGGCGCGGCCCGACCGCTGGGCCACCTGCGGGTGCTCGAGTTGACCGTCAACATGCCCGGGCCGTTCTGCGCCACCGTGCTCGCCGACCTGGGCGCCCGCGTCACCAAGGTCGAGCCGCCCGGCGGCGATCCGCTGCGCTTTGCGCCCGGCGCCTTTGCTTCAGTCAACCGCGGCAAGCGGAGCATCGTCCTCGACCTCAAGGTGGCGGCGGCGCAGGATCTGGCCCGGCGGCTGGCAGCCGGATCCGACATCGTGCTCGAGGGCTGGCGCCCCGGTGTCGCCGCCCGGCTCGGCGTCGACTACGCGACCCTGGCCCAACACAATCCAGCGCTCGTCTACTGCTCGATCCCGGGTTCGGCGCTGCGAGCCCGTGGCGCGGCCGGCCAGCGCACGACATCAATTACCTGGCGCTGGCGGGTTACCTGGGGCTGCAGGCGCTGGTCGAGGGCCGGCCGTGGCCGCCGCCGGTGCTGATCGCGGACGTCAGCGCTGGCCTCTACGCGGCGATCTCTGTGCTGGCCGCGATCGCCGGACGCGGGGTCTCCGGCCGCGGCGCCTTCATCGACCTGTCGATGCTCGACGCGGTTGCGGCGCTGCTCGGCAGCGAGATCGGCCACGCCGCGGTCACGGGCGCTCCGGGCCTGGAGCCCAACGTCACGGTGCTGCCCCACTACGGGCTGTTCCAATGCGCCGACGGGCGCTGGCTGAGCCTCGGCATCGTGCACGAGGAGCGCTTCTGGCAGAGCTTCTGCCGGGCGGTCGGCCGGTCCGACCTGGCCGGACTGTCGCTGGTCGAGCGGATCGAGCGTCGCTCCGAGCTGCGCCAGACGCTGGACGCGCTCTTCGCCACCGCGCCGGCGGCCGCCTGGGAGCAACAGCTCGCCCCGCTCGACGTTCCGATCGCGATCGTCGCCGACCTGCAGGAGCTGCCGGCGTCTTCGCATTTCGTCGAGCGCGAGCTGCTGTGCGACCGCGACGGCTTCAAGTGCGTCGCGCTGCCGATGCGCTTCTCGACCGGGTCGATCGCGCCGATCGCCGGGCCGCCCGCGCTGGGCGAGCACCGCGACGCGATCCTGGCCGAGATCGGCCTCGGCGCCGCCGAGATCGAGCTGCTCCGGCGCGACGGTGCCCTGGGATGACGCCGGCCCAACCAGGTCTGCCGCGGCGGATCGGCCGCGCGGCGTGGCTGGGGTTGCGCGGGCTGTTCGACTTCTGTCTGCTGGCCTGGCGCCGCCGCTTCCTGCGCGGCGAACGGCTGCGCCGCTACCAGCAGCGGCAGGCGCGGCGGCTGGTGCGCTACGCGGTCGAGCACAGCCCCTTCTACCGCGACCTGTACTCGGGGCGGTCGCTCGACGACCTGGCCGGGCTGCCGACCGTCGACAAGCAGATCATGATGGACCGCTTCAGCGACTTCAACACGGCCGGCCTGGACAAGGAGGAGCTGATCGAGTTCGCGCTGGCCATGGAGCACAGCCGCGACTTTTTGCACTACTTCAGGGAGCGCTACGTGGTCGGGCTGTCGTCCGGCACCAGCGGCTCCAAGGGGCTGGTGCTGACCGAACGCAGCCTGGCCGAGCGGCTGCCCGCGGTCTTCCTGGCGCGCAGCGGCGTGCCGCTCCGGCTGCTGCCGTTTCGCATCGTCTTCATCCTGCGCGTGCACAACCAGGCCTTTGCCAACATCGACAGCCCGCTGATCACGCTGCGCTACCTGCACTCGATGACGCCGGTCGAGCGCATCGTCGACGAGATCAACGGCCTGCGCGCCAACCTGCTGCTGGCCCCACCCTCGGTGCTGCGGCTGATCGGGGCGCAGGCGGACCGGATCCGCGAGCCGCTCAAGCTGCTGATGTGCTACGCCGAGGTGCTGGGCGACGACGACGACGCGGCCATCAGGCAGGCGTTCGGCGCACCGCTGATCCAGCTCTACCAGGCGAGCGAGGGGCTGATCGGGTCGAGCTGCAGCGCCGGCCGGCTGCACGTCAACGAGGACCTGGTGCTGCTCGAGGCGCTGGACGAGCATGGCCAGCCGGCGCCTCCGGGCACGCCGTGCCACAAGCTGCTGGTGACCAACCTGTACAACCGGCTGCAGCCGCTGATCCGCTACCAGCTAAACGACCTGCTGGTGCTGGGCCAGGGCTGCCCGTGCGGCTCGGGCTTTCGCGTCATCGAGCGCGTGCTCGGCCGCAGCGACGACCTGTTCTGGCTCGAGCGCAGCGACGGCAGCGGCCACCAGTACCTTTTCCCGGACATCACCGCGCGCTACGTGATGAACGCCTGCGAGCTGGTGCGCGAGTACCAGGTCGAGCAGACCGCCTACGACCGCGTGGTGGTGCGGCTGGTCACCCTGCCCGGCCGCTTTGCCGAGGCCGCGCCCCTGGTCGAGCAGAGCCTGCGCCGCCTGCTCGACGAGTACGGCTGCCGGCAGCCCGCCATCGAGGTGGTCGAGCAGCCGCCGCAGCTCAACCCGCACAGCCAGAAGCTGCGCCGCATCGCGCGCTCGTTCGCGCATCCGGACTCGCCGAAATAGAAGGCCTGTCTTGGGCCACAGCGCGACAGGGGTCTTGACGATGGTGCCGGCCGAGCCCAGGCCGGTCCGCAAAAATGCGATCGCTATTTACTGACAGAAGCCGCGCCCCGGTTGAGCGAGGCCGTGATCTCGGTGCAGCGCTCGGTGGCGGCGTCGACCGCGCGCATCACCGACGAGCGGATGCCGCTCTCCTCGATGTGGTAGATGCCCATGATGGTGGTGCCACCCGGGGTGACCACCATCTCCTTGACCTGCGCCGGATGGATGTTGGCGTCGAGCACCAGCTTGGCCGCGCCCTCGAGAGTGCGCGCGGCGCTGCGCATGGCCACATCCCGCGGCAGACCGACCTTGAGCCCGGCGTAGGCCAGCGCTTCTATGAAGATCGCGGCATAGGCGGGGCCGCTGCCGCTGAGACCGGTGACCGCGTCCAGCAGGTTCTCGTCCACGAGCGCGATCTCTCCAAACTCGCGCAGCACCCGCTCGGCCAGCGCGCGCGCCCGGTCGCCGATACCGGGCGCGATCGAGTAGCCGGTGAAGCTGTCCTTGACGACGAGCGCGACGTTCGGCATCGCCCTGACGAGCTCGGCCTCGGGGGCGACCCGGCGCAGCGCATCGACCGTGATCGCCGCCGCAAACGAGATCACCGGCTTGCCCTTGAGCTCGCGCCGCAACCGGCGGACCGTGTCGACCGCCACGTTGGGCTTGACCGCGAAGACGACCAGGTCGGCCTGCCGCACCGCCGTCGCGTTGTCGATCGCCCCGTCGACGCCCAGGGTTGCCAACCGGTGCAGCACCTCGAGCTTCGGATCCGCTACCACCACCCGGTAACGTCCGCTCTCGTGGAGAACCTGCGCCGCCGCGCCTCCGATCTGTCCGGCGCCGATGACCGCCACCATGGTCTGCGGGTTGCCCTTTGCCGTGCGTGCCATGCGGTGTCCCTCTCGCGCAGCGGTGCGCGCCGGTTGTTGTACCGCACCGGCGATCGGTTGCCATCTCAGAAAAAAGCGGGCTTGATGGAGCGGCAACCCGGGGGGGAGCGAGGTGACCGACATGCGCAGCGACCAACTCATGGCTCTGATGGACCGCTACAGCGCGCGCAACTACAGACCGCTGCCGGTGGTGATCGAGAAGGCGAGCGGCATCTGGGTCTGGGATCCCGAGGGCCGTCGCTATCTCGATTTTCTCGCCTGCTACTCGGCGGTCAACCAGGGCCATTGCCACCCCAAGATCGTGCAGGCGCTGGTCGACCAGGCGAGCAAGGTCACCGTCACCTCGCGCGCCTTTCACAATGCCGAGCTGCCGCTCTTCGTCGAGGAACTGTGCCAGCTTTCCGGCACCGAGATGGCGCTGCCCATGAACTCGGGCGCCGAGGCGGTCGAGACCGCGGTCAAGGTGGCGCGCGCCTGGGGCTATCGGGTCAAGGGCGTGCCGCGCGACCGGGCCGAGATCATCGTCTGCGCCGACAACTTCCACGGCCGCACCATCACCCAGTGCGGTTTTTCGACCGAGTCGCTCTACCGCGACGCCTTTGGCCCCTACGGGCCCGGGTTCAAGGTCATCCCGTACGGCGACGACGCCGCGCTCGAGCAGGCGATCACGCCCGACACGGTCGCCTTTTTGGTCGAGCCGGTCCAGGGCGAGGCCGGCGTTCGCATCCCGCCGGCCGGCTATCTGCAGCGCGCGGCCGCGGCCTGCAAAAAGGCCAACGTGCTGCTCGTCGCCGACGAGATCCAGACCGGCTTCGGCCGCACCGGCAAGCTGTTCTGCTGCGACCACGACGGCGTCAAGCCCGATCTGACGACGCTGGGCAAGGCGCTTGGCGGCGGCGTGCTGCCGATCTCGGCCGTGGTCGGCCGCGCCGACGTGCTGGGTGTGATCAAGCCGGGCGAGCACGGCAGCACCTTCGGCGGCAATCCGCTGGCCTGCGCCGTGGCGCGCGCCGCCATGCGCGTGCTGGTCGACGAGAAGCTGACCGAGCGCTCGGCCGAGCTGGGGGAGTACCTGATGGGCAAGCTGCGCACCATCGAGAGCAGGCACATCAAGGAGGTGCGCGGCCGCGGCCTGTTCGTCGGGGTCGAGCTTCACCAGGAGGCGGGCGGCGCCCGGCGCTTCTGCGAGGCGCTGATGCGCGAGGGCATGCTGTGCAAGGAGACCCACGAAGATGTGATCAGGTTCGCGCCGCCGCTGGTCATCGAGCGGGCGGACATCGACTGGGCGTTCGAACGGATCAAGAGAGTGCTCGAGGTCTGATGGTCGGCGGCCCCGCCCCGCCGCGATGCGCGCTCAGTTGCCGCGCGCCAGCGTGAGCTGCAGCTTCTTGGGGTCGGACGCTCCCTTGAGCGACGACACCATGCCCAAGACCGTGCTTTTAATGATCTTGCTGGCAAATGGATTGGTCGGGATCGGGGCGCCGTTGAGCTGGATGGCCACCGCGTCGCCGTCGATCGCCAGGGTCAGGTTCTTGATCGGGGAGGTGCCCTCGAGCGACTCCAGCATGCCGGCGACCACGTGGTCGACGAACGACTGGGCAAAGTAGTCGAGATCCACCTGCGTCTCGTTGACGGAGAGCATCACCTGTCTGGTCATTTAATCGCTCCTGAGCGGTTGATGTGAATCACTTGGCGGGCTGTTCCTCGTCGTAACCGTGGCACGCCACGATCCAGCCGCCGGTGCAGAGCGAGAAGCACTGCCGGCAGGTGACGCACTCCTTGCCCATGCCCGGCACATACGCCAGGTGGCGGTCGACGCCGCGGCCCTCCCAGTACAGCACGTCCTTCTTGAGGACCTGCCGGCAGTACCGGATGCACAGCCCGCACATGTTGCAGTCGGGGTGGCCGGAGTCGAAGCGGGGATGCGCCGGCTCGAGATCCTTGTCGACGCGGGTCCACGCCGGCCACATCAGCTCGACGAGCATACGGCGGATCTTGCGGATGTGCTCGTTGTCGGTGGTGACCTTGAGCCCCTCCTCGACCGGGTAGACGCACGAGGCGACCATGCGCTTCCAGTCGCCCCGGGAGATCTCCACCGTGCAGATCCGGCAGACGCCGGCCGGCTTGAGGCGCTCGTCGTGGCACAGGGTCGGGATCGCGATCCCGACCTGGTTGGCCGCCTGCAGCAGCGTCATGCCCTCCTCGGCGGTGACCTGCTTGCCATCGATCTCGAGCGTGACGGTCTTCATGGGCGCACCTCCGCGCCGGCGGCCGCTGCCGGGACCGGTGGCCTGTAGTTTTGGGGATACGCGCCCGGCGCCTTCGAGACGGCGCCGAATTTTTTGGGGCACGCGTTGAGGCAATTGCCGCACTTGATGCATTTGTCGTAGTCGATGACGTGCACCTGCTTGCGCTCGCCCAGGATGGCGTCGGTCGGGCACTGCTTCTTGCACAGCAAGCAGCCCGTACACTTCTGCGGGTCGATGGCGTAGTGGACGAGGTCGCGGCAGACCAGCGCCGGGCAGCGATGCTCGTTGACGTGCGCCTCGTACTCGGCCCTGAAGTGTTTGATGCCGCTGAGCACCGGATTGGCCGCGCTGGTGCCCAGCGCGCAGAGCGAGGCGTTGGTCAGCACGTCGCACAGCTCCTCGAGCAACTCGATGTCGCCGGCCTTGGCGGTGCCGGTGGTCATGGCCTCGAGGATCTTGAGCGCCTGGCGCAGCCCCTCGCGGCAGGGCACGCACTGACCGCAGGCCTCGTGGGCGAGGAACTTGATGTAGAACTTGGTGGTGTCGACGATGCAGCTATCGTCGTCCATCACGATCAGGCCGCCCGACCCCATCATCGAGCCGTTCTTGGTCAGCTCGTCGAAGTCGACCTTGAGGTCGAGCAGCGACTCGGGCAAAAAGCCGCCCGACGGGCCGCCGCTCTGCACCGCCTTGAACTTGCGGCCGTTGCGGATGCCGCCGCCGATCTTGAACACGATGTCGCGCAGGGTGATGCCCATCGGCACCTCGACCAGACCGCTGTTCTGCACCTTGCCGACCAGCGAGAAGACCTTGGTCCCCTTGCTGTTCTCGGTGCCCATGCTGCGGAACCAGTCGACGCCCTGGTTGATGATGAGCGGCACGTTGGCCCAGGTCTCGACGTTGTTGAGGCACGACGGCCTCTCCCAGATGCCCTTGACCGAGGTGCGGATGTACTTGGGCCGCGGCTGGCCGACCCGCCCCTCGATGGCGGTCATCAACGCGCTCGACTCGCCCGAGACAAAGGCGCCGGCGCCGCAGTGGACGGTGACGTCGAAGCTGAAACCCGAACCCAGGATGTTCTCGCCCAGCAGCCCGTGCTCGCGCGCCCGGTGGAGGGCCTGGCGCACGTGCTCGACCGCCAGCGGGTACTCCTGGCGCACGTAGATGAAGCCCTGGTTGGCGCCGATGGCGAAGCCGCCGATGATCAGCCCCTCGAGCACGCTGTGGGGGTTGCCCTCGAGGATGCTGCGGTCCATGTAGGCGCCCGGGTCTCCCTCGTCGCCGTTGACGATGACGTACTTGACGTCCCCCGGCGCCTTGCGCGTGGTCTCCCACTTGCGGCCGGCCGAGAAGCCGCCGCCGCCGCGGCCGCGCAGGTTGGCCCGCTTCATCTCCTCGACGATGCCGTCGGGCTTCATCTCGAACAGCGCCTTGCACAGCGCCGAGTAGCCGCCGATGGCGATGTAGTCCTCGATGCTCTTGGGGTCGAGCTGGGTGTTGGCGTCGAGCAGCACCCGGTTCTGGTACTTGTAAAACGGGATCTCGGCGAACTTGGCGATGCCCTTTTTGTCCTCGTCCTTGAACAGCAGCCGCTCGATGACCTGGTTCTCGAGCAGCGTCTGCTTTACGATCTCGGGCACGTCTTTCTTGGTCACGCCCAGGTAACAGATGTTGTCGGGCTGGATCACGATCACCGGGCCGCGCTCGCAGAAGCCGTAGCAGCCCGTGTTGCGCAGCCTGGTCGTCTCGGGCACGCCCTGCTGCTTCATCTCGGCGACAAACGCCGCCGACACCTCGGTCGCCTTGCAGGCCACGCAGCCGGTGCCCGAGCACACCATCACCCAGCGCTTGGTCTTGTCGCGCTCGGCGGCCAGCTTCTGCCGCAGCTCCGCCAGTTCCCTGGCCGATGTGATTCTGGTCATGGGGCTATTCCTTCTCCTCGTCGGTCTTGAGCAGTTCCTTGATCTGCTTGTAGGAGGGATCGCCGTGGTAGGACTCGTCGATCTTGAGCACCGGCGCCAGCGCGCAGCAGCCCAGGCAGTGCACCTCCTGCAGCGTGTAGTTCATGCCGGCGTCGGTCTCGCCCGGCTTGATCCCGAGCACGGCGCCGACCGTCGCCAGCAGCTCGGGCGCGTGGCGCACGTAGCAGCTCGTGCCGGTGCAGACCTGCACCGTGTGCCTGCCGCGGGGCACCAGGCTGAACGCCTCGTAGAACTGCGCCACCTGGTAGACGCGCGACAGCGGCACGTCGAGCCGGCGCGCGATCCACATCAGGATGTGGCGGGGCAGCCAGCGCTTGACCGTCTGCACGTCGAGCAGCACCTGGATCAGCGCGTTGCGCTCAAAGCCGTGCTTTTCGATCACCCTGTCGACCAGGCGCAGATCGGCCGCCAGCGACGACAGCGCCTTGCCCTTCTCCTTGACCTGGCCCAGCTTGGTCGCGTGAATGCTCGCCTCGGCCTCCAGCGACTGCAGCTCGCTCATCAGCGCCCGGCTGCTGTGGCCGAGCGACTGATAGTCGGCCAGCGCCTCGAGGCCCTTGAGCACGACGTCCGCCTCGGACTTCGGCCGCTCGCCCGCCGCCGCCGGTCGCGCCGCCGGAGGCCGCTCGATTGCCCTGTCGCTCGTCATCGGTCACCTCTGCCCAGAGTCGTCCGGAGGTCGATCTCCGGCCGCCGGTCCGATCGATTTCGCCCGTCGTGCTAACAGGCGGGAGGCCAGCGAGTCAAATAGAAACGAATTTTGGCGTTGCAACGCTCCCGAACAGCGTGCAAAACTGCGCGCCAACGCGAGTTGATGTTACTGCTGGGGCCGGTCACGCACATGGTCGCCCCGAGCGGCGTGGCGAAACGACTCCACAGTTTGGCCCGAGAAAGGAAACGCCAATGACTGGCAGTGTCGCGACACGGGTGTACGAAGGCATGCGCAGGGTGGGCGAGCTGTTGGGCCGGCGACGGGACAAGGTCACGCCGGGCTATCGACCGGGGATGCTCGAGGTCGGCTGGGTCATCGCCAACCACAAGCTGGTCTCCTTTCACGCCGCGTTCTTGACCAGCTTGTTCATGCTGACGCCCGGCGAGGAGTGGACCACCGGCTCGGTGCTCAAGTTCATGTTCTCGCCCACGTCGATCGAGGTCTACCTGTCGGCCCTGATCTGGTACCTGGGCTGGCACATCAACATCGCGGTCCACGAGATGGGCCACTACGTCACCGCGGTCAAGACCAGCAACCTGCGGCCCGAGCTGATGAAGGACGCCGAGAAGAACCTCGGCCTCGGCGGTTACATAAAGATGCTGCTGCTCATCCCGTGGGGCGCTTTCAAGGGCGTCAAGAAGGAGTCGGGCTGCTTCTTCCCCGACGTCAAGGCGCAGAACATGGCGGTCTCGGCCGCCGGGCCGCTGACCTCGGGCAAGCTGTCGATGGTCACCTTCCCGCTCGGCATCATCGGCATCGCGGTCGGCTTCTACCTGTGCTTCAGCAACACGACCAGCCAGTACGCCTACATCATCTGGATCGGCCGCCTGCTGTTCACGGTCGGCGTGATCGCCCTGCTCGACCGGCTGCTGGCCGACTCGGGCGCGGTCAATTCCTACCGCCTGCGCATCACCGGCGCCGCGCAGAAGGCGCTCGAGGCCGAGCTGGCCGCGGTCAAGGCCTCGTTCAAGTGGGATCCGGCCGCGGTCAAGAAGATGATGATCGAGAGCCGGCTGCAGGAGGTTAAGCTGGCCGACGGCCGCCAGGTCTTTGCACCCTGGCAGTACCGCAACTGCCTGCAGGGCGGGCGCCACACCGAGGAGCAGGGCGGCAACCTGTCGTTCCAGGAGTTCATGTTCTTGCCGCTGTCGGCCGGAGACTACGTCGAGGCGCAGCGCATGACCAACGCGCTGCAGAGCCGCGTCATCCAGATCGTGCAGGACAGCGAGGGCATGAACTTCGTCGGCATCGGCCTCGAGGGCGGCATGGTCGGCGCCTACGCCAAGCAGGCCGACGACGAGTGCCCGGAGGAGCGCGCGCTCAAGGTCGCGGTGCAGGCGATCAAGGACTGCGGCTTTGTGCCCGGCAAGGACGTGGCCATGGCGCTCGACCCGGCCGCCTCCGAGCTCTCGATCAACTACCGCGAGCACACCGGCAAGTCAGACGCCATCGGCCAGTACTTCTTCTGGCGCGCCGAGGAGCCCAAGA
>JAFGSX010000489.1 GCA_016934455.1 Deltaproteobacteria bacterium
CCGCGGCGCTGCTCGCGCTGCCGGCGCTCGACCGGCGTCTCCCCTCGGCCGCGCTGGGCGGCCTGGTCGCGGGTGGCACGGCCGCCGGCGTCGCCTTCGCCGTCTACCTCGCGGCGACCGGCACCCTGGGGCTGTTCTTCGAGGCCAGCGTGCTGTTCCCGCTGCGCGGCTACCGGCAGCCCGGCGGCCCCAACGATCTGCGGCTGCTGGCCGACCTGCCCTACCGGCTGGGAGTCTTTGCCGGGCTCGACGCGCCCTGGGCCGTGCGCGCGTTGCTGGCCGCGGGCCAGATCTGCGCGGTGCTCGCCGCCGGCGCGATCGCTCTCTGGAGCGCGCTGACGGCCGTCCACCACCTTCTCGAGCGCTGGTCGCAGAGCCGCTGGCACGCGCTGCGCGATGCCGGTGCGCGCCTACTGCCGGTCGCGACGGCTGCGGCCTGCCTGCTGGTGCGGCCGGACGTGCTGCACCTGTCATTTTATGCGCTGCTGCCCACCGCGCTCGCGGTGCTGGCCGGGGACCGACAGACGAGCTGGCGCTGGCTCTATGTCGATCGCTGCGGCCGGTGGCTGCTGGCCCTGTGCTGCGCGCTCGGCTTTGCCGCGCACCTGGCGCTGCCGCTGTCGCAGGGCGCCGCAGTGCCGCCGGTGTTCGGCCGGATCACCTCGATCGATCCGGCGCTCGACGGGCTGCCGGCGGTCGACGCCGCGATGGTGCAGCAAGACCCGCGCCTGTACTTCGTGCGCCGGTACGGCCTCGACCATCCGGGTAAAACGCTGTTCGCGGCGAGCCAGGGAGCGCAGCTCTACTTTTTTGGCATGCCGCCCGCGGTGAGGCAGACCCTGCTCTATTCGCCGGTCGTCAAGTACCATGCAGCGGAGGATTACCTCGAGGTTCTGAGGCAGCTCGAGGCCCGGCCGCCCGGGCTGGTGGCCATCGTGCCGGTCGCCGAGGCAGCGGACTTCCTGCTGCCGCCGCCCGCCGCAGGCGCGGCGGTGCAGGCGCTGGCGCGCTTTCTCCGGAGCCGGTACCAGCCGATGGGCAACATCGGCGACGCGATCTTCCTGACGCCTCGCCAGGAGCAGCCCTGACAGCGAGCACTACAAAATCGCTGGTCGGTCTGCCCTGCAGTGGGGCTCCGCAACAGGATCGCATCAAGGGGATTCGGTATCGCCCGGGGACAGAGCGGTCGCCGCGCGCCCGACCCGGCCCGGCGGCAACCCGGACGATCCGGGCTACTCTCGCACCAGCTCGACGCTGCCCCAGGCGACACCGCCGCGCTGATCGCGCACCACGGCGTAGATGCGCACGCGTTCGGGCGGGTTGAGCGACGGATAGAGGTAGGTCGCTCCCAGATGCTGCTCTATAGAGAGCGCGGTCAGAGGCGGGATCGGCAGATCCCGGGTCGCGTACCAGCTCACGGCCATCTCCTCGACGTAGTTGGTGAGCTTGATCTTCTTCTGCTCGATGTCGACCTCGAACACCTGGTAGGGCTCGACGTCACCGCGAGCCATGACCGGCCAGAGCGTGATCTCGGCGCCCGGCGCGACCGGGATCGGCCCGCCGACCACCTCGCCCACCTCCCGCGTGTCGTCGCCTTTGTCGTCGTACTTGGGATAGTCGATGCCGCGCGTGAAACGGAATTCCTCGATCGTCGGGTTGCGGTTGGGCTCGCGGATCTGCAGACAGCTCGGGTCGTGGGCCTGGCTCTGCTCGGCGGTGCAGATGGTGATGCCGAGGTACTCCGAGAACTGCCGCGCCGCGTCCGGGAGCTGCGCGAAGATGCGCAGGTCGAGGTTGAGCGGGATGCGGCGGTACGCGGTCTCGGCGACGCCCTGGTTCTCGGCCCGCACGATCAGGCGGGCGAACTGCTGGAAGACCGCGATCGCGGTGCCGTCGGGCAGGTGCGGCAGGATGTACTCGGTGGCGCGCAGATCGAAGTTGAGGCGGCCGAGCGGGCCGCCGATGCCGCCGGTGTTGTCGCCGGGCGCCAGCAGCGCGGCGCGGCGGTTGACCAGCCGCGCCAGGCTGATCCGCAGCGCATCCGGGTCGCGCTCGTTCTCGAACACGTCGGGTAGCTGGTAGTTGATGCACATCTCGAAGTCGTCGACCGGGCAGACGTGGTAGGTGAACGGCAGCGGCTCGCTGCTGCGCGGGTCGACCGCCAGCAGCGACGCCTCGAGCACCGTCGGCGGCAGCTCGACCGGTGGCCGCTGCGCCGCCGGCATCGCCAGGATCGGCGAGTACATGATCTCGGGTGGGTCCAGCCGCAACCCGAGGATGCGCAGGTCCTTGATCTCGGGCTTGGAGTCGAGATCGATGCAGCCGGAGCCGAAGACGAGCGCGCCCAGCGCGGTCAGCCACAGCGGAATTCTCGTCGTCATGGCTAGAATTCTCCCTGCACGCCGATCACCGGGATGATCGGCAGCCCGGTCACCGGCGCGGTCTTGCGGTAGCGGTAGTCCGAGATCATCGACTCGACGTTGGGCTGGTTGTAGGCGTTGAGCAGGTCGAGGTAGAAGCTGATGATGAAGCTCTCGAACACCAGCTTGCGGTCGACGCGCACGTCGAGCTGGTGAAAGGTCGGCAGCCGCGCCGAGTTGGCGCTGCTCTGCTGGTTCGCCCAGTTGTCGTTGTCCAGGTTGTGCAGGGCAAACAGCGTCGACGTGGTCGGATCGCCGGTGACCAGCCGGAAGCGGCCGCCGATCGACCAGTCCTTGGCAAAGACGCGCCAGCCGTTGGCCAGCCAGCCCGGCGCCGACTGGTCGAACAGGCCGAGCACCAACCGCGGCAGATCGACAGCGGGCGGCCGGTACTGGGCGACCACGGTCAGGATGTGCGTCTGGTCGTAGCTGGTGACGTACCACGGCAGCTCCGCGGTGCCGCTGAGCACCGGGCTGACAAAGCCCTGGTCCGCGTTGCGGCTCTCCGAGCGCGATAGCGTATAAGCGACCCAGCCGTAGAAGTTGCTCGACAGATCGTGGCGCAGCAGCACCTCGACGCCGTAGGCGCGGCCGATCCCCCGGTTGTTGTAGAACTCGAGATCGACGTTGCCCTGGTCGACGGTGGCGTAGTCCGAGGACGTCACCTGGCGGTCCTTGTCGTTGAAGTAGAGCTCGACGCTGAGGTTGAGCTTGTCGGTCAGCTTGTGCTCGTAGCCGGCGATGTAGTGCAGAGCGCGCGGCAGGTCGAGCTTCGGGTTGCCGAACTGGGCGGAGAGCTGCTGCGGATCGGGATTCTGCTCGTAGACGCCGAAGGCGCCCTTGAGAACGGTGCCCGCGACCACCTCCCAGCGAGCGGTCAGCCGCGGCTCGGCGGTGAACCGGTTGTTGCGGTCCGTGGACCACTTGTACCAGTCGAAGCGAAAGCCCGGGATCAGCGTCAGGCCGGCAAACGGTCCCAGCCGCGCCACGGTGTAGAAGGCCGGCAGCGACCAGGCTCCATCGTCGGTGATCTCGAGGTTGGCCGACAGGTTGGGCACGATGCGGGGATAAGCACCGGTCGAGGCCGAGATCGGACCCGTGAAATGCAGTTGGTAGCTCCCCATGCCGACATCGGCGCCGGCGACCAGCTCGACCTTGTCCATGGCCTTGTAGGTCAGCTCGTCGCGCAGGCCGCCGCTGTAGGAACCGATATACACGGTGGCGTCGACCGAGCGGTTGAGGTCAGCGCCGATCTCGTAGGCGGTGTAACCGTAGAAAAGGCTGGCGACGTTGCTCAACCGCGGCGCGGCCTGCCATTCGTGGTGCACCAC
This sequence comes from Deltaproteobacteria bacterium, assembly GCA_016934455.1. Lineage (GTDB taxonomy): Bacteria > Myxococcota > JACRCW01 > JAFGSX01 > JAFGSX01 > JAFGSX01. The sequence goes on from JAFGSX010000489.1 coordinate 3,752, forward strand.
GGCGCGGTGAAACATCTGGTGCACCGCCATGTTGATGGCGGTGGTCGACTGCTGGTCGACGCCGCGCGCCAGGATCTTGAGGTTGTCGTCGGCTCCCAGCACCATGGCGCTGAACTTGTGGTGCTGCTCGGGCCGGTACTCGACCTTGGTCTGGTAGTCCCAGTAGATCGGCGACGCGGTCAGCACCGCCTGCTCCTGCGGGATCAGCAGGTCGATGGCGAACGGCAGCAGCGCGTCGATGTAGCTGCGCCGCGCGGCCGCGGCAAAGGTGATCTTCTGCGGTGACGGGCCGGGCTTGGCCGGCGGCATGCCCAAAAAGGCGCCGATGTCGAGCGGGCCGGCCAAAAAGAAACCCGAGTCCAGCAGATCGACCTCGCCCGTGCCGCGAAACTCGTCTAAGTCGAGGTCGCGGCTCTCGACGTCGACGATGCCGGCGGTGGCGCGGCCGTACTTGGCGCCGAAGCCGCCCGGGTAAAAGTTGATGTCCTCGAGGAACTCGGCGTTGATGACCGAGGTCAATCCCCCAAAGTGGTAGAGGATCGGGATGCCGACTCCGTCGAAATAGACGCCCGAGTCGCCCGGGCTCGAGCCGCGAACCAGCAGCGAGCCGCCGACCGGGCTCGACCGCGCCAGGCCGGGCAGGTTCTCGATCACGCGCAGCGGATCGCCAAAGGTGCCCGGCACCTTCTGCACCTCCTCGCGCTGCAGGGCGACCTTGGTCACCTCCTTGGGCGGCCGCTTCTCGCGCACCACGGTGGTGAACTTCGAGTAGCTGCGCGCCACCAGGTAGAAGATCGCCTGCACCTCCTCGTCGGCCGCGAACTCCTGCTCCTCGACCGAGGCCTCGTAGCCGGAGAGCGCGAGCTGGATCTTGTGGCTGCCGACCGGCAACCCCTCGATGGTGAAGGCGCCGTCGGCGTCGCTGATCGCGGTCAGGTTGCGCAGCCGCTCCTCTTCGAAGCCCGCCGGCGTCCCGCTCACCAGCACCACCACCTCGACGCCCTCGAGCGGCCGCTTGGTGCCGGCCTCGCGCACCAGCCCGGTCAGCCGCGCCGTCGGCGGCGGCGGCGCGGCCGGAGGCGGCGCGGGCGGCGCGGCCAGCTCGAACACCATCCGGTAGTCGAGCTGCACCGGTGCGACCATCACCTCGGCGCATTCGGTCCCGGCCGGCGCCTGGTCGCAAGGGGCCAGCTCCTCGCCCGCGGCGGGCTGCAGCACGAACTGCGCCGGCGAAAACTCGAGCTGGGTGGCCGCACCCAGCGCCGACCAGTCCAGCACCTCGCCCGCGCTCTGCACCACCTCGGCGCGATCGACCAGCCCCTGCTCGTCGAGGGTGAGGCGCAGCACCACCGCTCCGGCCAGCCCCTGGTCGCGCGCCTCCTCGGGGTAGATCGGCTCCACCTGGTTGGTCAGCGCCGGCGCATGGTACAGCTTGGGCACCCGCGCGGCCTGCTGCTGCTGCAGCTCGCGCTCGCCCGGCTGCGGCTCGAGCTGGGCGCGCGCGACGGCGGTCGCGACGAAAACGGCGCAGACGATCAGCCAGCGCGGGGGTCGCATCTCATTCCTCGCCCGCGGCGGCCGCCGGTGGATCGGGGACGATCCAGGTGCCGACCGCGCCCGGCTGCGCCAGCGCCTGGCACAGGGCGCCCGGCTCTGCGACGTCGGCCAACAGGACCGACCGCACGCCGGCGGCCACGGCCCGCAATCCCTCGTCGATCCTGGGGATCATGACTCCGGTGACGGCGCTCGAGGCGACTGCCTGCCGCGCCTCGGCCTCCGTCATGCTGGCGATGCGGGTATCGGCGTGCTCCACCTCGCGCCGGATCCCGCCCCCCGCGCTGATCAGCACCAGCGCCTCGGCCGACAGCGCCGCGGCCAGCGCCGCCGCCACGGCGTCGGCGCCGACGTCGTAGACCTGGCCCTGCTCGTCAGCGCCGAGCGCGGCGATCACCGGCACCGGTCCGAGCGCCAGCAACCCGGCCACCAGACCGGAGGCCACGCCCTCGACCTCGCCCACCAGGCCGAAATCGATCGGCTTGTCGCCGGCTCCGGCCACGATCAGCGGCGCTTGCTTGCGGGCGCGGACCAGCCCGGCCGAGGCCCCGGCGACGCCCAGCGCCGGCACCCCGGCGCGCGCCAGCAGCGCCACGATATCGACGTTGAGCTGGCCGGCGACCGCCTGTTTGGCCGCGTCGAGGGTGGCACCGTCGACGATGCGGCGGCTGGCCACCTGCTTCAGGGGGATGCCGAGCCGGTCCTGCAGCTCGCTGCTCTGCGGCCCGCCGCCGTGGACCACGACCACCTCGCGCCCGGCCTTGCGCAGGTCGCGGAGGTTGGGTCCGAGCCCCGATCGCTGCCGGTCGTCCTGCAGGATCTCTCCGCCGATCTTGACCACGACGATACCGGGCATCGCGCGGACCTCGTCCCCCGCCTCACCACCACTTCTTGCGGCGCCAAAAAATGACGAAGCAGATCACCGACAGGATGGCCATGCCCATGATCATCCAGAACGCCCATGGGTGCTTCTGCATGGGGATGGCGACGTTCATCGAGAAGGCGCTGACCACGAAGGTGGGCACCATGATGGCGATGGTGATGATGTTGAGCGTCTTCATCAACACGTTCAGGTTGTTGCCGACGATGGAGGCGCGCGCGTCCATCAGGCTGGCGACGATGTTGCTGTAGATCTCGGCCTGCTTGTAGCACTGGTTGTTCTCGATCTGGGTGTCGTCGAGAAGCTCGGTCTCGTCGACCGACAGCCCGAGCTTGGTGGCGCTGTTCTTGAGCTTGTCGAGCAGCACGCCGTTGCTGTTGATCGAGTTGAGGTAGTAGACCAGGCTCTTCTCGAGCGTGAACAGGTTGAGCAGGTGCCGGTTCTCCATCGAGCGGTTGATCTTGTCCTGCAGCTCGTCCGAGATCGAGGCGATCACCTTGAGGTGCTCGAGAAAGTGGTAGATGGCGCGGTAGATCAGCCGCAGCAGCACGTAGGCCGGGCTCTTGAAGCGCAGCGGCGTGGTGGTGTTGAACAGCGGTACGTCCTCGGCCATCACCACCAGCAGCCGGTCCCTGAACAAGAAGGCGCCGATCGAGCCGACCTTGAACAGAAACTGCTCCTCGCCGGTGTAGCTCTTGGGGCGCTTGTAGATCAGCGCCACGTGCTCGGGCTCGAACTCCAGCCGCGACAGCTCGTCCGGGTCGAGCGCCGAGTTGAGGGTGTGCTCATCCAGCTTGAGCGTCTCGACCAGGTACTTCTTCTCCTGATCGTCGGGGGCGATATAGATCGTCACCAGGCAGGGGTCGCATTCGACCTCGACCAGCTTGCTGTCGACAATGTTGTACCTGCGCTGCATGGACCCGCTCCTGGCGCGGAGTCAACGGTCGGCTTCATAGCCCCGGCCGGGCGGACTGTCACCGGTAAAACCGCCGCCGTCATCAAAAAAAGCGACGCCGCCGACCGGAGCGATCATGCTCGGCGTGCTATTCGAGGCAGCGTGACATATATTGGGCGTTTGATCGCGATCTCATGGCATTGGGGGCCGAGGCGCCAATGGAGATGATTCATTCGCAGAACATCGTGACCCAGGTGACCGTGCAGGCCGCGCTGCAGGGCGCGGCCGGCTGGGTGATGTGGTTCCTGGTGGCGCTGTCGATAATCTCCCTCACCATCGCGGTCGAGCGACTGATCTTCTACGCCATCAACCGCGGCGACGTGGGCACGGTGCAGAGCGCGCTCAACCGGTTGATGGCGTCGGGAAAGGTCGACGAGGCCAAGGCGCTGCTCAAGCGGCAGCGCGGGCTGGCCGCCAAGGTGGTCGGCGAGGGGCTGGAGGCCAGCGACCGCGGCCGGGTCGCGGTGGACGAGGTTATGCGCGGCGTGGCCAAGGCCGAGCGGCTGCGCTACGAGCGCGGGCTGGCGGTGCTGGCCACGCTGGGCAACAACGCGCCGTTCGTCGGCCTGTTCGGCACCGTGCTCGAGATCATCCGCTCGCTGCACATCCTGTCGGTCAAATCGGGAGTGGCGGCGGGCGCGGTCATGTCCTCGCTGTCCGAGGCGCTGGCCGCCACCGCCATCGGCCTGCTGGTGGCGCTGCCCGCGGTGGCCATGCACAACTACTTCCAGCGCCGGCTCAAGCTCTTCAGCACCGAGGCCGAGGCGCTGGGCAACGTGCTGCTGGCCCACCTGAGCGAGGGCGAGCGCCGCGCCGCCGCCGGCGACGGTGCCGCTGCCGTCGCGGCCGGAGCCGCGGCTCCGACCACAGCCACCGCGACCGCCGCGGCCGGGAGTTGATCATGGCCGGCACCGGCAAGACCGAAGACGAAGAGGGAGTGATCAGCGACATCAACGTCACGCCGCTGGTCGACATCATGCTCTGCCTGCTGGTGATCTTCATGGTCACCACCACGGTCGTCGTCGCCGACTCGATCAAGGTCGACCTGCCCAAGGCCGCCACCGGAGACTCGACCGAGCCGTCGACCATCACGGTCGTCTACACCAAGGAGCAACAGCTCTACCTCAACGGCGAGAAGTCCGACGAGGCCGGGCTGCGGGCCAAGATCCAGGAGGAGCTGGCAGAAAACAAGGATGTGCAGGCGATCATCGGCGCCGACAAGTCGGTGACCCACGGCGAGGTGATCCACATCATCGACGTGGTCAAGCAGGAGGGCATCGTCAAGTTCGCCCTCAACATCGAGCAGAGCGACGAGACCGCGGCCAAGGCAACGGCCGAGGCGGCGGCAGCCAAGGCGGCGGCGGGGCCCTGATGGCAGCGACCGAGATCTTCAAGCGGCGCCGGTTCGAGGGCGTTGGAGTCTACACGCTGGCCGCGCTGGTGGCGCTGGGCGCGCACGGCGCGATCTCGGCGGGGGCTTCGCAGCTCAAGGAGCCCAAGAAGGCGACCCGGGTCGAGATGGCGATGGTCAAGCAGCCGCCCAAGCCCGAGCCACCCAAACCCGAGCCGCCCAAGCCCGAGCCGGCCAAACCCAAGCCCAAGCCCAAGCCCGAGGTGGTACAGCCGGTGGTCAAGCCCGAGACGCCGCCGCCCAACCAGCCGCCGCCGAGCGAAAAGCCCTCCAAGCCGATCCCGATCGTGACCGGGATCTCGCTCAACTCGACGGTGTCCGGCAGCGGCGGGGTGGCGGTGCGCGTCGGCAACACGCTCTACGGCGACGTCAACAAAGAGAAGTTCGTGCCGTCCTCCGACGTCAAGCCGTACGTGCCGGCGCCGGCCTTCGCGCCGGTCAAGACCCACGAGATCACCGAGGAGCCCGAGATCCTCAAGGAGATCAAGGCACCGATGCCCGAGGCCGCCAAGCGCGCCGGCGTCCAGGGCACGGTGGTGCTCAAGGTCGAGGTCAAGAAGGACGGCACGGTGCGCAACGTCACCGTGGTCAAGGGTATCGGCTATGGCCTCGACGAGGCCGCGGTCGAGGCGATGAAGAAGTTTCTGTTCAAGCCGGCCAAGGTCAACGGCAAGCCGGTCGACTACACCATCAGCCGCTTCAACTACGTGTTCGAGCTGGTGGACTGAATGGCAGCGCGGGATGGACGTCGGACCCGCTGCTGACCGGACCCATTTTTTCTGGTGAGATGCCGGCCGAGGAGAGCGATGGAGCCGCTGCTCACCGATCGGTGCGACGTGGTCGTGGTCGGCGCTGGCCACGCCGGCTGCGAGGCGGCGCTGGCCTGCGCCCGGCGCGGCCTCGACACCGTGCTGGTGACGCCCAACCTCGACCGCATTGCCTGGATGAGCTGCAACCCCTCGATCGGCGGCGTCGGCAAGGGCCACCTGGTGCGCGAGATCGACGCCCTCGGCGGAGAGATGGGACGCGCCGCCGACCGCGCCACCATCCACGCCCGCACCCTCAACGCCAGCAAGGGGCCGGCGGTGCG
>JAFGSX010000490.1 GCA_016934455.1 Deltaproteobacteria bacterium
CGATGATCGCCGGGAACCCGGCCAGGGCCAGCAGGACGCGGCTGCCGGCGATCACGCCGCGGCGCGCGGCGGTGGCCGGAGGCGGTGTGAAGTCCTCCCGCACGAGGGTGATGACCGTCAGGCCACCCGCGAGCGCGAGCAGACAGGCAGCGCCGAACGAGGCGCGAAAGCCGAAGCTGTCGGCGACGATGCCACCGACAAGGGGGCCGAGCGACGAGCCGCCGAACATGGCCACCTGCAGCAGGCCGAGGGCAAAGCCGAGGCGCTGCTTCGGGACCACGGTGGCGACCAGCGCGGTCGAGGCGGTGACCGTGCCGGTCAGCATGCCCTGCAGCAGCCGCAGGACGAGGATGTGCCACGGGTGGGTGGCCAGGCCCATCAGGCCGAGCGTGATCGAGCCGGCGATCATCGACCGGATGACCATCGGTTTGCGGCCGAAGCGGTCGGCGAGGTTGCCCCAGATGGGCTGGGCCACTGCCATCGTCAGCGCGGTCGAGGCAGCGATCCAGCCCGACCACTGCGCTGCCTTGGTGGGATCAGGCACGCCGAGGGCTTGAACGTAGAGCGGGATAAACGGGAACACGAAGCTGAACGCGATCATGGTCGTGAGCTGGGCGAAGAAGATCGCGGCCAGGTTGCGTTTCCAGGGGGTCGGAGGCATGCGAGGTCTCGGAGGCATTCGGGCGGGGGTATGTTAGGGCCCGGCACTGCAGCCATCAAGCATGCAATCGTCGGCCATCGCAGGCACGAGACAGGGCGCCGGTCTAGACCAGTTCATCGGACCGCGATCTGCTATCCTGGATCCTGGGTTCTGTTCCCCTGTGGCGGGCGGGTGCGCGGGGGGAGGGGCTGATGTACACCCGCCGGGGGCTGAGTCATGAGTGGATGCCGTCGGAGCGGGATCTCTCTGCTGGGGTTGCTGGCGACCTGGGCCTGCCAGTGCCAGCCGCAGCCCGAGATCTTTCCCTGCAACAGCACCGCCGACTGCCCGAACAACATGGTCTGCAGCAACGGGCTTTGCCGCGAGCCATTTGATGCTGGAATCGTCGTCGACAGCGGCCATCGCCCCGACGCGGCTGGCCGAGACCTGCCGGCGACAGACTCCTGGTGGCCAGACGCAATCGCGCTCGACTCGACCGATCGCGATGGCGCGGCCGCCATCGATGGCGCGGCAGTCGACGCAGCGACGCCCGCCGACCGCGCGGGTGAATCCGATGCGCCGGCCTCTGACGGCAGCGTCGATGCGGCGGCCGGCCAGGACGCCGCGGCCGGATCGGATAGCGGCGCTGCCGACGCCGCGCAGCCGGTTCACTGGTGGCACCGGGACTGGAGCTGGCGCCAGCGCCTGAGCTTCGACAACACGGCGCTGCGCGAGAGCCTGATCGACTTCACGGTGCTGGTCCACCTCGAGCGCAGTCGCTTCGCGTTCAGCCACGGCTTGCTCGACGGCTCGGACCTGCGCTTCGTGGCCAGCGACGACGAGACGGTGCTCGATCACGAGATCGAGGAGTGGACGATGGTGGGCACCGACGACGGCATTGCCTGGATCTGGGTGCGGGTGCCCAGGATCGAAGACGACTCCAGCGACAGCTTCATCTGGTTGTACCATGGCAACCCGTCGCCCGACGTTCCGCCCGCGCCGTCCGACGCCTGGTCAGAGCGCTTTCGCGCGGTCTACCATCTCGGCGGCGACAGCAGCGACTCGACCTGGCACTGCAACGATGGCTTTGATTCTTCTACCAGTGCTGCCAGCGGCAAGATCGGCCGGGGCTACGACTTCAACGGTGTCTCCAGCTCGATCAAAGTCGCCTCCAATCCCACCGTGGACGACCTGTTCTCGGCAGCGACCGGTGACGAGGCAGGAGGCACGCTGCTCGCCTGGGTCAAACCGCGCAGCGCCGGTGAGGGTTCCTACGGTCGCGTCTTCGACAAATCCGGCAGCAACAATATGGGTGGCTGGGAGCTGGAGACCACCACGATGAGCGACTGCGGCACGGCCTTCAGCTTCGAGCGCGATTACAGCGTGCGCGCGGGCGACTGGTGCGCGCAGTCCGCCTTGACCTCCTACGACCGGTGGTACTTTGTGGCGGTCGTCTTCCGCGAGGACGATCCCCTTCCGCCTGTCCCGGCGTTCTACGTCGACGGAGCGAGTGCCACGGTCGTCACCGAAGAAGCGCCGAGCGGCAACCCGCTCAGCGATTGCGGCATGGACCTGTGCATCGGCAACCGCTGCGGTGCCAGCGACCGCACCTTCGACGGCGTCATCGACGAGGTGCGCATCGTCAAGGGGATGCTCGGCCCGGACTGGCTGGCCGCGGAATTTCTCTCGATGAGCGACGCGTTTGTCACCTACGGCCCGGCCGAGCAGCGACCGTAGAAAAGCTTGCCGCGATCGCGGGGATCCGGGCCGAGATCTGCACGGGACTGCGAAAGCTGTTGACACCTCCCCTGGCTTTCGGTTATTGATTGAGTAATCAATCAACAGACGACAACGATTTGGCCGGATGTGCAGGGGGGCTGAACAACAATGCGACAAGACCGAGCCGAGACGACCCGCAAGCAGATCCTCGACGCTGCCATGGAGTGCTTTGCACGACAGGGCTACGACGGCGTCTCCACCGCTGCCATTGCCAAGGCGGCCGGTGTCTCGCAGGGGATCATCTTTCACCATTTCTCGACCAAGGAAGGCCTTTTCTCGGCCATCGTGCGCACCGGCGTCGACGCCTTCAAGGAGTGCGTCGCCAGGGCGGAGCAGAGCCAGCTCTCTCCTGTCGAGCGGATCCAGTTCCTGATCCGCCTGGTGGGCGAGATGACCCTGACCTATCCGCATCGCACGGACATCATCCTGCGCCAGGTCTTCTCCATGCGACTCGACCTCGAGAAGATCGAGGGCTACGGGTTCATGGAGGTGATCTCGGCCATCCGCGATGCCTTTGAGGAGGGCAAGCAGAGCGGCGCCTTTGCCGATATCGACACACAGACCGCGGCCCTCTCTGTCCTCGGGATTTACGTGGCTAACTACGTTGGTTGGTCGATGCTCGGCAAGACCTATGACTTTATCCATGCGCTGGGAAGGGCCTGCAGCATGTTTATCGAAGGCGTGGTGCGCAGGTGAGCCAGGCCTTCTTTTCACTTCTTTAGATTGACTGCTCAATTAATTAGCGACCCCGCATGTTGAGCCGAAGGTGAAAATGGAATCTGTCGCCAACTTCATCATTCGCTATCGCAAGCTGATCCTGGCTCTCTCCGTGGTCGTTTCGGCAGGCGCCGGCGCCCTGTTGACCCAGCTCAAGGTCGACACGGACTTTACCAACTACATCTCGCCGACAGACCCGGTGATCATGCAGCTCAAAGAGGTCGGCAGTGCCTTTGGCAGCAACTACACCGCGATCGTTTTAGTCGAGTCCGGCGACAGCTTTGCTCCCGAGATCATGCAGGGCATCGACCGGCTCACCAGGGCCTACCAAGACCATCCAGGCGTGGCATCGGTCGTCAGCCTGACCAACGTGGTGGACATCAAGAAGACCGACCTCGGTCTCGAGGTGTCCGATCTCGTTCCCGACGAGGCCGTCCTCTCCGACCCGGCCGCGCTGGCCGACCTCCGACGCTACGCCCTGGGCAAACCCGCCTACGCCAATTTTCTGGTCTCACCCGACGGCCGCTTCACGGCGCTCTACGTTAACATCGCCGAGAACGCGCGCAAGGACGTGGTCGCCAGCGAGCTGCGCGATCTCACCGAGACCATGTGGCCAGCGGAAACCCGGTCGGCGCAGATCTCGTTCGCGGGCGAGCCCATGCTGCTCAACTACCTCAACCACATCATCGTCCGCGACATGGCCGTGCTGGTGCCGCTGGTGATCATGCTGCTGGTCGGCATTCTCTACTGCAGCTTCCGCACCCTGCGCGGCGTGGTGCTGCCGCTGGCGGCGGTGGCCGTGGCCACGGTGGTCACCTTCGGCATCATGGCGCTGACCCGCACGCCGCTGACCATCATCGCCGCCATCATGCCGGTGGTGCTGCTCTCGAACGGCTCGGCGTACGGCATCCACATGCTCAACTTCATCTCGCTGAACAGCGATCGGGCCAGCGACAGCGCGGGCGCCGTGCGCATCGCGCTGCGCCAGGTGGCCGTGCCCATCCTGTTGTCGGCGGTCACCACCTTTATCGGCTTCATGTCGTTCGTCATGAGCGTGCTCACCATTTTCCGTACCTTCGGACTCTTCACCGCGATCGGGATCGCCGCGGCGCTGGTCTTCGCCCTCACCTTTGTCCCGGCCACCGTCTGCTGCCTCAAGCTGCCGCGGGCGATCGCGGGGAGCGGCGGCGGCGGCGCCACCGCGGCCTCCTTTCTCAACCGCCCCCTGACGCTCATGGCGCACGCGCTCCACGACCACCGGCGCGCGGTCCTGGCCGCGGCTGCGCTGGTGACGCTGGCGCTCGTCCCCGGCATCTTCCGCCTGCACTCCGACTTCGACCTGCTGGGTTTCTTCTCGCAGGAGAGCGAGCCACGCCAGGCTGACGCCGTGATGACCGAGGAGTTCGGCGGTACCGTGGCCTACATGGTGCATCTGAAGGGCCCGGTGCGGGATCCGCTGGCCCTGGGCGAGATCTACCGGCTCCACAAACACCTGCGCCAGGCCCTTTGCTCCCCGCTGGTGAACTCCATCGCCGACGTGATCGCGGAGATGAACGACAGCCTCAACGGCCAGCGCGCCATCCCTGCCACCAGGGCCGGCGTGGAGAGTCTCTACCTGCTGATGGAGGGAAAGGACCAGCTCAACCGGCTGGTGACGCCGGCCGCGGACCAGACGCTGATCACGGCGCGGCTGCCGCAGATGTCGAGCGCCGTCACCGATCGGAACGTCGCCGCGGTCGATCTCCTCATCCAGGAGAAGCTGCGGCTGCAACTGGTCGCCCTGCCGTTCGAAGCCGTGCCCCGGGACCGGCTCCCCGAGCTCGGCGCGCTCGTCGCCGGCGAGCTGCTCGACGACCTCGCGGCGGACCTGGCCAGCGCTGGCCGCACGCTGACAGACCGGGATCGACTGCGGTCGCTGCTCCAGGCCGCGGTGGGGGCTCCGGCCGACGCGGACGCGCTCTCGGCGGACGATCGCCGCCGCTCGATCGCGGGATACCTGGCGGCCGCGGACTGCGACCTATTGATCGAGGAGCAGGCCGTGCGCGATGCGCTGGCCGAGGCCCTGGCGGCGCTGGCCGAACCGACCGCCGATGCCATCGAGCGGCAGATCCGCGAGACCGCGCCCGCGCTCGCCGGCGATGCCGAGGGAGTCGAGCTGGCGGCTGCCTCGATCGTCAGGCTGCTGGCCGAGGAGGCCACTCGGCGCGAGCACGAGCGGCTGCTGGGCGCGATCCTGGCGGCCAGCGCTCCGGCCGGGGAGGCCTCCGGCGCTCTGGCCAGCGAGCTGCGCGGCGAGCTCGGCCGGCTCAGCGCGGGCTACTGGCCGGTCACGCCCGAGCAGTACGCGGGCCTCACCGGCCAGCCACCTCCTGCCGCGTCCGTCGTGAGCATGACCGCGGCCCAGACCGGTCCGCCTCTGGTCTACGGCACCATCGTGGAACGCTTGAGCCAGAGCCAGATCAACAGCCTGGTGTTGTGTCTGGCGCTGGTGATGATCGTGATGGTCATCCAGCTCCGCTCGCTCAAGCGCGGCCTGATCGCCATGGTCCCGATCGTCTTCACGCTGGCCGTCAACTTCGGGCTGATGGGCTATCTGGGCGTCACCCTCAACCTGGCCACGGCGCTGATCGCCTCGCTCGCGATCGGGATCGGCATCGACTACACCATCCACACCGCCTACCGGATCCGCATCGAGGCCGGCCAGGGCGGCACGCTGTACGGCGTGCTGGAGCGCGTCTTCCTCTCGACCGGGCGCGCCGTGCTGATCAACGCGCTGGCGGTGATTGCGGGCTTTGTCGTGATCGTGGCGTCGGAGCTCAACATCATCAAGCAGTTCGGGGGGCTGAGCGCACTCTCGATCGGCATCGCCGCCGGCAGCGCGCTCACGATCTACCCGGTGCTGGTCATGACTTTCGACCGCCGTTACATCGCGCCCTCAGCGCCGGCTCCTGGCCCGACCAGTCAGTTGCATCGCGCCGGCGATCACCCCGCCGATGGTCGCGCTGCTCGCAGGCGGCGCCGCCGCGCCGGCGATTCCGGCACCAAGCCAGACATCCAACCATCCCCAGGAGGAACCCCATGAAGCGCTTGACCTCGTGCTGCGCGCTCGGCGCGGCACTGGCGATCTCGACTCTTCCGTCCGCGGCGCTGGCCGACGAGGCCCACGAAATACTCGCCAAGGTCGACGCGGCCATGACCAAAGCCAAGGACCAGACGTCGACGCTGACCATGGTGCTCGAGGACGCCGAGGGCAAGACCAAGGAGCGCCGGATCTCGCTGCAGCAGAAGGGAACGCAGCTCAAGATGATGAAGTTCTTGAGCCCGGCCGAGGTCAAGGGCGTGGGCTTTTTAACCGTGAGCGACGACGAGATGTATCTCTACATGCCCGAGTTCGACAAGGTGCGGCGCATCGCCTCGCACCTCAAGAACGACACCTTCATGGGCACCGATTTCTCGTACGGCGACATGGGCTCGATCAGCTACGCCCCCAAGTACAGCGCCAAGCTGATCGGCAAGGACGCCGCTCGGGCCACGCTCGAGCTGACGCCCAAGAAGGGCCAGGAGAGCCCCTACGGCAAGCTCACCATGGTCGTGAACCTGGAGCGAAACCAGCCCACGCGCGTCGAGCACTTCGACAAGGCCGGCCAGCTCTGGAAGGTCATGGAGTACGACCAGGTCGAGAAGATCGCGGGGCGCTGGGTGCCGCGCTCGATCACCATGCGCGATCTCAAGAAGAAGCACGCGACGCGGATGGAGATGGCGGACATCGCATTCGACACCGGTCTCAAGGACAGCGCCTTCAGCCAGCGCATGCTCAAGCGCGCGCGCTGAGCAGGAGCGCCCGATGCCTCTTTTGCGTCGTCGCGCTGCCGCACCGCTGGCGGGGCTCGCGGCCTGGGCGCTGGCGTCGTCGTCGGCCGCGGCCGGCCTCGAGCCCGCGGGCTGGCTCAAGCTCGACAAGCGGCTGCTGCTCGAGGACAGAGCTGCCCTGCTGCCCATCTACCACGAGGCCAGCCTGGGCCTGGCGGCTTTTCCCGCCGAGCAGCTCGAGCTGCACATGTCCGGCCGCCTGCGCTTCTACGACGTCGCCATCACCGGCGGCCTCGACGGGCTGGGCGATCCGGCGCAGGCCATGCCCATGGATCTGCTGCTGTGGGAGGCGTCGGTCGACGTCTACGACGTCATCCGGGACCGGCTCGATCTGCGCCTGGGCAAGCAGCGCGTCGCCTGGGGCACGGCCGACCGCTTCAACCCGACTGACAACCTCAACCCCGACGACCTGTCGGACTTTTTGGCCTTCGGCGCCAAGCTGCCCACCTGGGCCCTGCGCGCGGACCTGATCATCCTCGAGGGCTACCTCAAGCTGACCGCCGTCTGGTTGCCCGGTCCGGTGCCCGCGCTGCTGCCGCGCTTCGGCGAGCTGCCCCTGGGCGGCAGCACCGCCGACAGCGTCGGCGAGCTGGCGCCCTCCGACATCGCCACCGCCGTGGGCACGGTCGGCCTGGGGCTGCCGCGAGCCGACCTCGCGCACAGCATGCAGGCGCTCAAGCTGGCCGGCTCCGCCCTCGGCGTGGACTGGTCGCTGTCGTACTTTCACGGCTACGACGATATCCCGATCGAGAAGGACGTCGTCATCCGCGTGGTCAGCCCGGTCGAGATCGCGATCGACGCCACCGCCGTCCTGCCCGAGACCCACGTCGCCGGCGCCGACCTGGCCGGCGAGCTGTTCTCGGTGGGCTGGTGGGTCGAGGCGGCGGTGTTCTTCCCGCAGGAGGTGGCGCTCGCCCTGACCGCTCCCACGCTGCAGGGCAGGCGCACCGCCGAGGCCGTGATCCTGCACGCGGACCCCTACACCAAGCTGACCGCCGGCCTCGACTACACCTTCTTCTGGGGCAGCTATGTCAACCTGCAGTACGTGCACGGCCTGTTCGCCGAGCGCGGCGGCGCGCTGCGCGACTACCTGGTGCTGGGGCTGCGCCATAACTTCCTAGACGGACAGCTCACGCTGACCAACGGCTTCATCTTCGACACCGACGCCTTCGACGACGTGACGCGCAACTACGGCGTGAGCATGACCTACGAGCTGCTCTACAAGCCGTTCGACAACATCGACCTCGGCCTGGGCCACGTGCTGATCGCGGGCGAGGGGCGGTCGCTGTTCGCCGGCATGCCGCACGGCGACCAGACCTACCTCAAGGCCAAGGTGTCTTTCTGATGGGCGCCTCGACCACCGCGGGGAGGCATCGGATGCGACGACGCACCGCGCTCGCCGTCGGGCTGCTGGCGCTGGCCGCGGGGACCGCGCCCG
>JAFGSX010000491.1 GCA_016934455.1 Deltaproteobacteria bacterium
CACCGCAGTTGATCCTGTGTGGCGGGGGGCCGGCGGGAGCGGCCCGCCCAGTGGCGTTTTCAACAACAACAAAACCTGACGCCGATTGGCGGGGCCCCGCCAAAAATAGGCTCAGGCAAAGTGAGCAGCGCAATGAGGCACCGGCCGGGCGAGCGCGCAGTGCATGCCACCGTGGCCGTCCGGCCGCACCTGGTGTAGATAGCCCGGGGACGGGAGCGGGCGCATGGCCTGGTGGCACAAGCTGTTCAACTGGTTGCGGCCGAGGCCACACCCTGCCGCGTCTCGCCAGCGACGTATCTATATAGTCAGCGACCTGCACCTGGGCGAGGAGGTGGGCGCCGGCGACGCACCGTTCGTGGAGTACATCAACGCGCTCAACACCGAGTTCAGCGCCTTCGTGGCCACCCTGACCGCGGATTCCGCCGACCGGCCGACCACGCTGGTCATCGACGGCGACAGCTTCGACTTCATTCGCGCCGTGGTCCAGCCCAACCCGATCGAGGCGCGCCTGATCCAGGCTCAGCCGCTGACGCCGCGCCAGGCGCGGCTCGGCCTCGACTCGTCGCGCCAGTACGCGGTGTGGAAGCTGGGCCGGATCATCGGGTTTCATCGCCCGGTGTTCGAGGCGCTGGCGCGGCTGGTGAGCGCCGGCAACGACCTGGTGTTCGTGCGCGGCAACCACGACGTCGAGCTGTACTGGCCCGAGGTGCGCGCCGCGATCGTCGCCGAGATCGCGCGCCTGGCCGGCGTCGATGAGGCGACCGCCGAGGCGCGGGTGAGGTTCGAGCCCTGGTTCTACTACGAGCCGCAGCTCGTCTATGTCGAGCACGGCCATCAGTACGACCCGCACTGCTCGTACGCCGACCTGCTCGATCCGGTCGAGGACGAGGGCCGCATGCTGGCGCTGCCCTACGCGAGCTGGTCGATCCGCCACTTCGCGCCGCTGCTGCACGGCATGCCCGCGGCGGAGATGGACGCCTGGGGCTTTGTCGACTTCGCCCGCTGGGTCTTCTCGCACTCGCCAGCCCGTATCGTCTGGGCGATCGTCACCTACTTCAGGCTGATGATCGATCTGCTCGCGCGCAAGAGCTGGCGCCACACGGTCGGCCGGCCCGCCACCCACGCCCGCCACCTGCGGCGGCTGACCAAGCTGGCCGAGCGCGCCCAGCTTCCGCTGGAGGTGGTGGAGCGCATCGACGCGCTCAAGGAGAAGCCGGTCGAGGAGCGTTTTCTGGGCATCACCCTCGCCTACTACCTCGATCGCTTCATGCTGCTCTTCCTGTCGCTGGTCAGCGTCGTCGTCGCCGCCGTGCTGCCGGTCGCGGTGGCGATCCGTGTCGCCGCGATCTGCGGCGTGCTGCTGGTCACCCTGGCGCTGCACGAGGTGACCCGGCGCCTGCGCGACCGCCGCGCCGAGCCGCATCTGCCGGAGAAGGCGCTGCTGCTGTCCAGGCTGGTCGACGTGCCGTTCGTCGTCTTCGGCCACAGCCACCAGGCTGGCATCCACGCCGCGCCACCGACGCGGCCGGGCGCCGCTCCCTGCCACTACTACCTCAACTCGGGCCACTGGGTGGCGCGCTACCGCGGCCAGCCCTCGCTGTTCAACTACATCGAGGTCATCGCCGAGGGCGGGGTGCGGCGCGCGCGCCTGATGCGCTGGCAGGGCGACGGCCGGGCGCCGTTCGAGGTGGCGGTGGCCGCGCCTCCGGCCGCGGACGAGTGCGGCGATGGCACGCCCGCCATCGGAGCCGCGGGTGACGACGAGTGACGGACGCGAGAGCTGACCGCACGGCGGCCTACGTAAATCGCAACGCGCGCCGCACCTGGGCCAGCTCGGACCGACCGGGGCGACCCACCGCGACCAGACACAACGACGCCGGATCGACCACCCGGCGCAGCGCGTCGCGCACCTGGGCCGGCCGCACGGCGCGTATCCTGGCACCAATCCGAGCGATGTCGGTGTCGAGGTCGAACAACACACCGCGGCCGATCCAGTCGGCCAGCGCCGCCGCCGCGTCGACGGCCACCGCAAACGACCACAGCGCGCGGCGCTTGGCGCGCCGCAGCTCGTCCCCGGTGGGGCCGTCCCGCGCCAGTTGCCGCACCGCGGTCAGCAGCGCGCGCACCGTCCGCGCCACCTTGCGGTGCTCGACCACGGCGCCGAAGTCGAGCACCCCGACGTCGGCCGCCAGGTCGAGATCCGCCCACAGCTCGTAGGCCAGGCCGCGCCGGTCGACCAGCTCGGTCTGCAGGCGCGAGCCCATGCCGTCGTCGAGCACGCGGCGCGCGAGCAGCAGCGGGATCGCCGACGCCTCGCGCTCGCCCGGCGTGCGAAAGCAGAATCGGATCTCGGTCTGACTGGCATCGTGCCTGACCAGGCGCAGGCGCGGCGCCCGCCGCGGCAGCGCGGGCAGATCGCCGAGCGCCAGCCGCTCGCCGGCGGGCAGGCGCGACAGACAGCGGCGCGCTGCGCCGGACACCGCCGAGACCGGATCCGGACCGGCGACGACCAGCGCCATGTTGCGGGCGCCAAAACAGCGGCGGTGGTGCGCCACCAGGTGGCGGCGCTTGAAACGGCAGACCACCGCCCGCGCACCGTCGATGCGGCGGCCGAGGGCGTGGCCCTCGAACAGCAGCGCGCGCGCCAGGTTGTCGGCGTCGATCTCGGTGCCGGCGTCGTCCTCGAGCTCGCGCATCTCCTCCAGCACGATGCGCCGTTCCACCTCGAGATCGCGAAAATGCGGCTGCCCGACCACCGCCGCCAGCACGGCCAGCGCTCGGGACAGCCCGCCGGGCGCGTACGGCGTTGTCAGCGACATGAAGTCGCGGTAGGTGGCGGCATCCAGATGCCCGCCCACGTCCTCGAGCGCGCGCGCCAGGTCGGACGGCGTGGCGTAGGGGCCGGCGCCGCGA
>JAFGSX010000038.1 GCA_016934455.1 Deltaproteobacteria bacterium
CCTGGTCTGCCAGCTCCTCGAGCAGGGTGGCGGCGGTGGTCGCCAGCTCGTCCTCGCCCGCGATCAGGAGCTCGCGCCGCACCGAGCGCATCAGCGCCTCGGCGCTGGTCTCGGCGATCGCGGCCGACGCCGCACGCGCGCCAGCAAAAGAAGCCAGGGAAGTGGCCACCAGGGCAATGCCCGTCACCAGCGCCACCAGCAGCAGGCCAAGTCTGGCCGGGTACCGGCGCGGTGGCGACGGAGGTCGGGCGGTCGGTTCAGAGCGCTCCATGCGGCACCCGGCAACTGGCGGCAAGCGTGACATGGATCGGGGGAAGCAGGGAAGGTCGGACGCGCGGGCGAGGGGCAGGCAGGCAGAGCGCCGGGCAAGGCATGCTTCAGCCGTTGCTGTCGACGCCCTCGTCGTAGAAACCGGGGCCGTCGTAACCGCCGAATCCGAAGCCCATGGCGCCGACGCCCATCCGGCCGCCGGCCTTGCCGCCCCGCAGGTGGCGCCGCGGCTGCTGCAGCATGTCGCGCAGCTTGGTTTTTTGCTCGGGTGTCAGCACCTCGTAGACGGCCACGCGGAATTTCACGCCCTCGGCCCGGAGCTGTTGCCGGAGCGGATCCATCTCGGTCTGCTTGGCCAGGATGGCGCGCTCGTCCGGGTGCTCGGCCTGCCAGAGCTGGCGCAGCTCGCCGCGTTTCTGCCGCAGCTCGATGCGGACCTGGGTCGTGCGCTGCTCCATCTCGATGCGCAGGTTCTCGATCTTGGTTTGCTGTTCCTTGCTCAGATCGAGCTCGGCCATGATCCGGGGCCCGAATCCGCCGCTGCCCTGGCCATGTCTCCCGCCTGCCATTCCGCCAGCACCATAGCCCCTGCCTCGAGCTTGGGCATCGGTCGCAGCCAGCAGTGCTGCACATGCGATCACCGCACCGATCGTGGTCAGTTTATTCATCGCCGTCTCCTTTCGGGTTGCCATCGGTGGCATTCTGCCGAGTTGCTTCTTCAAGCTGTATGCCACTCCAGAACGAGAACAGATGTTGTTCTAAATAACGTTATTTTATCAAATGATAGAATATAAACATCATGTAGAGCACAAAGCGGATAGATAAGTGTTGTTGCAGCCGAAGTGCAGAATCCGCATTCGAGAGATGCGGATTCTGCTGCTCAGTCCAACTGCAGCGTCTGGTACTGGCCCTGCTCGTCGAGCTCGAGCGCCCAGACCTTGTCAGAGCACTGGTGGTCCGACGGGCCGAATCTGCAGATGACCCCGGTCCCCAGGTCGTAGTCCTTGATCTGCTCGAAGGCATCGGCCAGCTTCTCGCTGTCGAAGTCGGGGCCGGCGCGGCGCAGACCCTCGGCGAAGATGTTGGCGGCGATGTAGGCCTCGAGCGTGAACGAGGTCGGATGCTCCTGCGGCGCAAAGAACTTGAGGTCTTCGCGAAAGCGCAGCACGCCGCTGGCCTTGGAAAGGACGTGCGGCACCACCTGGGTGACGATCACCCCCGAATCGTACTGCGGCGCCACCTCCTGCATCGCGACCTGGAACGCCTCGGCGTCGATACCAGAGATGCTGGCGAAGACCGGAGCCATCCTGGCTTCGCGGATCTCCTTGATGAAGCGCGCTGCCGGCTTGTAGGTCGCGAGCATCACGATCGCCTTGGTCGCGGAGCGGTGAGCCAGGATGGTCCTGACCGCGGTCGAGACATCGGCCGAGTCGCGCGGGTAGCCGGCGACGACCAGCCTGTCCGGAGACGGATGGCCCAACTCGGCGAGCTGCTTGCGGAGCGCATCGGTTCCCTCGCGGCCATAGTCGTCGTCCTGCGCCAGCGCCGCGATCTGGGTGGGTTGGATCTTGCGCTGCTTGACCAGGTAGCGAGCCAGCGCCGCCACTTCCTCGCCGTAGCGCGGCCGGTAGTTGAACACATAGCGATCCGGTGGATCCTTCTTCAGCGCCGAGGCTCCGGTGCAGGCGCCAAAGAGGATGGTCTTGTGCTCGAGCGCGATCGGCAGCACCGCCTCGGTGGTGGCGGTGCCCTGGTTGCCGATCAGCGCCACCACCTTGGAATCGGTGATCAGCGAGCGCGCGTTCTCCCTGGCGCGAGCGGGATCGTAGACGTCGTCCAGACCAACCACCTCGAGCGGTCGGTCGTGCACGCCGCCGCGATTGTTGATCGAGCCAAACGCGGTCTTCAGGCCGGCCAGGATCTGACGGCCCTTCTCGCGGTTGATCCCGGACCAGTCACCGCTCCAGCCCATGACGATGTAGTTCGCCTCGGCGACCGGCGTCAGCGCGCTGGGTCGGCTCGCCGACTGGCTGGCGGATGACGAATCCGGGGCCGCTGCCGTCGCCGGCCAGGTGCCGGGGCGGAGCCACAGGAACCAGGCGAGCGCAACGCCGATGACGACGACCGATCCGATCGCCAGCCAGATGACCCAGGCCGCGCGGGTGGCCGGAACCGCCGGCGGCGGAGCGCTGGGCTGTGGCATCAGCGGCGGCATGGACGAGGCGGCCGTCCCCTTCTTGTCAACGGCCGGATGATGCAGGGTGCCGGTCGCGACGTCGTCCGGCGTCAGCGCCGAGGTCGACGACAGCTCACCGGTCAGGGCCGTGGTCGAGACCTCGCCCAGGGCCGGGTCGGAGGGCGGCTTTGCCCCGGCCGGGGGGAGCTCGACCGCAGCGCCGGCGGCCTCGCGCAGCGCCCGTGCCAGCTCGGCGGTCGACCGGTAGCGCGCCGCCGGATCGATCGCCATCGCCTTGAGCACGACCTGCTTGAAGCTGTCGGGGTAGCCGAACCGGTCGAAGTCGAGCGGCTCCGGTGGTGCCGAGAGCTGCTTGATCAGGATCGAGCGGGTCGATGGCCCGTCGTAGGCCTGGTTGCCTGTCAGCATGAAGTAGAGCACGCCGCCCAGCGAGTAGACGTCCGACGCCACGCTCGGCGAAGCGTCGCCCGTGATCAGCTCGGGCGCGATGTAGCCGACCGTGCCGACGATGGATCCGGTCTTGGTCAGGTTGGAGGTCTCGTGCTGGTCCAGGCTCTTGGCGATGCCGAAATCGAGCAGCTTTACGATCTCGGATCCGTCCGAGACGCGCGCGATGAACACGTTGGAGGGCTTGAGGTCGCGGTGGATCAGCCCGCTGGTGTGGGCGGCTCCCACCCCGGCGCAGATCTGCTCGAACAGGCGGCAGACCTCGGCGACCGGCAACGGTCTGCGCGCGGGCACCAGGTCGTCGAGCGGCAGCCCCTCGAGACATTCCATCACGAAGTAGATCAGCCCGCTGCCGGTATTGCCAAAGTCGATCAAGTGCACGATGTTGGGGTGGCTCAGCGCGCTGAGCTGTTTGGCCTCGCGGTAGAAGCGCTTGATCGGCGAGTCCGACTGCTGTTCGTCGGCGTTGATCACCTTGACCGCGACGCGGCGTCCGAGCGGAAGCTGCTCGGCGCGAAAGACGGTGCCCATGCCCCCCTGGCCTATCTTGTCGCCGATGCGGTACGTGTTCTTGAGCAGGGTACCGGCCAGGGCGTCGACCAGCGATGCCTTCTTTTCGAGCAACACGGTGCCATCGTCGGGGCACTGCTCGCCGTCCTCGTATTCCCTGTCGCAGACCGGGCAGTATTTCATGCGGCTCCTCGTCGCCGGGGGGGGGTGGATCGCTGCTGCGTTGATTGTTGCCAGCTTGGCCTCCGCCGCGCAATCTGCATCCATGGCGTCCAGCCCGCCAGCGGCCTCGGGGCATCGGATCGAGGTGCACGGCCACCGCGGCGCGCGCGCGCGCTTTCCCGAGAACACCCTGCCGGCCTTTGCCCACGCGCTGCAGCAGGGCGTCGACTGGATCGAGCTCGATCTGGTGGTGACGGCAGACGATGCGCTCGCGGTGATGCACGACCCGGTGCTCAATCCGCTGATCTGCAGCCGCGCCGACGGGAGCGCAGCCCCGGACGGCTGGCTGGTGCGCGAGCACACGCTGGCCGAGCTGCAAGCCTTCGACTGCGGTCGGCTGCGCCACCCCCGGTTCGCGCAGCAGCAGACCGTGCCTGGCACGCCCGTGCCGACTCTCGACGAGGTCATCGCGCTGGTCGAGAGATCGCCGTCGCCCACCTCGCGTTCGGTGCAGCTCAACGTCGAGCTCAAGCTGGTGCCGGGCCTGCCCCGGCAGGCGCCAACGCCGGAGCGCTTCGCGGCGCTGGCGGTCGATTGCCTGCGACGGCACGGCATGGTGCAGCGAAGTCAGATTCAGAGCTTTGACCACCGGGCGCTGGCGGCCGTCAGAAAGCTCGAGCCGGCGCTCCGGCTGGCCGCCCTGGTCGACGAGACCCATCCCGATCTGGTGGCGCTGGCGCGGGCGGTCGGAGCCGGGACCGTCGCCCCGCACCAGCGGTGGCTCACCGCCGAGGATGTGGCCGCCTTGCACCGAGCCCGGATCCGGGTCGTGCCCTGGACCGTCAACGACGCCGCCGACTGGCAGCGGCTGGCCGACTGGGGCGTCGACGGCATCATCAGCGATGACCCGGCGGCGCTGATCGCCTTTCTGCGCCAGCGAGGCCTGCGCTGATGGTCCGCGGGAAGCGGTCGTTCTGCGTCGCCAGCGCGCGCCGTCCGTTGCTGCTTGAAGTTGGAACGGCGGCTTGTTATGACGACCGGGTCTTCTCTGGCATCGTGTTGGCGAGCCCGACGCAAGGCGTCGGCTGGCGGCGCCTGCCCGGGGACCTGCCATGAAGATTCACGAGTATCAGGCCAAGGAGATCCTCAGGCGCTTTGGCGTCACCGTGCCCGAGGGCAAGGTGGTCTTCAACCCCGAGGACGCGCGCACCGTGGCCAAGGGATTGGGGGGCACCGTCGTCGTCAAGGCGCAGATCCACGCCGGCGGCCGCGGCAAGGGGGGCGGCGTCAAGCTGGCCCACACGCCGGAGGAGGCCAAACAGCACGCCCAGCATATCCTGGCGATGCGGCTCAAGACCCACCAGACCGGCCCCGACGGTCAGCTCGTCCACAAGGTGCTGATCGAGAAGGGCTGCCAGATCGCGCGCGAGCTCTACCTCGGCATGGTGCTCGACCGCGAGTCGTCGCGGGTGACGCTGATGGCCAGCACCGAGGGCGGGGTCGAGATCGAGCAGGTCGCGGCCAGCCACCCCGAGAAGATCCTGAAGGTGCGCGTCGATCCGGCGCTCGGACTGATGCCCTACCAGTGCCGCGAGATCGCCTTTGGCCTCGGGCTCGACGGCAAGAATCTTGGCAGCGCGACCAAGCTCCTGACCGGCTTGTACGGCGCGTTCGTCGGCACCGATGCCTCGCTGGCCGAGATCAATCCGCTGGTGGTCACCGCCGACGGCGAGTTGCTCGCCCTCGACGCCAAGATGAACTTCGACGACAACGCGCTGTTCCGGCACAAGGAGATCGAGGCTTACCGCGACCTGGACGAGGAGGACCCCAAGGAGACCGAGGCCCGCAAGTGGGATCTCTCCTACGTCGCGCTCGACGGCCACATCGGATGCATGGTCAACGGCGCCGGCCTGGCCATGGCGACGATGGACATCATCAAGCACTTCGGCGCGATGCCCGCCAACTTCCTCGACGTCGGCGGTACCGCCACCACCGAGCGCGTCACCGCGGCGTTCAAGATCATCATGGTCGACCCCAACGTCAGGGCGATCCTGGTCAACATCTTCGGCGGCATCGTCAAGTGCGATGTCATCGCCGGGGGCGTGGTGTCCGCGGCCAAGCAGCTCGGCCTCAAGGTGCCGCTGGTGGTCCGGCTGGCGGGCACCAACGTCGATGCCGGCAACCAGATCCTCAACCAGAGCGGCCTGCACATCATCGCCGCCGATTCGCTGCGCGATGCGGCCGAAAAAGCGGTCGCCGCGGCGCGGGGGTGAGCATGAACCTCCTGCGGCAGAACGGTCGGCCGGCGATCGACATCATCGCGCGCCTCGGCCGCCAGCTTGCGCACCTGCAGGCGCTGCCCGGCGCGCTGCCGGGCCCGCCGCCGCTCAACCTGGTCGAGCGCGCCAGCGCCGACGACGGCGACTTCATCCGCATCCAGCGCTGGACGCAGTGGGTCGTGCCGCGCCGGGTGCGGCAGCAGACGGCATTCTGGGTCGTTCCTCCTGCCGACGGCGCAGCGCTCGGCGGGCCGCGGCCTCAGGACGGAGCTGGGCAGTGAGCATCCTGGTCGACAAGGACACGCGGTTGGTGGTTCAGGGCATCACCGGCGGCGCCGGCTCGTTCCACACGCGGCAGATGATCGAGTACGGGACCAACGTCGTCGCCGGTGCGACACCGGGCAAGGGCGGTCAGAAGTTCGACGACCGGGTGCCGATCTTCAACACCCTGACCGAGGCGGTGCGGCAGACCGGCGCCAATGCGACGGTCATCTTCGTGCCGGCGTTCTTCTGCGCCGACGCCATCCTCGAGGCGGTGGCCGTCGGGCTGCCGTTGGTGGTCACCATCACCGAGGGCATCCCGGTGCTCGACATGGTCAAGGTGAAGAACGCGATGGCCGGCGGCGCCACCCGGCTAGTCGGCCCCAACTGCCCCGGTGTGATCACGCCCGGACAGTGCAAGGTCGGCATCATGCCCGGTTCGATCCATTTGCCCGGCCGCGTGGGCGTGATCTCGCGCTCGGGTACGCTGACCTACGAGGCGGTGGCCCAGCTCACAGCGCTGGGCATCGGCCAGTCGACCTGCATCGGCATCGGCGGCGACCCGGTCAACGGCACCGACTTCGTCGAGGCGCTGCGCCTGTTCGAGGCCGACCCCGACACCGACGGCGTGCTGATGATCGGCGAGATCGGCGGCACGGCCGAGGAGCGCGCCGCGGTTTTCGTGCGCGACCAGATGAAAAAGCCGGTCGCCGCCTTCATCGCCGGCGCCACCGCGCCGCCCGGCCGCCGCATGGGCCACGCCGGCGCCATCATCGCCGGTGGCAAGGGCACGGCGGCCGAGAAGATCGCGCTGTTGCGCGAGTGCGGGGTGGCGATCGCCGAGACGCCGGCCGATCTCGGAACCGCGATGCGAGCGGCTCTCCGCCGCTAGGATGCCGCAGGAGATTGTCTGTCTAGCTCTCTGGACCGGTGGTCCGGGGTCGGCAGCGGCTAACCGTCGACCGCGAAGTGCAGCTTGCGCCGCAGGTTGAAGTAGTCCTCGCCGATGGCAAACGCGAACAGCTCGCGGATCGCCGGTGTCGACGCCGCCGCGGTGGCCAGGGTCGTCGGATCGTTGAGGTTGTAGTTGACTCCGGCATCGCGCGCGGTCAGCCGCAGCGCCGACTCGAACTCGTTGGCCAGCGTCAGACCGACCCGCACTCGGGTCAGCGGCACCGCCTGCAGGAAGCGGTCGAGGTCGAGCCGGTCTCGTTCGGCTGCCAGCGCTGGCACCACCTCGGACAGGGCTCTCTTGGCGGCGCGCGAGAGCGCCTTTCCGACGCGCCTGGTGAGATCGGCGGTGTCGCCGGCCCCGGCAAGGGGCGCAAAGGTGGGATCGATGGCCGTACCCACCGCCGTCAGGAACGCGGCCAGCTTGCCCGCGTCCATGCCGGCGACCAGGTGGTGACCCGAGAGGACGGTCTCGACCAGTTGCCCCACCAGGAAGCGCTGCTCGCGCGTAGGATGGCGGCGCACGATCTCCGGCCCGACGATCAGGCACGGCGGGTCGGTGTTCTCGACCGCCAGCGCCATGCCCTTGGCGCGGCAGCGGTAGAGATCGAAGTGGGCACCCGACAGGGCCTTGGCCAGGTGGTCGGCGAGCGTACGCAGCGGCTCGTCGCTCTTGGCGGTCAGCTTCTCGGCCTTGGTCACCTGGTAGGGGTCGAGGTCGGCGACAAAGACCTTGCTCAGCTCGCCGCCGCAGATCCGCAACACCTGCGTCACGACGTTGCGCTGGTCCGGGTGCAGCACCAGCGCGTCGTGCTCGTCCACCGTCAGCGCGTACTCGGTCTGCAGCGGCACCTTGTTCTTGGAGTCGCTGTAGAAGAACTCTTCGTCCTCGTCGGTGGCGCGGATCAGGTGCATCAGCTCGCAGGCCACGAACTCCCGGTCGCGCGCCTTCTCCTCCGCGAACAGCTTGCGCAGCGCCTTGTAGGCCGAGACCTCGACCGGCGAGTGCCACAGCAGTTGCCGGTACTCGTCGATGGCGCGGCCACGGGTGGCCGGCTCGGCGGCGAGCAGCACCGCGATCCGGGTGCGCGCCTGCACGTCGCCGGGATCGAGACCGAGGGCCGTCTGGTAGACCTCGATCGCGCGCGGTGGCTGATTGAGGCGCTGCTCGTACAGCTCGCCCAGCTCGCGCAGAATGGGCAGCGCGTTGCGGCGCTGGTCCGAGGGCAGAGCAGTCGCCAGCCGCGACAGGGTGGCGGCGAGCGCTGGCCAGTTGCTGGTTCGCTTGTACAGCGCTGCCAGGCGCTCGAAGGTGGCGGCCGATACCGGGTCGATGGCGACCGCCTGTTCGAGAAAATGGGCGGCCTGCATCGGGTTGCCGAGACCGGTCTCGAAGATCTGCGCCAGCTTGTACAGGGTATCGAGCCGCTGTTCGCGCTCGTTGACGTAGGTCAGCCGCTTGGCCAGCACCTCCGAGGCGTCGGCCCACGCCTCCTGCTCGATGTAGAGATCGC
>JAFGSX010000492.1 GCA_016934455.1 Deltaproteobacteria bacterium
CCGACCGCCGTCACGCCGACCGCCGTCACGCCAACCACCGTCACGCCAATCGCGCACGCGTTTGCCGCGCGCGCTCCGACCGCGATCTCACCCGCGGTGGCAGCGCCGGTGGCAGCGACGGTCGCCGAGCTGGAGGCAAGCCAGGTGGCGGTGCCGACCAGGCGAGGCAACCAGTTGGCCCTCAACCTCAAGCTGACCGGCTCGGTGCGCGACGATCTCAAGCGCGGGATCGAGGATCTGTTGCGGGTGTGCGACGAGTCCGAGCACGACGAGGTCGATCCCTCGCTGCTGATGCGTTCCAAAGAGATGGCCGATGGGGCGTCGCGCCCTGCGACCGAGGTCGGCGACGTGGGATGAGCGCGATCGCGCGCGCTGGCACCTGCGCCATCGTGGGTGCCGCGAACGTCGGCAAGTCGACTTTTCTCAACGCGGTGGTCGGACAAAAGGTGGCGATCGCCTCGCCGGTACCGCAGACCACCCGGCGCCGCATCCTCGGCCTCGTCCGGCGCGGCGACACCGAGATAGCGCTGCTCGACACGCCGGGGTTGCACCGGCATCGCGGCCGCCTCAACCAGCGACTGATGCGGGTGGCCCGCGCCACGCTGAGCGGCGCCGACGCCGTCATCCTGATGGTCGACGCCTCGCGCCGCGGCGGCTGGCTCGATCCCGAGACCGATCGCATTCTGCGCCCGATCGCGGCCAGCGCGCGGCCGTGCCTGCTGGTGCTCAACAAGATCGATTTGATCGCCAAACCGCGGCTGCTGCCGATGCTGGCGGCGGCCGGCCAGCGGCACGCGTTTGCGGCGCTGGTGCCGATCAGCGCCCGGCAGCGGGACGGCGTGGACCGCGTGCTCGACGCCGTGGCTGAGCTGATGCCGGCCGGCGGTTCCCTCTACGGCCCGGATGCCTTTACCGACCAGAGCGAGCGCGACCTGTGCGCCGAGTTGATCCGCGAGCAGGTGCTGCGCCGCACGCGGCAGGAGATCCCCCACAGCGCGGCGGTCACCATCGAGCGTTTCGACGAGTCGCGTCGCACCGGCGATCGCCCGCTGGTCGAGATCGAAGCCACGATCTGGGTCGAACGCGAGGGCCAGAAGGCGATCGCGATCGGCGCCGGTGGCAACCTGGTCAAGGCGATCGGAAGCTCGGCCCGAACCGAGATCGAGAGGCTGCTCGAGTCGCGGGTGATGCTGAGGCTCGAGGTCGAGGTGGCCTCGGGCTGGACAGACGATCCGGCCGCGCTCGATCGCCTCGGGCTCAAGCCATGAGCCCGGCGCGGCTGCCCACGGTGGCGATCGTAGGCCGGCCCAACGTCGGCAAGTCGTCGCTGTTCAATGCGCTGATCCGGCGGCGGGCGGCGATCGTAGATGCGACGCGCGGCGTGACGCGCGACCGGATCTACGGGCAGGCGCAGGTCGCCGGTGCCCGCTTCAACCTGGTCGACACCGGTGGTTTCGAGGTCGACGCCGACGACCCGATCTTCGCCGCCATGCGCGATCAGGCACAGCTTGCGATCGACGAGGCGGACGCCGTGATCTTCGCCGTCGACTGCCGCGACGGCCTGTTGCCGGCCGATCGCGAGATAGCGGATCTGCTGCGGCGCGGCGGCCGGCCGTGCGTCCTGGCCGTCAACAAGGTCGACGGTGACAGGCAGGTGGGGCTGGCGGGAGAGTTCTACGAGCTGGGCTTTGCCCGCACGATCATGGTCAGCGCCTTGAATCGCCTCGGCCTGGCGGAGATCGGCAGCGCGGTTCTTGGTTCGCTCCCGATCGAGCTGCAAGAGGCGGCGCTGGCGGCAGCGCCGGCAGGTGTCGCCAGCGGTCGGCGCTCGACCGCGCCCGACCTGCTCGAACTGGCCGAGCGCGCGCAGTCGGAGACCGAGGGCGAGCAAGCGACGGCGGTCGATTGGCCGACAGAGGTCGCGGTGGCGGTGGTCGGGCGTCCCAATGTCGGCAAGAGCTCGCTGATCAACTGTCTGCTTGGCGAAAAGCGGCTGCTGGTCTCCGAGGTCCCCGGGACCACTCGCGATGCGGTCGACACATTGGTCGAGCACGGCGGTCGACGCTACCGCCTGGTCGACACCGCCGGGCTGCGCCGCAAGCGTTCGATCGCGCTTCGCCTCGACCGATACTCGGTCGTCGCCTCGCTCAACGCCATCGACCGCGCTGACGCGGTGGTGCTCGTTGTCGACGGAGCGCAGCCGCTGGCGGATCAGGATCTCAAGGTCGCGGCGACTGCGGAGCGCGCCGGCAAGGCTCTGGTGCTGGTGGCCAACAAGATGGACCTGGTCGAGGCCGGAGACCGACCTGCAGCCGAGGTTCTGCGCGAGCTGCGCCAGGGGCTCCCGTTTGTCGATTTTGCTCCGCTGTGCCGGACCAGCGCCCTCACCGGGCACCGCGTCTTCGACATCCTGCAGGCGATCGATACCGTGATCGCGCAGCATTTCAGGCGGATCCCGACCAGCGCCGTCAACCGCGTGTTGCACGAAATGATGGTCGAGCAACCGCCACCGGTGGTCGGTCGCGGCCGGGCCAAATTCTTCTTTGGCGCGCAGGTGGCGGTCGCGCCCCCGACCTTTGTCGTGGTCTGCCGGCGCCCCGACGGCATTCCGCAGGCGTATCGTCGCTTCGTCGAGCGGCGCCTGCGCGACGCCTTTGGTTTTGCGGGGGTGCCTCTGGTGGTGGCTTTTCGCAGCCGCGAGCGGCAGCGCGAGCGCAGCGCGCTTCATCGCCGACGCGGCATCGGGAAATCTCCGGCGGGGGAGGACGGGCCAGACCGGTGAGCAGGATACGCGCCTGGATCTACTGGCTGATCGATGCGCCGCGG
>JAFGSX010000493.1 GCA_016934455.1 Deltaproteobacteria bacterium
CGAGAAGGCCGCTGCCGAGGCCAGGGCCAAGGCCGAGCGCGCAGCGGCAGAGAGAGCTGCTGCCGAGGCCAGAGCCAAGGCCGAGCGCGCAGCGGCCGAGAGAGCCGCTGCCGAGGCCAGGGCCAGAACCGAACGGGAGGCTGCCGAGGCCAGGGCCAAGGCCGAGCGCGAGGCGGCCGCCAAGGCCGCCGCCGAGAAGGCAGCGGCAGTGCGCGAGGTCAAGATCGCCGCGCCGCCGCCCGCCGCCGGCAATGCCGAGATGGCCGAGGCGTCCAAGGCGATCGCGCGCGGGGACGTGGCGCTCGGCGCCAAGAACTTCGCGGGCGCCGAGAAGCACTACCGCGAGGCGCTGCAGAAACACCCGACCAGCGTCGAGGCCAACTACAAACTCGGCCTGGTCTTCGGCATGACGAATCGGTTCGAGTCGGCGGTGCAGCAATTCGAGCAGGTGTTGCGCATCGATCCCCACAACGCCGGCGCCAGGGCCAACCTGGATCGAGCCCGCAAGAAGGCGATCGAGCTGCGCGCGGCGCGACCGGCCAGCAACGACCTTCCGCCAGAGATCGCGGCGCAGCAGCTCTACAAGGACGCGGTCAAGCTGATCACGCAACGGCAGTATCGCGAGGCGATCGTCAAGCTCGACGAGTCGCTGCGGCTCAAGCACGACTTCGCGCTCGCCTATGTCGCGCGCGGCAGCTCCTACGTCGGAATCGCCGACTATCGCCGCGCCATTGCCGAGTACCAGAAAGCGCTGACCTTCGACGCCAGTCTGGCGGCGCCCCACTACGGGCTGGCCGAGGCCTACCGCGGCCTGGGCGACACGGCGCGCGCCAAGGAGCACTACCAGAAGTACATGGCGTCCTCGGGGCGAGACAAGGATCCCAACCTCACCAAGGCCGCGCAGGCCTGGATCGCCAAGCTGGGGGCGTGAAACGATGGCGATGTGCAATGGCAGGCGGCTCCTGCTTCCGGTGACAGGAGGCTGCGCGCTGTGGTTGCTGGCTGCTCTGGGGCCGGCGCCCGGCAGGGCCCAGTCTCCCGGCGCAGCCAGCGCCGACGACAGCGGGCAGCCGGAGCAGGGGGGCGAGCTCGATTTTCTGTCTACCGGCGGTCTCGTGGCCACCCCGGAGCAGATGCTCGAGGTCGAGGTCGACGCGACCGCCGACGAGGACGGGGATCAGTCCGGGCAGACCGCGGCGGATCCACAGGCCACCGGGACGGCGAAGCCCGACGACGACCGCGGTGAGCGGCAGGGAGAACCGGACGGTGCCTCTGACCAGCCGCAGTCATCGCCCGCCACGGCCCCCGCCTCTGCACCCGACCCGGCGCGCGAGCCCTGGCTGGCCAACCTGCCGGACTGCCTGGCGCCGCTGGCTCGCCGCAAACAGGCGGTGATGGTCCGACGCGACGAGAAGGGTGTGGTCGTCGATCACTCCTGCTCGAGCTGGGGAGTGGCCCCGCTGGTCATGCGCAACATCCTGGTAACCGCGACCTACGAGGGTGATGGCGACTCGTTCGACAGCGCGCGCCTGGCGTTCAAGAGCGGCGAGCAGATCACGAGATCCCATCTCGTGAGCATCGGCGACCGCATGAACGGCGGCGCCATCGTGGTCGCCGTGGGCCCGGGAGTCGTGCTGTTCGACGCCCAAGGCAAGCTGGTGGCGGCCACCGACGGCATGGCGATCAAGATGTGGCGCATGGTGTGGCACTCGGGCTTTGTGCTGTCCAGCGACGCAGCGGGATCGGGCGCTGGCGCCACCGCAGCCAAGTCCACGAACCGCGACATCGCGCGCGCCAAGGCTTCGGTCAAGCCCAGGGTTCCTGCCGGCAACAAGAAAAAATAGTCCCGTCAGCCACTCCTTGACGCTGCGTGTCATCCATCGCTACTGTGCTGGCGTGGCAACCGACCAAGATCTCCAGGCCATCGAGAGCGCGCGCTTGGTCGCGGTCGAGGTGCTCGGCCAGCTCGCCGAGTTCTGGGGCTTCACCCGGACGATGGGCAGGGTGTTCGGCCTGCTCTACCTCAGCCCGGAGCCGCTGTCCCAGGCAGAGATCTCCGAAAGCCTCTCGATCAGCGCGGCCAGCGTGTCGCTGTCGCTCAACGCTCTGATGCGCTGGGGCGCCGTGCGCAAGTCGGTGGGAGCAAGGGGGCGCAAGGTCCGCTACGAGGCCGAGACCGAGTTTCGCAAGTTCGTCACCTCGGTGCTGGCCAGCCGCGAGCGTCAGCAGTTGGAGGACGGGCTGGACGCGGTGGCGCACGCCGTCGACAAGCTGCAGCGATTGCGCAGCCAGCGCGGCGAGCTCGACGAGGGTGGAGCGCTGTTCGTGCTCGAGCGGCTGCAGCATCTCGAGAGCGTCTACCGGATGAGCTACCAGTTGCTGCAGTTGCTGCTGCGCACGGGTCGCATCGACGTCGAGGCGGTGGCGGAGGCCGAGGGGCATCCCATACCGCTGTTCGGCCCTAAAAAAAGGTGACCGTTGAGGCCGCCGGCTCCTTGAGCAAACCGGCGAAATTTCGGTAAGTTGCTAATTTTCATCAATTATTTTGGCGCGCTGCGTTAGATTTTTTTCTTTTAAAAATTTTTAAAAGTGCTAAATCGCGCGCCTTGTCGCATCGACAGCGATGCGATCATCGCGAATATAGGAGATGCTCCATGGTCCTGCCCGCGACCTCGCGCTTTCCCGGGTTCTACCGACTGCCGATGACCGAGCGGCGCGCGCTGGTCGCCGAGAGCGTGGGGCTGGCGCCCGAGCTGGTCGCCGCCATCGATGGCAGCCAGGGGCTGCCCAGCACGATCGCGGACAAGATGATCGAGAACGTGGTCGGGACCTTCTCGCTGCCGATCGGTCTCGGCCTCAACTTTCAGATCGACGGCCGCGACTACATCGTTCCGATGGTGGTCGAGGAGCCGTCGATCGTGGCCGCGGTGAGCAACGTGGCGCAGCTCGTCAGGCAGTGCGGCGGTTTCACGTGTCATGCTGATCCGCCGCTAATGATCGGCCAGGTGCAGCTCGTCGAGGTCCCGGATCCCGAGGCGGCCAAGCAGCGCATCGAGGCGGCCTGGCCGCAGCTTAAGGCCCGCGGCGACCAGTACGCGGCAGACATGGTGCGTTACGGCGGCGGCATGCGCGACCTCGAAGTGAGGCTGCTTCCCGACCAGGGCGACGGCGGCGGCACCATGTTGGTGGTGCACTTCATCGTCGACTGCCGCGACGCGATGGGCGCCAACACCATCAACAGCGTGGCCGAGGGGCTGGCCGTCGACCTGGCCGAGCTGACCGGCGGCCGCGCCGTGCTGCGCATCCTCTCCAACCTGGCCGATCGCCGCACCGCGCGCGCGCGCTGCCGGGTTCCGGTCGAGCGGCTTCGCCGCGGCTCCATGTCCGGCGAGGAGGTGGCGCAGAACATCCTCTGGGCCTATCGACTGGCCGCGCGCGATCCGTACCGCGCCGCCACCCACAACAAGGGGATCATGAACGGCATCGACGCGGTCGCCATCGCCACCGGCAACGACTGGCGCCAGCTCGAGGCCGGTGCCCACGCCTACGCGGCGCGCTCCGGACAGTACCGGTCGCTGACCCGCTACGCGGTCGTCGACGGTCATCTCGAGTGCGAGCTCGAGATGCCGCTGGCGGTGGGCACGGTCGGCGGCTCTACCGCATCGCACCCGTCGGTGCGCGCCTGCCGCGAGATCCTGGGCGTCAAGGACGCGTCGACGCTGGCCAGGGTGCTGGTCGCGGTCGGGCTGGCGCAGAACCTGGGCGCGCTGTGGGCGCTGGCCAGCGAGGGGATCCAGCGCGGCCACATGGAGCTGCACGCCCAGCAGATCGCGCTGGCGGCCGGTGCCCCCTCCGACGAGGTCGAGAGCGTGGCGCGCGAGCTGGTGCGGCGCAAGGAGTTTCGCGTCGACCTGGCGCGCGAGATCTGGGAGGCAACGCGCCGCATCGGCCAGCTCGGCGGCGCCCGGGTCGAGTTTGCCGTCAAGTAGCGCAGCGCGCGTGACCGGCAAGGCGATCCTTTTCGGCGAGCACGCCGTGGTCTACGGCGTACCCGCGATCGCGATCCCGATCGACCGCCATCTGAGCGTCGAGGTGATCGGATCCGGGCACGGTCCGGAGCTTGCGGCCGACTGCTGGAAGGTCGCGGTGCGACTCGACGTCGAGCAGCCGGACGCCCGGGCCCTGCAGCAGGCCTTTGGCCTGGCGCTCGACCTGACGCCGCGCTGCCCCCACCGGATCATCGCCCGCGTCGACTCGGAGATCCCGCGCAGCGCTGGCCTGGGCAGCTCGGCTGCGCTCTCGGTCGCGCTGGTGCGGGCGCTGGCAGGATATGCCGGGGAATCGCTGGCGCCCGACGAGGAGCTGAGCCGCGCCGCCGAGATCGAGAAGATCTTTCATGCCAATCCTTCGGGTATCGACCACAGCGTGGTGGCGATCGGGCGGCCGATAGTCTTTCGCAAGCAGGGCGGGGCCGAGGCCGGTGTCGACCTCGGGCGAATCTTCAAGCTGGTAATAGCAACTGCCGGTAGCCACGGCGGAACAGCGGCGCGGGTGCAGGCCCTCGCCAGGCGCCGCCAGTCGATGGCCGAGCTGTACCAAAACGCCTTTGCCGCGATCGGCCAGGTGGTCGAGCGGGCGCTTCTCGCGCTTAAAAAAGGAGATGCCGCAGAGGTCGGTGCGCTGATGGACTTCAACCAGGGCTTGCTCAACGCGCTCGGGGTGTCGTCGCCCGAGCTCGAGCGCGGCCTCGGCGTCGCGCGCGAGGCCGGTGCCCTGGGAGCAAAGCTGAGCGGGGCAGGCGGCGGCGGCGCCTTTCTGGCGCTCTGCGACGATGACCCGCAGCCCGTGCTGCGAGCGCTGCGCGGAGCTGGCTTCGAGCCCTTCGTGACCACGCTGGCGCCCGACGGACAGGGCAAAGCGTTGATCGAGGAGATCGGCCAGGCGGCGCGGCGCTGAAAGCTATTCGACGGGTTGCGATTTGGCCTTTTTCTCGACCGGCGGTACTGGCGCTTCGGGCACGAAG
>JAFGSX010000494.1 GCA_016934455.1 Deltaproteobacteria bacterium
AGCTTGCCGCGCGCGACCGGCACCGTCGCGCTGCAGCCGCACAAGATCGCCTTGATGTGGGCGTCGGCATTGCCCTCGCGATGCCTGAAGCCGCGCTGAGGCACAAGCTGGGCCAGTTTTTCGACGATGTCGAGCCGCAGGTCGGGGTCGGCGTTTTCCTGGATCAGGATCGCGGCCGTGGTGTGCGGGCAATAGATATGAGCAAGGCCATCCTCCAGCCCCATCTCGCGCACCGTCTGTTTGACCTGCTGGGTGATGTCGACCATTTGCTCGCGCGCGCTGGTCCGGATCGCCACCTCGCGATGCATGTTCATGTCGCAGCCCCGTCAGCGCGCGCCGAGGTCGAGCACAGCTCGCGGGCGACGCCGATCAGCGTTTCTATATCATGCACGTCGTCTGCCAGCCGCGAAACAAAAACCCGTGGGTACGGCGGCAGTCGATCGAGCGTGTTCGCGACGGCCTCGCGCTCGACCGCGGCGCGGTGGTTGCGCTGCCGAACCACCTCGAAGGTCGCGCGCGTCAACCGCTCGGCGCGCGCTGCACCGGCCTCTTGCGCCAGCAGCCGCTCGACGGCGTCCGGTTCGGGCAGGTCGTCGACCGGTGTGCGGATCTGGTTGATGACCAGCGCGCCCAGTCGCAGGCCGTCCCGCTCGAGGCGTCGGCTCAGCTCGCAGGCCTCGGCCAGCGCCTGCCTCGTTGGCGTGGCCACCACCAGAAACGCCGTCGTCGGCGAGGCGAAGATCCGCCTGAAACCCTGGGTGCGGTCCCGCGCATGCGGGTACATGCCTTCAAAGGCGAGCAGAAACTCGGCCAGCGCGTGCAGCATCTCCATCCCGACCAGGCGCGAGAGCACCTTGAGCACGTAGCGACCTCCCAGATCCAGCAACCGAAGCGAGGCACGGCCGGCGACCAGCGACGGGGCCAGCAGCAACTTGATGGCGTCGTTCTCGAGCACGTCGAGCACGCGACCGGGGGCCTCGAAGAAGTCGATGGCGTGGGCCGAGGGCGGTGTATCGAGCACGATCAGGTCGTAGCTGCGCTCGGTGCACAGCGTGTAAAGGTGCTCGCACGCGATGTACTCCTGCGCCCCGGCCAGCGACGTCGAGAGATGGCGATAGAACTGGTTGCCCAGGATGGCCTCGCGCTGCCGGTCGCTGTTGGCCAGGCGGCGCACCATGTCGTCCCAGGCGTACTTCAGGTCGAGCATCATCGCGTTGAGGGTGAGCTCCGGCAGCCCGGCCTGAGCCGGAATCCGCACCTCGCGTTCCGACTGCCCGATCTCGTCGAGCCCCATCGCGGTGGCGAGCCGGCGAGCCGGATCGATGGTGATCAACAGGACGCGTCGCCCGGCGGCCGCGGCGCAGACGCCGAGCGCGGCGGCGATTGTGGTCTTGCCCACGCCGCCCGGACCCACCACGCAGAGCACGCGGCGCTCACGCACCAGCGCGTCGATGATCTGGCTCATCCCCGGACGCTTTGCTCCCTGGTTCGATCAACAGATCGCCGAGCTGGCCGATTTGTTCCCGCCTGGTCACCGGCTCGACCAGATCGGGGAGCGCCTGCCAGACCACGGGTGTGCTCGCCAGCAGGCGATCGCGCAGCTCTCGCTCCTGACGCTCTCGTCGCGCCCGCAGCCAGGCCGCCTGCAGCACAGGCCGCAGCGCTGGCGCGGCCTGGTCGCGCAGCCGCTCGTACCGGCCAAGGTCGTCGTCCGCGAAGAGATGGGGGCCGTAGCGGTTGACGACGCCGATACCGAGCGGGGCGATGCGCTCGCTCGACAGCCGCTGCAGCAGCTCGATGCTCTCCTCTACCGCCATCGGCTCGGGCAGGCTGACCACATGTACCGCGGTCAGGCGTGGATCCTGGACCGTGCGCGCCATCGCCTCGGCCTGCGACTTGAGCGGGCCGGGCAGCGCACCCTCGGCCACCACCCGCGCCACATTGAGGAACGGCAGGCCGTGCCCGGTCGACGGCGCGTCCACCACGACGTGGTCGAAGACGTCAGGGGCGTCGCGGCCGACGCCGACGTGGTACCAGGCCTTGCCCAGCATGTTGAGCTCTCCCAGCGAAGGCACAAAGCGCAAGAAGCTCTTGACCAGCCGGTTCTCGAACACCGCGTTGTAGATGGCGCGCAGGCGCAGGGTGAGCAGGCCATACTCGCGCAGCGCGGCGGCGGGCGTGCTGTTGACCGCCCACAGGTGGGGGGCGATCTCGCGCTCGACCTCGACGATGGGATCGACGCCGAGCATGCTGCCGTGGGCGTCGGCAGCATTGACCTGAAACAGCAGCGTGCGGCGGCCTTCGCGCGCGAGCCGCCAGGCGATCGCGGCGGCGACCGCGCTCTTGCCGACGCCGCCCTTGCCGGTGACGATCTGCAGCGAGCGGCGCAGTGAAGCGCTGGTTGTCATCTGCCTGTGCTCATGTGCCGCGCAGGGTAGACGGCTTTGGTGTGCCTGTCGAGGTGCGCTGCCTTGACAGCGTCGAGAGTCCGGGCCGAAGATGCGGCCATCACGCGGCGGGAGGCCTCATCGTGAGCGCGGACAACACGGTTCTGGGCAGGCTGCTGGCGCTGAGCGAGGAGCGCTTTGGCGCCGCGGTCGGCGATCTGCTGGCATCCGACCGCTTCATCGCGTCGCTCGAGCAGGCCATGGCCTCCGGTGCCCAGGCGCGCGCGGCGATCGAGAAGGGCCTGGGCCGGGTGCTCCGGCTGTTCAACGTGCCATCGCTCGAGGATCTGATGCGCATCGAGCACAAGCTCGAGGAGCTCGAGGAGTTGATCGCCGCGACCGAGCGCGAGATCGATCGCATCGAGCGGGCGCTCAAGAGCTAGCGCTTGTCGTCGGTCCGGTGCTCGATCTCGGCCAGCGTCTTCTCGAGCTCGGCGATGCGGGCGCGCAGCTTCTGCACCTCCGCCCCCAGCGTCGGCAGATGGGTCATCGTCGACAGCACGCGCTGCACCTGCTCGTCGATCCGGCGCTGCCAGTCCTCGATGGCCTGGCTCGAGGCGGTCATGAATTCGCGCACCACGCCGGGCTTGTTGTCGGCTGGTTCGTCGGATGACCCCGCTTCGCCGTGCTCGGCGCTGCCCTCGC
>JAFGSX010000495.1 GCA_016934455.1 Deltaproteobacteria bacterium
CTGATTTGTGACACCGACCTTGGCCGAGCCCTTGGGTCCAGGCGCGACCCGCGGTTGCATGCCGGTCAGCGTGTTCTCGCAGCCCTTGAGCCCGGAGTTGTGGTCGCAGATGTTTTTGCGGATGGTCTCGGCGTCGATGCCCGAGAACTTGAACTTGTTGTTTGCGATCCAGGTCGGGCTGGCTCCGATACCCGCCGAGTTGGCGATCTTGATGTCCTCCTCGAGCAGCTTCTTGCCCTCAGTGCCCTCGAAGCACTTTTTCATCCTGGCGACGTCGATCTTCTTGGCTTTGGCCACTATCTCCGACTGCGCCTTGAGGGACTCGCACACCGCCTTGGTCTTGTCGTCGGGTTTGCTGCAGATGCTGTCGTGGGCGCTGGTGCAGGCCTCCCAGTTGTCGTCGCGGATGTTGAGATTGCGGCACCAGACGTAATCCATGTACTGAAAGTTCTTTGGGTAGTACTTGATAGCGCAGATCTCGCGAATGTTCTCGTCCACCTCGGGCTGGCCGTGCAGCGCCCGGAATCCCTCTGCAGCCGTGCCATTGGCGATGAAGTGCACATCGAAATCGACCCGGTTGCCGAAGTTCTCGATCACCTCCCGCATCGCGTTGAACGCCTTGACCCCGAACGGGCACTGCGACATCGCGAACAGGTCCAGCTTGTTGGGCTCCTCCTTGCGGCAGATCATGTTGCTCTTGCACTCCTCCAGCTCGCAGCCCTTGTCGTTGGCGCAGATCGGGTTCCAGGACGAGCCGACCTGCAGGTTCTTGTAGTTGCCCAGCGGCTGCAGGCCGCGGCTGAACATCTGCGTCGCCTCCTTGTCGCCCTCGAGCGTGCTGTCGAACAGTACCATCGGCAGATTGCCCTTGCCGCCGAGCTGCTCGTACAGCGCCTTGCCCTCGGCATCGGAGTAGTCGAGCTGCTTGATCTCGGGGTTGGCCAGCCGCGACTTGAGCATAGACAGGTAGCGGCCGGTGTTGCACTCGGTGCAGCGCTTGTCGTCGAGCACGATGACGTTGACCTTGACCGGCTCGGGAATGTTGCTGCAGGCCACGACCTCGGCCTTGCGCGGATGCTCGTTGCAGATCGCGCGCAGAAAGTCGTTGGGGCCGCGGCGGCCGCTGTAGGGCTTGCCCGCGATGAACATGGTCGGGCTGCCGCGGGCGCCCTTCTGCTGCGCCTTGGCGAACGACGCGGTCAGAAGCTGCTTGCCCTCGTCGCCGTCGGCGCAGGCCTTGATCTTGGTGCCGTCGAGCTGCAGCTCCTTGGCGCAGGACTCCCAGTTCTTGGTCACTTCCTTCATGTTCTTGTTCTGGCAGACCAAAAAGTCCATCCAGCGCGCCGGCGCGTGCTTGATGGCGCAGAGCTGGAGCTTGTCGCCCAGCACCTCGTCCGCGCCGTGCATCGAGTTCAGGTTGCCGTCCTTGTTGTCTCCGATGTAGTCGATGACCAGGTCGATCTCGGGCCCCAGCTTGTCATAGGCCTCCTTGACGCCGTTGACGACCTGGACCCCGAACGGGCATTGCGACATGACAAAGAATTCGACCTTGACCGCGTCCGGGCTCTTCTTTACCGCTGCCGCCCCGCCGCCCTTGGTGGGCGGACAGGCGGCGATCAAGCTGGCGAACAACAGGCCGAGGACGATCTCGAGCATCTTGTGCCGCATGATAGAACGCTCCTTTCAATCGGTTCTTCAGTCAGACTCGCGCGTACCATAGACGACACGGCTAGCAAACAAAACTGTTTTATCGGCGCGCGTCACCTGGCGCTCTTGTCCAGGATGCTCTCCATCTCGGCCAGCGTCCCATCCAGCAGGCGGGCGGCGGCCTCGATGGCCTGCGGCTTGGCCAGGTCGACGCCGGCGCCGCGCAGCAGCTCCAGCGGCGGCTTGCTCGTGCCACCCTTGAGCATGCCCAGGTAGGCGTCGCGCGCGGGCGCGCCCTGCTGCTGCACTCGCTCGGCGATGGCGATACCCGAGGAGAGGCCGGTCGCGTAGGAGTACACATAGTACTTGTAGTAGAGGTGCGGGATGTAGGCCCACTCCATCTCGTCGTTGGGGCCGAGCGTGTAGTCCTTGCCATAGTAGGTCTGGATCAGATCGGCGTAGGTGGTGTTGAGCAACTCGGCGGTCAGCGGCGTACCGGCCTCGACCGCGCTGTGGGTCTTGAGCTCGAACTCGGCAAACAGGGTCTGGCGGTAGATGGTGGTGCGGATGGTCTCGGCCAGGTGGTACAGGATATAGAGTTTTTCGGCGTCGTTCTTGGCGTGCGCGACCAGGTAGTCGGAGAGCAGCTTCTCGTTGCAGGTGGAGGCGATCTCGGCCAGGAACATCGAGTAGCTCGACGTGACGTACGGCTGGGTGGTCATCGACAGGTGGCTGTGCAGGGCGTGGCCGTACTCGTGTGCCAGCGTCGACAGATCGTCCACCTCGTCGAAGTAGTTCATCTTGACGAAGGGGTGGATGCCGTAGACGCTGGACGAGTAGGCGCCACTCTCCTTGTCGGCGTGCGGGTAGACGTCGGTCCAGCCGGCCTTGGGATCGAGCCCCTGCTTGAGCACCTTGACGTAGTCCTCGCCCAGCGGCGCCAGCGCCACGGGCAGGATGCGCAGCGCCTCCTCGTACGGCACCTCCCACTTCACCGACGGCACCAGTGGCGGGTACAGGTCGTACAGCCGCACCGCATCGAGCTTCATCACCTTTTTGCGCAGCGCGACGTAGCGGTGCAGCGGCTTGAGGTTGGCGTGCACGGCCTGGATCAGGCTGTGGTAGACCGCCGGATCGATGTTGTCCTTGTCGAGGTATGCCGCCAGCGCGGTCGGATAGCCGCGCGCCCGGGCCAGAAAGACGTCGAACCGCACCTGCCCCGAATAGGTGGCGGCGAGGGCATGCTGGAACTGCCGCAGCGCCCCGAACAGCGCCTCGACCGCAGCGCTGCGCACCGCTCGGTTGTCCGAGGCGCGCAGCTTGCCGTAGTTGGAGAGCGTGAGCTGCACCTCCTGGCCCTGGTCGTCCTTGACCCTGGGCAGCGGGATGTCGTTGAGCAATCCGTCGAACGCCTTCTCGTAGTCGGTGGGCAGCTCGTTGAGGTCGATCTCGGCCCACAGGTTGTCGCCGGCGAGCGCCAGCACGCGCTCGGCCTGGGCGTCGAGAACGTGCGCCCGGCGCCGCCGTATCTCGTCGAGATAGGGCCGGTACTCGACCAGCCTGGGCTCCCGCGCGAGGGCGGCCTCGAGGGCAGCGGCGTCGAGCGCCAGCACCTCCTGGCGGATGAAGGCGGCCTGCGTCTGCAGCTCGCGCATGGCGTCGAGGGCGCGGTCGTTCTGCGCCTGCAGCTTGGTCGACTTCTGCTCGCTGTCCAGCCGCATGCTGGAGTACAGCGTCGCCTTGTTGGTCAGCAGCCGGATCTTGAAATAGAGGTCGAGACAGGCCGCCAGCTTCTTGCCGTCGGCCAGCTCGCCCTTGAACTTGGCCAGCTCGACGCGCTGCGCGGCCGCCTGCTTGAGGCCAGCGGCGCAGGCGGCGTCGTCCTTGAACAGCGGCGCCAGACGCCACTTGTAGCGGGCCGGGATCTGGGACCGCGGCATGTTGGCGTCGGGGACAAACTTCTTCTGCTTGCTCGCGGCAGCTCCGCCCTTGGCCGGCGGCGCCGCGGCCAGCGACGCCTCGGCCACGACGAGACAGGCCAGCACCGCGCCCACGAAGTACGGCTTGCGCTTCATCGCCCGCTCCTGTTACCGGTTGAGTCCTGAAAAATGCGCGCCCGTGATAGCACGGTTGCATCCCGTGCTCCAGCCGCGAACCCGAGGGGAGAACATGGTCGCTCGCGCCTATCACCCGTCCGGCAAGAGCGCGCCCGGCGCGCTGATCAAGCTGGTGTTGCTGGCGATGGTCGCCGGCGTCGCGATCGGCGCGGTCGAGTCGATCGTCAGCAAGTACGTCGTCAACCTGGTGCTGATCTTTCCGCTCCTGATCGGGATGGTGGTCGGGGGCGTCGCCACGCGGCAGATCAAGACCGGCAAGATCCGGGCCCCGGGCTCGGCCGCGCTGCTGGCCTGCCTGGGCGCACTGGTCGGCCAGGCCACGATCCACTACGTCGACTACCTCTTGTGGCGCAACCAGGTGGTGCAGGAGATCCGCGCTGACACCGAGGCGGCGCGGGCCAACCCGGAGGTCGGTGCAGAGGAGAAGGCCGAGTTGGCGCAGATCACCCCCGAGCAGCAGCTCGACGGCTTTCTCGAGCTCAAGTACGGCCGCGGCGGATTTCTCGGCTACCTGCAGCTCGCCGCCGAGTCGGGCGTATCGATCAGCCGTGCTGGCCACTCGGTGGGCGAGGATTCGGACCCGACGCTGACCGGATCCGGCGTCTACACGCTGTGGGGTTTGGAGTTTCTCCTGGCCGCCGGCGTGGCCTTCTTCATGGCTTACAGCCGCGCCCGCCACCCGTTCTGCGAGATCTGCGACGCCTGGTACGACCGGACGGTGGCGATCGCGGTCGGCAACGGACAGAAGCAGCCGGTCAAAGATCTGATCAAGACCATCGAGGCGGCCGACTGGAGCGCCATGCTGGCGCCGGCCACCCTGGGCGAGCCGACCAAGGGCCTGTCGTCGGTGGTGCTGGTCGAGCGCTGCGCCACCTGCGAGGAGCACGAGCCGCTGCTTTCGGTCAAGGTGGTCAGGCAGACCGGCAAGGGCAAGGCGCAGACCAGCGAACGGTACCGGACGATGATCCGCACCGACGAGATGCGGGCGATAGCTAAGATCCTCGACCAACAGGCCGCCGCGGAGCAGGTGGCGGCCGACGCCCAGGCCACGGCCTCTGCCGACGCCCGATCGTGACCTCGGATCGCGAGCAGCTCTACGTCTGGATCAACGCGCTCGACGCCGACGACGCGGTGCGCCGGGCCGCGTCCGAGCGCGCGCTGGTCGCCAGCGATCCCGAGGTGCGGCCGCTGCTGCGCAAGGCGATCGCGCTCGCCGAGCGGCCGCTGGTGGCGGCGCGCGCCGCTCTGCTGCTGTCGCGGCTGCGCGACCGGAGCGCCACCCCGCTGCTGCTCGACGCGCTGACCGCTCACGACAATGACGACGTGCGCGCCGTGCTGCTGCGCGCGGTGGCCGAGCTGGTCGAGCCGGCCGGCGCCGACGCGACGACGCGCGCCCGTCTGGTCGATCTGGCGCGCGACCACGACCCCGACGTCCGCTCGTGGGCGAATACCGCGCTCGATCGCCTCGGCGCAAAACGCGACCCGGAAGCCGCCGCGGACGCCGCTCCAGCGCCCGGCGGCGACCTCGCGGTCGAGGTGGGCGCCGCCGATCTGGCCAGCTTCGCGCGGCTGGCCCAGGACGCGGCCGACGCCGACGTCCGCGCCGCGGTGCGGCAGCTCGCCACCGGCAACCGCAGCGCGCGACTGCGCGCCGCGCAGGTTCTGATCGGCGCTGGCGCTCGCGGTCAGCGGGCGCTGATCAACGCCCTCGCCGAACCGTCGCTCGCGATCCGCACCGCCGCGGTGCAACAACTGCTTCAGCAGCCGACCCCCGACGCCAGCGGCGCTCTGTTGATGGTGGCCGCGGGCGGCGGCGACGGTCCGGCCGAGGCCAACCTGCGCGCGCTGGCGCTGCGCGCGCTGGCCGTCTGCCTGACCGGCAGCGAGCAGCACATCGTCGACGATCTGAGCGAGCTGTGCGCGGACCCGGATCGCTTTGCGCGCGCCGCTGCCGCCGCCGCGCTGGCGCGGTTGCCGTTTGCCGACTCGGCACGGGCGCTGAGCAGGCTGCTCGACGACGGCGATCCCTTCGTGGTCGAGGAGGCCGCCCGCGGCCTCGGCCGCATCGGAATCCCGGCGGAGTGCTTCGACGCCGCCGTGAGCGCGCTCGGGCGACCGGTGGCGCGGGCGCACGCGCCGCTGCTGCGCGGCTTTGCCGGCATGCTGGCGGGGGATACGCTCGACGACGCCGACCGCCGCGCCCGGCTCCGGCACCTGGCGCGCGGCCAGCTCAGCAGCGGCGACGGCGAGCGCATCACGGCCGCGCTCGCGCTGCTGGACCGGCTGCTCCACCACCCGCCGATCGAGCGCGCTGAGATCGATCTGCTCGCCGCGCTGCTGGCTGCGCGCGACACCGACGTCGTGCGGGCGGCGCTGGCCGTGCTGGCCACTCACGCGACTCCGGAGATGACCGCGGTCGCCAGCGCGCTCGACCGCGTCGACGCGGGCGCCGGCGCCGGCGTCGACACCCTGATCGCGGCCGTGCGCGCGCGGCTCGCGATGCGCTAGAGCAGGTGCAGCATCCCGACGCCGAGCGCGAAGAGCGCCGCCAACGGCACGACCAGGACGAGCACCGCCGTCGGCATGGCGACGACCGCCAGCGCGGTACCGGTGTCGACGGCGTAGATCTCGCGCACACCGACCACCAGCAGCGCGAGCTGCCAGCCCGCCACCGCCAGCCGCGCCAGCCACCAGGCCGCGCCGCCGATCAGGGCGAATGGGGGCAGCAGCGCGTTGAGAAAGAAGACCAGCGCAAACAGCCGCAGCAGGTGCGCGCCCCGACCCTCGGCGCCGAGCAGGCTCGCCGTCAGGTGGAACAGCGCGCTGGCGCCCAGCGCGACCAGCGCCGCCGACAGCAGCGCACCGAGCAGCGCGGCGACGCCGCCGAGGGCGAAGCCGCCGCCCACCAGTCCCTGGCTGACCAGTTGCGACAGCACACCCCACAGGAAGAGCGCGCCGAGCAGGCCGTCGCTGGGGTGCTGGACAGCGCGCCGCACCGCCTGGGTCGGCGCGGCGAACAGATCGGCGCCCAGCGCGAGCAACGCGCTCACGGCATGGCCTCGGCGGCCGCCAGCGGCGTCAGCGGCGGCAGGTAGAGGTAGGAGACCGGCAGTTGGCGCAGCGAGCCATGCCGCGCCGCGTCCGAGAGCGCCAGGGCGCGCGCCGCGCGCTCGACGCCACGGCCGCCGGTGACGAGACCGCCGAGGTTGAGATCGAGCCTCTCCCACAGGCTCTCGCCGCGCCGGATCAGGTAGGGCTCCTCGTCCTGGATACCGGCCAGCTCGGCCGCCAGCTTGACGGCGTCGTGGAACGAGCCGAGCTGGTCGACCAGCCCGAGCCGCTTGGCCTGGCTGCCGAGCAGGACCCGGCCGTCGGCGTTGGGCTTGAGATCGTCGAGCGGGATGCCGCGGTGCTCGGAGACCGCGGCCAGGAACTGCCCGTAGGCCTCGTCCACCAGCTTGCCCAGCAGCTCCAGCTCGTCGGGCCGCAGGTCGCGGTAGTAGGCGAGCGTGTCCTTGTTTTTGCCGCTGGTGATGGCGTCGACCTTGACGCCGTGGCGCTCGAGCAGGCCCTTGAGATTGAGCCCGGAGACGATGACCCCGATCGAGCCGGTGATGGTTCCCGGCTGCGCCACGATGCGGGTCGCCGGCGCCGAGATGTAGTAGCCGCCCGACGCGGCCATGTCCCCCATCGAGACCACCACCGGTTTCTTGGCCTCGCGCGCGGTCAGCCGTACCTCCTCGAAGATCTCCTGCGAGGCGGCGAGCGAGCCGCCCGGGCTGTTGACCCGCAGCACGATCGCCTTGCAGCGCTGCTCGCGCCGCAGCTCGCGGATGCGCTGCGCCACCTTGTCTGCGGTCTGCTCGAACGAGGCCCACGGGCTGCTCTGATCGCTGCCAAACTGGATTATGCCGCTCACCTCGACCACGCCGATGCCGTCCTTCTTGGGACGGCCGCCGCGCTCGGCCCACAGATCCTGCATCAAGCCCGGCAACTCGGCCGTCGGCTCGGCGGCCTGCCGATCGGTGAGCGCCAGCTCGACCACGCCCACAACCAGCGCCGCCGCGCAGACCAGCAGCAGCAGCGCGACCAGGATCTGGGGACGATTCATCAGTGATCTCCGAGACGCGGCTCGCACCGGCCAAGCGAACCGAATTTGGAGCGGACGAGGCCGGCGACCGCAACTTCTAACAATGTCCCGCTGTGGATGTACACGGCAAAACCCACGCCTCAGAACCGCTCGAGGTCGGCGGGGCGACGGCGATCCGGGCCAGACGGATCTCGAATCACTCCCCGGGCGCCTCCTGCTCGAGGTGAAACTTCTCGATGCGATAGCGCAGCGTGGCGCGGCTGAGCC
This sequence comes from Deltaproteobacteria bacterium, assembly GCA_016934455.1. Lineage (GTDB taxonomy): Bacteria > Myxococcota > JACRCW01 > JAFGSX01 > JAFGSX01 > JAFGSX01. The sequence goes on from JAFGSX010000495.1 coordinate 8,122, forward strand.
CGAGCAGCTTGGCGGCGCGGCTCTTGTTGCCGCCGACGCGCTGCAGCGCCTGCCGCACCAGATCGCGCTCGACCTCCTCGAGATTGATGCCCTCGCCCGGCAGCGCGAATAGCGAGTCCGCGGCGGCCGCCGCGCTCCCGGTCGCCGCCGGCGCCGGCGCCGGCCGCGGCGCCGCTGGCCTGGGCGCATCGCCTTCGCCCAGCGCCAGATCCGCGGCGTCGATGGCATCGCCCTCGCACAGCAGCACGGCGCGCTCCATCACGTTGGCCAGCTCGCGCACGTTGCCCGGCCACGGGTAGAGCTTGAGCGCAGCCGCCGAGGCCTTTGAAAGCGCCAGGGGCGGCCGCCCCAGGTTCTGGCAGTTGAGCTTGATAAAGGTCTCTGCCAGCAGCAGCACGTCGTCGCCGCGCTCGCGCAGCGGCGGCAGGCGCACGCGCAGCCCGGTGACGCGGTAATAGAGATCTTCGCGGAACCTGCCGTCGTCGACCATGGCCTTGAGGTTGCGATGGGTGGCGACGACGAAACGGACGTTGGCGCGCAGCTCCTGCTCGCCACCCAGCGCGGTAAAGGTCTTCTCCTGGATCAGGCGCAGGATCTTGGCCTGCAGCAGCAGCGGCATGTCGCCGATCTCGTCGAGGAACAGCGTGCCGCCCTGCGCCAGCTCGACCCGCCCCTTGCGCTTGCGCGTGGCCCCGGTGTAGGCACCGGCCTCCGAACCGAACAGCTCGGCCTCGAGCAGCGTGTCGGGCAGTGACGCGCAGTTGACCGCCACAAAAGGCCCCGACGAGCGGCGGCTGTTGTAATGGATGGCGCGCGCCACCAGCTCCTTGCCGGTTCCGCTATCGCCCTCCACCAGCACGGTCGCCTCGGAGGCGGCGACCTGGCCGGCGATGCGCAGCGCCGCCACCATCGCCTCGCTCTCGCCGATGATCTGCGAAAAGTCGAAGCGCTTCTCGACCGCATCGCGCAGCCGCCTGTTCTCGGCCATCAGGTCGGTGACCCGCAGCACCCGCTGCAGCGTCATGCGCAGCCGCGCCTCGTCGAACGGCTTCTGCAGGTAGTCGATGGCGCCCAGCCGCATGGCGTCGACTGCCGAGTCGACCGTGCCGTAGGCCGTGATCACCACCACCGGCAACCCGGCGTGCCGGGCGTTGAGCTCGGCCAGCAGCTTGAGCCCGTCCATGCGAGGCATGTTGAGGTCGGTGATGACCAGGTCGACATCCTCCTTGCCGAGCATCTCGAGCGCCTCGACGCCGTCGCCCGCCTCGAAAAGCTGCAGGTCCAGGTCGGCGATCATCATCGCCAGCACCTGCCGGTAATTGACCTCGTCCTCGACCAGCAAGATGCGATGGGTCATGGCTGCTTCTCCTGCGCCGGCGCCGCCGCCAGCTCGAGCACGAAATGCGCTCCGGCCGCCGCCTCCTCGAGCCTCAGATCGCCGCCGTTGTCGCGCGCCAGGCGCCGAGATCCGGCCAGGCCGAGCCCGGCGCCGTGCTGCTTGGTGGTGACGAAGGGCCGGAACAGTTGATCGCGCACCTCGGCATCGATCCCGGGCCCGTCGTCGACCACGTCGATGCGAATGCGCTCGGCCGCGGGCTGCACGGTCACGCCGATGCGCTGCGCGCCGGCCTGGGCCGCGTTGGTGATCAGGTTGAGCAGGATCTGGCTGGCGTGCGCCTCGTCGACCAGCGCGCTGAGCGGCTGTCCATCGACCGTCAGCGCCACCTCCTGCGCCGGCCCGCCCGGGTAGACCGCGCGCTCCGCCACCGACCGGCACAGCGCCAGCGCGTCGACCGGCGTCCGGCTGGGCGGCGTCGGCCGCGCGTAGTGCAGAAGCTGGCCGAGCGTGCGCTCGAGCCGACGCACCTCGTCGCCGATGATCTGCGCCGCCTTGCGCCGAGCCGCCTCGGGCCGTTCGGGATTGGCAGCGATCTCGGCCGCGCCCAGCAGGATGCCCAGCGGGTTCTTCAGCTCGTGGGCGATCACCGCGGTGGCGCGGCCGATCGCGGACAGCGCCTCGCGTTCGGCCAGTTGGGCGGCGGCCTCGTCCAGCGCGCGCCGCTGCTCGCCGAGCGCGGCGGTCATGGCGTTGAAGTCGTGCGCCAGCGCCGCCAGCTCGTCGGCGCCGGTGGTCTCGACCCGCACCCCCAGGTCGCCATGCGCCACCCGGGCGGCCGCGCCGGCCAGTCGCCGCGCCCGCCGCACCACCGACGCGGCCAGCCACAGCACCGCCAGCACGCCCAGGCCGCCGACGGCAAAAAAGGCCAGGATGAACTCGTTGCGCACCCGGGCCTGGATGCGCACGGCGCTGGCGGTCGAGAAGGTGGCCACCACCTTGCCGATCAGCCGCGGCTCGCCCTGCGCGGCCAGACCAAAGGTCGCCAGCTCGCCGCCGTCGTCGCCGGGCGCGCTGGCCGCCGTGGTCACCGGCACCGCGACCTGCACCGTGCCGACGCGGCTGTCGCCACGCCGGTCGCGCGGCGCGCCGCTGCCCTCCACCCGCGCCAGCTCGCCGCCGCCTTCGTCGAGGATCTGCACCTCGAGCAGATCCGGGGTGCGGGAGAAGACCTCGAGGCTGGGCTGCAGCAGGGCCGAGCTGCGCGCCAGCACCGGGTAGCGGATCGCCTCGGCCAACTGGCGCGCGACCGCGACAAAGTGACTCTCCTGCACCTCGAGCAGCGCCGCCTGCGACCGCAGCACCACCAGCACACCGGTGACGGCGAGCAGGCCGGCGAGCGCGATGGAGACCGCTCCGACCAGCCGTCCGCGCAGCCCGAGCGCGATCAGCGGCCGCCGGCTCATCGCTGCACCTCGATGCCGGCGCCGCCGGCGACCGCGATGCCGAGCCTCTCGGCCAGGCGGCCGTCGACGGTCAGCCGCGCCGCCGTCGGAGGCTCGACCCGGGGGGCCTGCCCGCCGGCCAGCCGCAGCGCCTGCGGGCCGCACGCCCGGTAGTCGACGGTCACCGCGGCCAGGGCCCCGACGCGCAAGAAGTAGTCGCTAAAACCGACCACCGGCATGCGCGCGGCCAGCGCCACCTGGATCAGCGGCGCGATGGTGTCGCTGTTGATGGCGATCGGATCGGGCAGCAGCCACGCCACCGCCGACTGGCTGCGCCGGCGGGCGGCGTCCTCGAACGCGGCGACCGCGTCACCGCTCGACGTCACGCTGGCGAAAACCAGCTCGAGCCCGAGCGCGGCGGCCGCCTGCTGCAGCGGCTCCTCGGGCACCGCCGTGCCGCCGCGCTGGCGCAGCACGATCACCTGCCGCCGGCCGGGAAAGGCCGCCTTGATCCAGGCGAGCTGCTGCGCGGGCGGAACCTCGAGCGTCACCGCCGAGACGCCGGCCGGAACCTGCTGCTCGCGCACGAACAGAGCCGCGCGGCGCGTGCCCGGGAGGGTGGTCAGCAGCTTCGCCGCCGACGGGCCCATGCCGAGCCAGATCGCGTCGGCCGGGGCAGCAGCACCGCGGCGAGCGACCTCGACCGCGGTCGCGGAGATGCGCTCGACCCGGTGCCCGGCTTCCTCGATGCCGGCGATGGCGTCCCGGTAGGCGCGGGTCTCGCGGTCGACGACGACGAACACCTGGTCCGCCGCCGCCACCCGCGGCTGCGCCAGCAGCAGCGCACCGGCCAGCCACCCGGCGAGAGCGGCGCCGCGCCTCACAGCCGACCCTCGAGCGCCAGGAACAGCACCCGTCCGCGGTTGGGGATCGCCACGTCCGAGGTGCCGGCCAGCGCCGCGAAGTCGGACGAGGGC